>JBNMJW010000155.1:0-4528 GCA_050874025.1 Candidatus Ornithospirochaeta sp.
ATCATTATCTAGTCCACACGCAAAACCTCTATTAGATCCACTTGCTCTAGTTACATATGCACTAGAAGAAAGCGACGTAACATTAAATATGGTAGATGGGAAAATTCTTTACGAAGATGGAGAGTACAAAACACTAGACAAAGAGAGAATCTATAGAGATGTAGAGAAGAGAGTCGAGTATCTCTATAACAATTGATTTTATTTCATCCATAAATGGCAAAAGCTTAAGTGAACATAAGGATTTAAATGTTTGTTACATCGTACTTGCGTCGTAAAAGACGTAAGTTTGAGGTAAAAACTAAAATTATATACATCTTTATAGTGTTTATTATGATAAAATTATGATAGAATTTTATTAGATATGAGGTGCCTTTATGATTAACATTCGCCCTGTTTCAGATCTCAGAAATAAATTTCCAGAGATAGAGAAAATGATTGCCGATTCTAACTCTCCTGTTTTTCTAACAAAAAACGGTTATGGAACAATGGTTCTTTTGAGCTTGGAGCAGTATTCTGTGCTTACAGATAACATTGAACAAAAACTAGATGAAGCAGATATAAGTGCAGAACAATCTACTGTTCGTTATGGGGCATCAGAAGTTTTTTCTAGAGCAAGAAGTAGGATTAATGATAAGGCAGAAATATAAGCTATTATTTCTTCCTCTCTTTGAGGAAGATTTGGACGAAATTATAGATTACGTCGCTAATCACTTGCAAAATCCAAATGCTGCGTTGTGACTAATTGATGATATAGAAAGTGCAATCATTAAACGCCTTGAGTCTCCGCTTGCCTTTCAGCCATACCTGTCGACAAAAAACAGGGCGCATCCTTATTACCGTATTAACGTGAGAAACTTTTCAATTTTCTATGTTGTTATTGATGACACGATGGAGGTTCGACGCGTCCTGTATTCTAAACGAAATCTTGATAATCTTTTATGATAATTACAATTTTTCTGTATTGTTTATTCTTCGAAGTTATTTTGTGAATAACATGATGACGAAAGTCCATTATGAGATATTTTAAGAGGTAATTAAGAGAGGATGCTTTCTAATATGGCAAGTCTCTCTGTGGAATGTTATATATTTCAATTTTAAAGAACAATATTGTAACAACCTTAAGCTAGACTTAGTTCCAAGTTTATTAAAAAGTGGCGTTATTGTGGTGCTGAAAGCAACAATAACTTGAATAAGATGGAAATGATGCACATATACTTAATGACAAAAGCATAAGCAAAACAATTATATAGATACTTACATAGAACTTACGTCTCGAAAGACGTAAGTTTGATATAAAAGATATATTCTTCTCGCTATTTTTATAGTATATGCTATAATCATCATGAAGTTAGGTCTATTACGACGTAAGTACGAGATGAAAAAATGATAAAGCGTGATTTTTATATTGAACGATTAGCCCATAATATGTGGAATGGCGAAGTAAAGGTTATTACAGGAATTCGCCGTTCCGGAAAATCTGTAATTCTCTTTGATTTATTCTATGATTACTTAGTGTCCCAGGGCGTCCTTGACAATCATATTTTGAAGTTTCAGTTGGATCAAAGAAGACATTATAAATTCAGAAACCCTATTACGCTTTGCGAATATGTAGAGAATATAGTATGCCCAAACAAAAATGAGAAATACTATCTTTTTATTGATGAAGTTCAGTTAACGATAACTACTACAGATGAAAAGAATGGGGGAATTAAGGTTACAATTTATGATATGCTCAATGAACTTAAAGCATATAAAAATCTCGATGTATATGTTACAGGTAGTAATTCAAAAGGCTTATCGAAAGATATATTAACGGAATTTCGAGGAAGAGCGACACAAATTCATATGTATCCGTTATCGTTTAAAGAATATTATTCATATGTAGGTGGTGATGAGCGAAAAGCATTAGATAACTATATGCTTTTTGGAGGAATGCCTAGAATTTTAGCAATAGAAGAAGATAGTGATAAGAAAAACTATCTTTCAGCTCTTTTTACAGAAGTATATATCTCTGATATTGTTGAACGCAATAAACTTGAGAAAGTAGATATTGTCAATGCTATTCTCGACTTTTTATCATCACAAATAAGTTCATTAACAAATCCAACTAATATTGCTAATGCACTCTCCACTAAAAGAGGAGAGAAGGTTAATCCTACTTTAGTGTCGAATTATATCGAATATATTAAAGATTCATTTTTGATAGATGAAGCTCGTAGATATGATGTAAAAGGTAAATCTTATTTCGACTATCCCAATAAGTATTATTATGTTGATATTGGCCTACGTAACGCTCGTTTGAATTTTCGGCAATTTGATCCTGGACATATTATGGAAAACATTATTTATAATGAGCTTAGACGTCGTGGCTATAGTGTAGATGTCGGAGTAGTGCCAGATAGAACTAAAGGTAAGAATCAACAAAAAGAAGTTGATTTCGTTGTAAATGATAATGATAGGAAGGTATATATTCAGTCAGCATTTCTTATAGATAATGATGAGAAGATGTCTGTTGAACTTCAATCTTTATTGCTTATAAAAGACTTTTTCAAAAAGATAATGATTCGTATGGATATTCCACATAGTTTTTATGATGAAAGTGGTATCTTCCATTGCAATTTAATGGACTTCCTTTTGGAAAGGGTTGAGCTCTTTTAAGAACCCTTCCCACAAGTTCACAAACAGCCTTAAGCTAGGCTCCTCTCCATGCTTATTAAAAAGTGGAGTTAATGTACTACTTGGAAGAGATGTGGGCGCAAGTAACAATAACACGAATAAGATAGAAAAGATGCACATATACTTATGCCATCCATAAATGACAAAAGCTTTAGTCAACATAAAGATTTAAATGTTTGTTACATTGTACTTGCGTCGTAAAAGACGTAAGTTTGATGTAAAAACGTAAAATCATTTTGCTAATTTTGTAAGGGTAAACTCAAAATGTTGTTTAATTATAGAATACTTCGAGAAAACTATGATAATCACGCGTTTTCATGTTTTCTTGAGATAGGCAATCTAATCTAAGTGAACACAATGCTTTTATCAAAAATCATACTCTAGATTAAAAGAGAATGTAAAAAAATCAGTCGACCCCAGGAGCAAAGGATTCTTGGTTTATGCCTACTGCCAATTGGCAACCCAGCTTGGTTCCTTCCCAAGTCGACTTAGATTTTTTGTAGCATAGTTTTCAATAAGCTTCAATCCTTGAAATTAGGAATTATAGTTTTATTAAGCAATCTAAAAACTACAATTAACCCTCATTAATCTTTTAAAGATTTCAATAAGTGTAGAAGCGCTTTATGTTATCTTTGCCATATAAGTGTTAATTAAATGCCGTCTCCAGGAATTGAACTAGGGACACTTCTTCTAAGCTCAAGAGCTTTTCTGATAAAAACAGAAGGATACACTTCTAAAGCATAAATAAGAGAGAGGACTAAAGCCGTATTGCACGATTTTAGTCCTCTGTTATAAAGCTTAAGAAAGTTGCTCCATTCTATATTCACGCGTCTCGATAACTCTCGCTTACTTATCCTCTTTTCCTTCCTGTAGAACTCTATAGTTCTAACTAAATCTTCTAGTAAAAGAGGAGGAGAGAGTGATGAAAAAGAGTCATTCTTGCTCTTCTTATCAATAAGAGAGAAGAAAGAAAAGAGACACATATTCTTCTCTTTCAAGATCCTTTGCAGAGTCGAAAGAAGGATATATTTTCCACTCTTAATTCTCTTCTTGCTTACGCTTAACTTATCTAATTCAATTAAGAATACTTCTATAAATTCCTCTTTAGTCATATGTCCTCCTTTTTAATAAAGAAGGATTATGAGGAGGACCTCTTATAGAGGAAACAATAATTAAAATAACAACAAGACTACGCTTTTCTTTACCCCTTAATAGAATTGTCAGCGTAAATTGAGAAGAAAAATGTTAAATCTAAGTAGATAAGTAAAAAATTTGTAAAATTATATAGCACCTGTATCACATTTCAGTGTTACTACTAATAAAAATGATTCAAAATAATGAAAAGAGACTATTTTTCAAACATTATTCTTGTTTTATTGGTAGAATATTAAAAGTTGAAAAAAAACATGACCCTCTCTTAAGTCTTTAGCTTGCTTTTGTGAGTAAGATAGCGGAAGGTGACAGTGAATGCTAAGAAGCCCCAAAGATATGGGGTAGGGGATTCATTTGTACACCTCCCATAGACACAAAAGCTATTTTACACTTTTCTTATGGCAAAGAAAAAAACAAAAGAAGAAGAGAAGAAAGAAACACTAAAATCATCAATAGAAAAGCTAAGCTTAAAGACGAGGGTGATAATAGCTATTGTCTTAGTTGCTGTACTATTCATCTTCTACTTTCTCTTTATTAGAGAAGTAGTAGAAGTAACAAAGCCATTAGAACTAAATGAAAGAGAGTACGTCTCTCTTCTCTCTACTCTAGACAACATAGAGTGGAGAATAAGGAAGGGCGACGAAGAAAAGCTAGCTTATCCGATAAGAATAAGAACAGAGAAGAAGGATAACACACTCTC
>JBNMJW010000156.1:0-4503 GCA_050874025.1 Candidatus Ornithospirochaeta sp.
CTTGCTTTTTGTGAATAAAATGAGCTAACTCGTCAAATATTTTATATTCTGCTCATTTTTTTTGCTTTTTCTGTACCTAATTTTTAACATAGTTGTGATGTAATATCACTTTCTCAATAAAGGATAAACTTAAGAAAAATCCTAATGTAATAGCAATCGATAGATTCTTCCCGTTTACAAAGTTTTGCCCTATATGTGGAAATGTTAAAGACGATATAACACTGAAAGACAGAACGTATATCTGTCAAAAGTGTGGTTACAGAGAAGACCGCGATGTAAAGGCTGCAAAAACAATCCTACTTGCAGGTTTGGGACAAATAACCTGCACTTGTGTGGAACGCATGAGTACTCCAGTGGAGAGAGCGTCAGACTCTGCTGTCAAAAGGCGACAGAGCAGACTCGAAAAGCTATCTAACGATAGAAGGAAACTGGAAGCCTCACCCTCAAGCTACTGCTAGGATGAGGTAGTTCACGATGATGCTATCACAAAAGATCTTTAATTCTATCAACTAAATACAGTGGAATATTTGTAATACCACCATCCTTGCGATAGCCTCGTTTTGAGAAACGAAATGCATGTTCTGGATTATAGGTGTTAACATAGCGCTTAAATGAAGGCGCTGATTTATCTTCGCCTCCTTTTACTTCAATAGGTATAATCTCAGTTTTGTTTTGAATAATAAAATCAATCTCACTGTTCTTGTCAGAATAATATCTAGGCTCTATTTGAAATTGACCTCTTAATTGTTGCAAAACATAGTTTTCAGTAAGAGGTCCCTTAAACTGATAGTCACTTTTTAGTACTATAGCACTATCATCAACGCCATCCATGTATTTAAGTAATCCCGTATCAAAGAGGAAAAGCTTAAATTGATCTAACTTATCACATGCTGGTAATGGATGTTCCATTTTAGATACGTTATACACACGATTGAGCATTCCTGCAGACACAAGCCATTCAATAGCTTCTTCAAAATCACGAGCTCTCGCACCATCTTTTACAACGCCATACATAAATTTTTCATTTGACTTAGCCAATTGAGTAGCAATACTACGAAAAACCATTAGTATTCTTCCACTATTTATCTTGCCGTTGTGTTTTGAAAAGTCATTCTCGTAAATCTCGATTAATTCATGTTGTACAGTGGCAAGTCTTTTGGGATCTTTATGATTGATCCAAGACAATACACATTCTGGCATTCCCCCAATAATGAGATAATTGTTATAAGCTTCAATCAGCCTATTATGAAATAACTCCTCAATAAATTGTCCTTTTTGAATATTCTTATAATAGCCATACAATATAGGATCTGTTGCCTCAAGAAACTCTCCAAACACTAGTGGATAAACATCAAGGATATTAACCATTCCTACTGGATATGATTTTGGTTCTGCCAAAAGGGTACCAAGTAAACTTCCAGCAACAATGACATGATATTCATTTGCATTTTCTCTAAAATATTTAAGAGAATTTAATGCTTCTGAACATTCTTGAATCTCATCTAAGATAATTAAACTCTCTTCTGGTACAATTTTTTCGCCGTTAACCAAAGAAAGAAGTTCAATAATGCGCTTTGGATTTTTATTTGTTTCGAAAATTGATTTTAACTCAACTTCTTCATCAAAGTTAAAATAAGCATAGTTCTTATAATACTTTTTCCCGAATTCTTTCATTAACCAAGTCTTGCCTACCTGCCTGGCTCCCCTCAGAATAAGGGGCTTTCGCTCTTCGTCATTTTTCCATCTTATCAAATCTTTGATTGCGTTTCTTATCATTAACTACACCTTTTCCCCATTATGCAATAAGATTTTCACACATTTTTCTTTGATTTAACAACACAATTTTACACATTTTTCCAAATATTTTTTCTAATTTTTTCACATTTTTCCAAGTTTGTGTTGTACCTTTGTAGCAGTCAATAAAAGTAGATAAAAAATGTTATTTTTGTTTTTCTATCTTTAAAAGCTTACAAACTTATTATTTTTCTTGCTTCCTTATTTCAAAAAATTAATCAATTAAGATGGCTATAAGCATATGGCCTTTTTACTCTCTGTTTCACATTTAACTCATTATACCCTTGTAATATGAGTATAAAAGGGTATAATAAAAATAGAACAGCTTATTAAAGGGGCAAATAATGGAACCATCTAAAACGGAAGTTAATATAAAAGAATTAGAACAAAAGATTTCCAATCTACCATCTGGCTCTATTACAAAAAAGAATATAAATGGAAAAGTCTATTTCTATCATCGTTGGACAGAGAATAAAAAACGAATAGAAAAATATATTCCAAATAATGAAATAGAAAACTATCGAGTCCAGATAGAGGAAAGGAAAAAGTTAG
Source organism: Candidatus Ornithospirochaeta sp. (assembly GCA_050874025.1). Lineage (GTDB taxonomy): Bacteria > Spirochaetota > Spirochaetia > Sphaerochaetales > Sphaerochaetaceae > Ornithospirochaeta. The sequence goes on from JBNMJW010000156.1 coordinate 2,347, forward strand.
AGAATAAGTTAAAAAAACTAAAAGCTAGCTTACAAAAAAGAGAAAAGGTAAATACGACCTCTTTTTTTACAAATGTTTTATCAGGAAGCATGCTACGTTCTTTTTCAGCCCCAGTCAAAAACTATCGAAAGAGAGAGTGCTTTCAACAACTTCATAACTTTGTTTATAGCGAAAATTATGACAAAGTTTTCATTTTGTACGGTTTACGTAGAACAGGAAAGACAACCATGATTCGTCAGATCTTTGCTGAAATGAACGATGAAGAACTAGAGAAAGCTGCTTTCATTCAAATAACAGCAAAAAATAATTTAGCAGACGTAAATCATGACCTTAAAGAATTAGAAAAACATGGAATACATTACATATTTCTCGATGAAGTAACATTGATGGACGACTTCATTGAAGGGGCAGCCCTATTTTCTGATGTATTTGCAGTTTGTGGCATAAAAATAGTTCTGTCTGGTACTGACTCTTTGGGTTTTATTTTTACAGAAGATGAACAGCTTTATGACAGATGCATTCTCATGCACACAACATTTATTCCTTATCGAGACTTTGAGTATGTACTTAACATTTGCGGAATTGATGAATATATCCGCTATGGTGGAACAATGAGTCTTAGTGGAATCAACTATAATGAAAACTCACCATTTGCAAGCAAAAAGAATGCCGACAAGTATGTTAATACAGCAATTGTGCACAACATCCAACATGCTCTTTGCCACTATCAATATGGTGAACATTTTCGCCATCTAAAAGACTTGTATGAAAAAGATGAATTAACTAGTGCAATAAACCGCGTTGTAAAGAATATAAACCATCGTTTTACACTAGAAGTTTTGACAGAAGAATGGAAATCACATGATCTCGGAATTTCAAAAAGCAATCTTCGTCGAGATAGCAAAAATCCAACAGATATTCTAGATAATATCGACATTGCAAATGTTACAAATAACATAAGAAACCTTCTAGAAATCAGAAACAAAGAAGAGCAAACAGTACACTTAGATAACGCACACGTAATAGAGATAAAAGAATACTTAGAACTATTAGATTTAACCAAAGATATTGCTATTTTCTTTCTACCAGATGTTAAAAAGAAATCTAGTCGCACTGTCATTGCTCAACCAGGTCTTAGGTATGCACAATCAGAAGCTTTAATAAAGAGTTTACTTCTAGATGAGGCATTTAGTGCACTATCACTAAAAGAGCGTACTTTCGTACAAGAACGCATACTCACAGAAATTAAAGGAAGAATGCTAGAAGATATTGTTTTATTAGAGACAAAACTAGCAAACCCACAAAAAGAAGTGTTTGTTCTACAATTTTCTGTAGGTGAATTTGATATGGTGGTATTTGATCCAAAACTTGGTTCATGCAAGATTTTTGAAATCAAGCATAGTAAAGAAATTGATTCGGGGCAGTACCGACATCTAGTTGATAAAGAAAAATGTGTACAAACAGAACATCGCTACGGACCAATCACAGGAAAATATGTTCTCTACAGAGGCGAGACAAAAATGGTAGATACTATTCAGTATCAAAATGTAGAAGAATACTTAAGGACTTTAAAAATAGACTATTCTTTCTCTAGCATCTTCTGATATCTCATTAGATTATCCATTGTTAGCGCTAAGTCAGACTTTGCTCTTTTCTTTTGCTCAGAATAAGGAAGAGCCACTCGGTTTATAGAGAAAATTGCACTCACGCCTTCTCTATATACGCTTTCAATGTTATCAGCAATATCACCAACAATAGCAACAACAGGAACATTCTTTTCCTTCGCTTTTCTTGCAACACCGATAACAACTTTTCCTCTAAGAGATTGACTATCTAATCGCCCTTCACCTGTAAAAACATAATCTGCATTAGATAAGAGCGAATTAAATTTTACAGTTTCTAAAACTGTCTCGATACCCATTTGGAGTTTAGAAGAAAAGAATGCAACCATTCCTCCTCCCATGCCCCCTGCAGCACCGGAACCTGGAATCTTTTGAAGATCAATATTGAAATCTCTTTTTATTAGAGATGCTAGTTTTCTCATTTTCTTGTCCAAGTCTTCTACCATAGAAGGTGTTGCTCCTTTCTGTGGTCCATAGACATAGCTAGCTCCATCTGGACCATAGAATGGATTATCAATATCGCACATTGTTACTA
>JBNMJW010000157.1:0-4442 GCA_050874025.1 Candidatus Ornithospirochaeta sp.
CAAGAAGAAGTTATTCTTCCTTTTTAAACTGATTAATGGAGCAAAATGAATAAATATTCTCGTTTAAATCAGCTTAAATCTTCTATTCTTTTACTTTTGCAAAAACCTCATCAATAATAGTTTTTTTCTTAGGAATTTTTTTAGCTTATTATATTGCTAAGCTTCCACCAATTTTAAAAGGTATTTTCGATGTAATATTAACCCTTCCACTTGTCTTACCTCCAACTGTTGTAGGTTTCTTTTTAATACTTATTTTTGGAGTAAAAACAGCATTAGGACAGTTTTTATCTAAATTTGGAATTAAGTTTGTTATGACATGGTATGGAGGAATAATCGCGGCAACTGTTGTAGCATTCCCATTAATGTATAGAACAACACGTGGTGCCTTTGAAGCTTTTGATACTACGCTAGAAGAAGCTGGTAGAACACTTGGCTTAAGTAATTCATTTATCTTTTGGAAGATAAGAATTCCAACTTGTAAACAAGGTATTCTTGCCGGTGTAGTTCTTTCTTTTGCTAGAGCACTTGGAGAGTACGGTGCAACAAGCATGCTTATCGGTTATACACCAGGAAAAACAGCAACAATTTCAACAACTGTCTATCAACTATGGCGAACAAATAATGAGAAAGAAGCATATATTTGGGTTTTGATAAATGTTGCTATATCTGCAGTTGTATTACTTACAGTAAACTTCTTGGAATCTAAAGATAAAAATGGGAGAAAGAAAAAATGAAATTAATTGTAGACATAAAAAAAGACTTTGGTTCATTTTGTCTAACATCCCAATTTGAAACTACAGACCTAATTACAGGTCTTCTTGGATCAAGTGGATCAGGAAAGAGCATGACACTAAAATGTATTGCAGGAATAGTAACGCCTGATGAAGGCTATATTGCTCTTGATGATACTGTTTTGTTTGATAGTAAAAATAAAATCAATATAAGACCACAAGACAGAAAAGTTGGATATCTATTTCAAAACTATGCTCTCTTTCCAAGCATGACAGTTAAAAAGAACATTATGTGTGGTCTTATTAAAGAGAAAGACAAAGTAGAAAAGAAAAGAAAATATGATGAAGCAATTGCCCTACTCCATCTTGAAGGTTTAGAGAATAGACTACCTTCTGAACTCTCTGGCGGACAAGCTCAACGTACAGCATTAGCGCGAATTATTGTTAGCGAACCAAATCTATTATTACTTGATGAACCCTTCTCTGCTTTAGATGCTTTCTTGAGACGAAGCTTACAAAAAGAACTCTTAGGCCTATTGCAAAAGCTTAATAAAGAAGCAATCCTCGTTACTCACTCAGCTCGAGAAGTAAGAAGGATGTGCACTTATCTATTTGTTATGAAAAATGGCAAAATCATTAGAAATGGAGAGACAGAAGATGTCTTTTCAAATCCTGGAAGTGAAGATTGCCAAGTACTCTTAGAAGATTATTAAGACTATGAATGCTTTTGCTTATAAATAAACAGAAGCATTTTTTAGTTTTTCTTTCTTCCTTCACTATCAAACTCAACTTCACTACCTTCATCATTTAGAATTCTAGGTTGTCCTTCAATTGAAGCTATTCTGTAGCTTACAGCTGTAGATACACCTGCTTCCATCTGAGATACACCGAGCATAGCATTACCACCGGTAACAGTATGTGTATTATGTGTAATAATGATGAATTGGCTTGTTTGCGCAAAGTCCTGTAAAACATCCAAGAAATAACCAATATTTCTATCGTCTAAGGCAGCATCGATCTCATCAAGGATACAGAACGGTGATGGCTTAACTTGATAAGTTGCAAACAAAAGAGCAACAGCTGTCATACTTCTCTCTCCACCAGAGAGAAGAGAAAGTGTTGACATGCTCTTTCCTGGTGGTTGTGCAAGAATTTCAATACCTGAAGTTAAGACCTCATCAGGTTCAGTTAAACTTAGCTCTGCCCTACCACCACCAAAGAGACGCTTAAACATAGCTTGGAAGTTATCGCTTATCTCTTTATAGGAAGCAAGGAACATCTCTTTAGATTTATCGAGAATCTCATTAAGGACACTCTCCATATCGACTTTAGCTTTATTGTAGTCATCTAACTGCTTTGAATAGAATTTATACTGGTCCTCAGCTTGGTCAAATTCGTCTTTAGCTGCATGGTTAATATTACCAAGGTTTTTAATCTCTTGGTTTACAGCATCAAACTCAGCTTTTAGTGTAGTTTCGTCTTTTAAATCTGGAGTTAATCTATCCTCAAACTCATTTAAGTTACGAGCATAGGTTTCAAAGAAAGTTGTAAAGACAGTTTGAATTTCATTATTGATGCTTTCAATATACATTGAAGCAGCAACTGCCTTCTTTTCTTCTTCATTAATTCTAGCAAGCAGTGCTTCTTTTTCTTGTCTCTTATCGTTAAGCGATTTGTATTGCTCGCCTAATTCTTTATTTGTTTCTTCCAACTCTTTTTTTAATGAGACAATACTATTCTCAGCCTTAGTCTTTTCTTCGTTCTTACTATTTATTCTCTCAGCAACTTCATATAGTCGCTTCTTAGCAATCTCACTGCCATCTCTCTCATCTTGAAGATCCAATTCTCTCTTTAAAATAGTATCAGAGAGACGTTTGATTGTCTCTTTATTATTTTCAATTGAGGCACGTAGTGAACCAATAAGTTCTTTCAAAGATGAAATAGTTGTCTGTAGTGATAATATATCACTTTCTCTACTCTCTATTTGAACTCTTGCACCGTCAATTGTCTTTCTGTTATTTAGAATTAATTCTCTTGCACTGTCTTCTCTTTCAACAATACCACGCTTTTTGCTTACAAGACCTTCAGGGGAAAGAATTGTATTAATTACAGGAGGAATTGAGTCTTTGAATTGAGAAAAGAGTAAAGAAACTTTTCTTATTTTCTCTTCTATTTTCAAATAATCTTTAAGCGCAATATCTTTAGAATACTCAACGCCATTAGGAAGAGAGGACAAAAACTCTTCTCTAGATTTAATATCTGAGAGCAATTCATTTAATAAAGCAACCAATTGTTGATTAGCATCATCATAGCGCTTTGCTGAATACTCTGTTCCTGTATTAGCATCAACTTCCTTAATTAAAGATTCAATTACGCTCTTTAGCTCTTCACTTAGAGAACGAAGATTTTCATCAAGCTTAGAGTTACTATCTTCTGCTTCTCTAATTGTTTCGTTTAACTTAGCTATCTCAATACGTGCATTTGTAAGAGCATTCTCAGCATATTTAATTTGGCTTTCTTTCTCTTCAAGACGCTCTGAGAGAGACTCTAAAGAAGACTCATAATTTTCTTTATCTTCTTTATTTCTGTTAATCTCATCTTCGATATCTTTACATCGCTTTTCAGAGCTTTCATACTTTTCAAGATACTGCTTATAGCTATCTTTAAGTGCTACGATAGTCTCACTTAATGACGATAGCATTGCGTCAGCTCTACCAATTGATATTTCAAGATTCTTACTCTTTTCTTGGTACTGACTAACAACAGAAGAAGAGGAAGAAATATCATCATCAAAAGCACCTAGCTTCAAATGTAATTCTTCACTTGTCCTCTTTGCATCTTGTTCCTCTTTTTCTCTGAGATCTTTAAGTTTCATGAATGTATCTACACGACTAAGCTTAATATCTACATCAAGAAAGAATGCTTTATCTTTAAGTTCTTGCCACTTAAGAGCCTTTGATGCCTGAACTTTAGTTCTATCATAGGTTCTTTTGACTTCATTAAGGACAGTTGTTAACTGATTAATATTCTCTTCAGCTTTTTGTATCCTGTTTTGAGCTTCATTACATTTTACTTTAAAACGAGATATTCCGGCAGCTTCTTCAAAAATATATCTTCTATCTTCTGGCTTATTGCTAAGAATTTGGTCAATTTTTCCCTGTTCAAGAATAGAGTAAGCACTCTTACCAACTCCAGTATCCATAAAGAGTTCTTTTATATTCTTCAACAAACAACGTTGGCCATTAAGATAATATTCACCATCACCAGAACGAAATAATCGTCTTTTAATGACAATTTCAGGAACATCTGTTGGAAGATTTCTATTTTCGTTATCAATTGTAAGTGTTACTTCAGCCATTGAGCTAGGCTTTCTTGTTTCAGTTCCTGAGAAGATAACATCGTCCATGCGGCTAGCACGAAGTGTCTTAGTGGATTGTTCTCCAAGAACCCATTTTATTGAGTCAACGATGTTAGACTTTCCACAGCCATTTGGGCCCAAAAGAGATGTAATACCATCTGTAAAATCTATATGAGTTTTATCTGCAAAGCTCTTAAAACCATTGAGCTCAAGGGACTTTAAAAACATTCCTTCTCCTTGAAAAATATCTCTGTCATTATATAAGATATCTAGTAAATATGGAAGTTGAACTTTTTACCGACTTAGATAGTGACAATAGAATAATTTGTGGAACCGATGAAACAGGAAGAGGC
>JBNMJW010000158.1:0-4409 GCA_050874025.1 Candidatus Ornithospirochaeta sp.
AAAGAAATTATTTGAGTTAAAAGATGTTTATTATAGACATTTCAATTGGAAAAAGGGTTAGCTAAAGTATTGCAAAGATTATGCGACTGAATAGTTACAATGCATAAAACAATACTTTCTAATTAATGAATTATAAATTTAACATAAAATTTAATACGTATTGAGTATTAATATCTTACATATTCTTTAATGATGATTTATTATAAAATAAAATTTAATAAAGGATGCGTTATGATTACTATTTCAATATCAAACCAAAAAGGTGGAGTTGGAAAGACAACAACATCATCTACTCTTGGTGCTTATTTAGTAAAGAAAAAGAAAAGAGTCTTAATAATCGATTCTGATCCTCAGGGGAATTTAACTCAATCAATGGGAATTAACCCAGATGATGTTAAGACATTAGATTTAGTATTTGATGGTAAATGTGACTTAAGCGATATCATAGTAAAAACAACAATAGGCGATTTATGTCCTTGTTCTTTATCGCTATCAGATGCAGATAGACGATATACGCAATACAAAGCATACAATATGCTTAGCTCTGCACTTAAGAAAGTCAGCAATCAATACGATTATTGTGTAATAGACTCCCCTCCTTCACTAGGAATATTATCTCTAAACGATTTAATTGCGTCAGACTATGTTGTAGTTCCTGTTAATGCAGCTTCATTTTCTATACAAGGAATTAAGGCATTAACAGAAATAATTAACGAAATAAAAGACGAAAACCCTAATATTAAGATTAGCGGATTATTAATCACTCGTTACAACAAAAGAACAAAGCTTAGCAAAGATGTATTAGAAGTTCTGGATGATATAGCAAAGAAGATCGATACTAAAGTTTTTGAAGCCAAGATAAGGCAAGGTGTTGCTATAGAGGTTTCTCAAGCAGATGAAAAGGATTTGTTCTCTTCGGCACCAAAGAGCAGCGTTGCATCAGACTATGAAAAATTCTGCAAGGAATTAATAAAAGATATAAATAAAAACGAAAAGAAAAAAGGAGATAAATAATGAGCAGAAAAGATAACTTACTAGGATCATTTGGAATTAATAAAAAAGAAGAAGTTAAGGAAGAAAAACAAGAAGTTGTAAGTTCTAGTTCTAACGCAAAAAAAGACGATAAGAAAGATAGTAGACCATGTACAATTGTCTTAAGAGGAAGTGATTACTATTACTGTAAAATAAGAGCAAAAGAGCTTAAAACAGAGGGTTATGGTAATGGTGGAATTTCTGACTTCTTATCATATTTGATGGAGAACGATAAAACTTCACATACAAAAGAAACAATCAAAGCCAATAGAATGCTTGAGCTTGAAAATGAATGAAGCTATAGAGGGGGACTATGAATTTATTAGAAGTTTTTAAAGTATTTCTTTTAGGCCTAATTGAAGGTATAACAGAGTGGCTTCCAATATCGAGCACAGGACATATGCTTCTTCTCGATAATGTACTAAGTCTTAATGCAACAAAAGAATTCAAAGAGATGTTTTTTGTTGTGATTCAATTGGGAGCCATACTAGCTGTTGTAATACTTTTTTGGTCAAAAATGTTTCCATTCAAAAAAAACCTAGATGGAAAGATAGAAATTAAAAAAAATACTCTTACATTATGGTTAAAAACAATAGTTGCAATTATTCCATCTGGAGTTGTTGGCATCTTATTTGATGATTGGATGGAAGAACATTTGCATACACCACTTGTAATCTCACTTGCTTTAATAATCTATGGAATACTATTTATTGTCATTGAAAAAATAAACAAAAATAGAAAAGCAATAACAAATTCTGTTAATGATATTTCATACAAAACAGCTCTATATATTGGCTTATTTCAAATACTCTCGTTAGTACCAGGAACATCACGTTCTGGAGCAACAATTATGGGAGCTCTACTGCTTGCGGTTGATAGAGTAAGTGCAGCTGAATTTACCTTCTTTATGGCAGTTCCAACAATGTTTGGAGCATCATTAATAAAGTTATTAAAGTTTGGTTTTTCTTTCACTAAAACAGAAATCTTAATTCTAACAGAAGGAACAATAGTTGCCTTTATTACTTCATTATTTGTAATTAAGTTCTTAATGAGTTACATAAAGAAAAAAGATTTTACTGTTTTTGGTATATATCGTATCGCATTAGGCGTACTAATAATTATACTTTTACTTTTTAAAGTTATTTAACTAAAATGGGGCTATAAAAATAGCCCTATTATTCTAATTATTTATAATCAAATAAATTAATAAGTTAGTTAGTTTTACTTATTATTTAATAAGCATCATCATTGTTCCAACAACAATTAATGCCAGCCCTATTCTCGCTTTTACAGTTAACTTCTCTTTAAAGAAGATAGCAGAGAAGCCTATCGAAACCAAAATACTTAGCTTATCAATAGGAACGACAACACTTGCATTCCCCTCTTGTAAAGCTCTATAGTAGCATAACCAAGAAGCACCAGTTGCTATGCCTGAAAGAATAATAAAAAGGAGTTCATTCTTATCAATTTCTTTAATTTTGCTTTGTTTATGCTTGCATAAAACAAGAATAAAGGAAGCAAAAAGGACAACAACTGTTCGTATGGCTGTACCAAGATTAGATTCAACCCCTTCGATACCAACTTTACCAAGTATTGATGTAAGCGAAGCAAAAACAGCAGAAAGAATAGCATATATAAGATAGCTACCCTTTTCTTTATCATTTGATGAGCCTTCTTTCTTTTCTATCATAAGAAAAGTACCAACTCCAATAAACGGAATAGCAATAGCTTTAACAATGCTTATCTCTTCTCCTAGAAAAATAAAGGCAAGAATGATAGTTAAAATTGTAGATGATTTATCAATTGGAACAACCTTATTAACATCACCAATTTGAAGTGCTCTATAATAGCATAGCCATGATGCGCCAGTTGCTAAACCTGAAAGAATTAAGAACACCCATGTTTTTGTTCCAATTTGAGTTATAGTAGGAAAAGAACCTACAATAAAAACCATTAAAATAGAAAACAATAAGACAACAAAAGTACGAATAAAAGTAGCTACATCAGAATCTGTCTTCTTTATTCCACATTTAGCTAAAACAGACGTAAGCCCTGCAAAAAGCGCTGAGCCAAAAGCAAATAAAACCCACATATTTTGGCCTTCGACAAAAATATAGCACCAATCAAAAGATTAGTGCACATATTTAAACAATATTTGAACCAAATGGAATAATTGACAGCTTAGCAAATTTAAAGAACTGCAAACCAAAAGGAATTCCAACTATTGTAATGCATAAAATAACACCAATAATGGCATTAACAAGGGCCATCTCAAAGCCTGTTAGAATAACCCACAAAACATTAGCAACAATTGATGGAAATCCTCCGTTAAATTCAACCTCTCTTCCAAATGGCCAAAGAGAAAGCGATGCCATTTTAAAACAGACTGAACCAAGCGGAATGCCAATAATTGTGATGCACCATAATATTCCATATATAGTCCACAAAATGGCACTAACTAACCCACCTAAAATAAACCAAAGAATATTGCCAATTGTTTTCATCAATATCTATATCCAAGTCCTATATATGGAAGTGGAATTAAGAGATCAAAACCACTTTGAGCATTACCATTATTAACAGATAGGAATGTCATCATGAAACCTGTTGAGAAACGAGCAAACCATGAAGATGAGAATTTATATTCAATATGAGCAAGAATATCAAAACCCAAATTAAAGTTTTTACCCATAAACTCTAAACGTGGTCCTACAGTAAACATTGCATCAAACTTACTGCTCATTGGAGTCATATATGCGAAAGCAGGATAAACAACAAATTTCTGCTTGCTCAAATCCATAGTTAATTTTGCATATGGACCCATATTATTATTTGTAAAAAGAGCAACAAAATCAGCATTAAGAGCAACATCAAACCTAAAGCCTGAATTTTGATTCAATTTTATATTCAAAAAGAGTTCTTCACTGTTTAAAGAAACAGCTGATTTATACTTAGCTGAAGCTGCAGATACACCAGAAATCAAAAGAACACAAACTAGAAATAAGACAACAACTTTTTTCATTTTTATCACCTCACATATTAATATAACTCAAAGAATCAAGTGATTAAAGGTTTGAGAAAAATAAAGGTCTAAAAAGAAAGAAAAATGATTTATGGAAAATAAAACATGCATCTTAGAACATCTTTGGTTTATATGTCATCAGAAAGCGTTTAATATATTGCTTTATTATACATACCCATACTTTAATATTTAGCTTTTTCTTTTTTTTATGTTATACCCCTTCTTTTGGTCTGTTTTTTAAATAAAAGCAACTCCCATAAGGAGTTACTAGGATTTTTTTAGAAAATAGTTTGTTACGTTCTCTCTGTTCTTTGAGATTTCTGTAATTATTTTTGCATTTCCAGTTCTTTAATTA
>JBNMJW010000159.1:0-4401 GCA_050874025.1 Candidatus Ornithospirochaeta sp.
GATAGTGCAGATACTGAAACAAGAGAAAAGCTAAGTCAAGTTCTTAAAGAGAGATACTCTAAGAGTTCAAGATACGAAGATTGTTCAAAGCATTTTGATGTTACTAAAGCTAATATAGATCCTGTGAAGGCTTTAGATGATTTCTTGAAAAATATTGCTTATTCAAAGAATACGTATGTATTACAGAATGCAACAAAGAAAGTTGGTCTTATTACAGATGTTAGCCCTGCTGGTCTATTAACTGTGAAGTTCTCAACTCGTCCTGGTGATGAAGTGAAGATTAATATTCAAAATGCAATGCAATCCTTAACTGCACTCTCTAACCAAGATATAAGGGCAATTAAGAAAGGCAAGAAAGTTGAAGTAATCAGAGAAAAGATATTCTCAGATGGTGGCTATGATTGGCTCTTAGTTACTATGCTTATCTCATCTCCTGGTAAATCTGCACAGATTAAAGAGATGAAAGAGGAGCTTGTTCCATCTGTTCTAAACGAAAAAGAATGGGATAGCGTGAGTAAGAGCATAAAGCAAATGGCTCTTATTAATCCTTATATCGATATCATCAATAAGAATACATTCCATTTAAGAGATTATCCTTCAACAAGAGAAGAAAGACTCTATGAAACATTTATAGGCTACAAAGATTTTTCAAAGAAGGTATCTTGCCTCCTTGAAGCAAGTGATGATGATTCTATAGATTTTGCATCGGATTCTATTCTTGAGATGGTTAGATATTTCGCTGATTATCTAAAAGATGAAAAGAATTCAATTGCAACTAGAATTGAAGCGTTACTTGTTGTAGAAAGCATGGGAGAAAAGGGAGTTCCAATTCAATCTGATCTATCATTTACAGAGCTCTACTCTCCTCTTTCTATCACTGAGAAAAAGAGTGTATACGAAGGCTTAAGTTGCAAAAATAGCAAGAAGGCTTATGTAGATATGCTTTGTGATGTAGATAAGAAAGCATACGACACATTAGAGTTAATCTTCCCTGTCAACCCAACTAAAGAGTTGATGAGAAAGATGAATCAAGTAAACTCTAAGAAGTTCAGTGAATATATGGCTCGAACACTATCAGACTATAAGAATAACCTTATTGCTTTCTGTTTCTTTGTTGAAAATGGTGTAAGCAAGAATGACTTAAAAAATTGCAAGATTAGTCAGGATGAATTTATTCTTACAGAACTTAATGCTCTTTCATTCTTGTATTCATCCTATGCAGAAGATAGACAGAGAAAGGCTTTGAGAGACGATTTAATTGGGCTCAAGAATCTTTCACAATATCTTAAGAACGCAAGCGAAGAAGATATCAAAAAGCTCTCTTCTCACCTCGTTTGGAATGCAGGCCTAACCGATGAGGAAAAGGAAGGCTTTAAGAGTCTAATTCTTGCTCGATTCCCTAATTTTGATTTTGGAGAGAAAGAAGTAAAAGAAGAAAAGCATGAAGTTAGCGTTATGAGAGGCTTTATGTGCACAAAAGCTTCTTTTGATAGAAAGCAAGCAGAGCTTATAGATATTAAAGAGAACCAGATTCCTTTCACATTACATGAGATTAAAACAGCTCGTGAACTTGGAGACTTAAGAGAAAACTCTGAATATCAATATGCTAAAGATCATAAGATCTTCCTTGATAGAGAATTTGAGAAGCTAGCTAATGAACTCAGTTCTGTTAAGATAATGACAGATAACGATGTTGTTGCTGGTCGTGTTGGGTTTGGAACGAAGGTTACATTAATCGATAAAAAGACAAACGAAGAGAAAACATTTACTTTCTTTGGAAGATGGGAATCAGATCCAGACAATAATATTATCGACATCAATGCTCCAATTGGACAAAGCTTGATTAACCATGTTGTTGGCGACACTGTTGAATTTAAGAATGGTAGTTTAAGTACAACTTACCTTATTAAATCAATTGAAAAAGTAAGTGTTGATAGATAACTAAGATGCCTAGATTTTCTCTAGGCATTTTTTATGGGCAAAATGAAAATAGTTGAAATCAAAAAGAGAGATAGAAAAACTCTAAACAATCTACTTATCCTATGGGAAAATTCAGTTAGGTCAACGCATACCTTTCTAGAAGAAGATGATATAAAAAGAATAAAGAGTTATGTTCCACTTGCTTTATCAAGCGTTCAACACTTATTCGTATCATACTCAGACAATGGAAAAATTACGGCTTTCATAGGAATTGAAGATAAACGAATTGAGATGCTCTTTGTTTCCACGGAAGAGAGAAATAAGAAGATTGGTTCAACACTTATAAAATTCGTTACTAATAACTATCACGTAAATGAAGTTACAGTAAATGAGCAAAATATAATGGCTGTAGGCTTCTATGAACACATTGGCTTTAAAACATATAAAAGAAGTGATACAGACGAAGAGGGAACTCCCTTCCCTCTTTTATATATGAAGTTAGCTTAGATTGTTTATTAAATCGCAATACTTCTTTGAATAAAGTTCAATAATTCTCAGTAATTCTCTACCCTCTTCCTCTCCAATAGAAGCTATTGTCTTTTCTTCTTGCTTAATAAGAGGAGCAATAATATCAAGAGAGAGTTTTTTTCCTTTTTCTGTTAGGAATATGCCCTTGTTCTTACGGTTATCTTCTTTTTCTTTAAGAATAATAATATCTTCTTTAAGGAAAGCTTTAATAACTAAATTAATTGTTTGTTTTGGATAAAATGTATCATCAACGATTTCTTTTTGTGTGCATCCATCACCTAATAGATATATCTCTTCTAATACAATAAGATTTAAATATGTCATATTTTTAGATTTCGCATAGTTTTCATATGCTAAATCCATCTTTTGAAATTGCTGCATTAGTTTATCTTGTATTGAATCCATATCAATGCCCTTTATTAATAATGATACTTATTCTTGTACTTTTTTAAATAATAGATAGAGAGGATGATACTCAATAATTCTGCAAATGGCAAAGAAATCCAAACTCCATCAACACCCCAGAAATATGGAAATATTACAAGAGGAATAATTAGAAACACAAGAGTTCTAAATAGAGAGATAATAGCAGACGTTTTACCATCATTAAGAGCTGTAAAAAATCCTGATGCAAAATAATTGAAGCCCATAAATAAAAATCCAATAGCAAAAATATATGTTCCTCGAACAGCCATATTTAAAACTGTTACAGACCCATCAGCAAAAAGCATTGCTATAGGACGTGCAAGTGGAAATGAAGAAATGAAAGTAATAATGGACATTATAAGAATTGTCTTTAATGCAATTCTATATAGTGCTTCAAGTTCGCTATAATTCTTTGCGCTATAATGATAGCTTATAACAGGTCCTATTCCTTGAATATAGCCAGCATATATCGAAGAAAGAATAATTGTAGCAGATGCTACTCCGTCTGAACCAACAAGGCGCATTAAAATTATATTCATTGCTATCATTGTTATTGTAATTGCAAGCATTCCAATCATTTCGCTCATTCCGTTATAACAAGACTGAGCTAATGCCTTTCCATTAAAGGATGGAGCAACAAAATATAATGAACCTTTTCTGTTCATAAAAAAGAAAACTGTTCCAATTATTGATTGGAGTATGTAGCCTATAGCTGTTGCATATGCAGCTCCCTTTACACCCAATGGAATTACAGCTAAAAATAGATAATCTAGCACAATATTTGCTATTCCTCCTGCAATAGATAAGCCAAAACCAAGACCAGGCTTTCCTGCAGAAACAAAGAATATTTCAAATATAATACTTAGCATTGCAAATGGAATAAGCAAAAAAATTGGGACAGCATATGATTCGCAAAGCACAAATAATGCTTCATCGGCTCCCATAAAATGCAAGATTGGCTTACGAAAGATTAAACCAAGAATGCAAAAGATTGTGCTGACAACAACACAAAAAAGAGTAAAGAAAGAAAAGTTTTGACGAGCTAAATTATCTTTACCTTCTCCCATCTCTTTAGAAACTAATGCAGAACCTCCAGTTGCTATCATCGTGCCAAGGGCAAGCGCAATAGCCAAAAAAGGAGATGCTATACTCACAGCTGATAGAGCATCCGTTCCCAATATATTTGATACAAAGAGCTGATCGACAATACTATAGACATTCATAAATATGCTAGAAAGAATTGTCGGTAAAGAATACTTAAGCAGTGAAGTTGAGGTAATCTTAAAGTTTAATAAATTTTGGTTTTCTTCCATTTTGAGCCTCTAATAGTCAAGATTTTATACGGTAAATAATCTTGACTATTATTAATTAAGCTCAATAAATTAGCAATAGCAATTAGAAATCTAGTTAGAATAAAATCTCTTTAAATAGTTTTTCTTAAATTCAAGGAATCTATCTTCTCTAATTGCGTCTTTAATTCTCTCGACAAAATTATATAGATAATGGAGATTATGCTCAGTTATAAGC
>JBNMJW010000160.1:0-4396 GCA_050874025.1 Candidatus Ornithospirochaeta sp.
ATTTAGTACTACATAGCTTCCACCAAGCTTTGTGTAGAGTCTAAGGGATGAGTTGTTGTCCCAACATAAATCGAGAGATAAGCTATTACCATAGACTGTTCCTGTTAAGTCTCTTGCTCTCTCTATTGAGTGAGCATTATAGAAATCGATAATAGCTGATGTATATGGACTAAGGTTTACTCTTACTGTTATTGGAGAGAGTGAATAGCTTCCTTTACTACTTTTGCTCCAGGTTTCTTTATCATTAGATGACTGAACAAATAGATACTGTGGCTCTCTATCATTCTCTACTTCTGTGTAGGCCTTTTTTTCTTCTGTTACTGTCCAATTTGCTTCATCTAAAGAGTAGCGATAATAAGCGCTATCGCCCTCCCATGTCCATTCAACTCTATAGGCAAAAAGTGACGAAGAAAGAAACAAAAATAGGAGAACTACCACTATAGCTTTTACTTTTAAGCTTGGCGTTCTCCTATTATTTTTATGTGTCTTAGAGTTATTACTTAGTAGGTGTACCCCCCCCCATCTTACATTAGAAGAGAGATCATTAATAATGTTTGAATCATATACATTCAAATATTACCCCCAGAATACTCGAATCAACTAACCTTAGGTTTACCACAATATGTTTGATTTACAACAACCTTTATTGGATAAAAATTCAGTTTATTTTGTCGTATTTCTGGAAGATTTATTAATTATAAAACATCTTGTTTGCTAATTTACTGTTATTTTATTTTCTTTCGATTCCTATTTTCTTTCTTCTTTATTGCTAAACTTTGATTTAAAAATGAACCCCAAAGGCTTAAACCAGAGGGGTACGAAAAACAATAATTGTTTAAACTTCACATAAAATTAAAAATTACAAACTTTAAAATGCTTCTCCTGTATACCAAAGAGTTGCATCAGCTTTTGTTCCAGAAATCTCTGTTCCGTTTGCATCAACCAACTTCATTTTGTCATATTGATCTTTGCTTCTGAATGTATAGATTGATTTGGTGTTTTCTGATTTAGTATTTCCTTCATCATAAAGCTTAAAAGAATCCCCAGTCATATCGCCAATGTACATTCCCATGTTTTTAAGTTTTGTGTCATTTTCTTGTCTAGAAATGTCAAAATGATTTTTAGAAACATAAACAAAAGGAGTTTTACTTATGTTATTTCCAATCCTTTCAATCTTTACAGGTCTTGTACTCTCTACTTTATTATTAGTGAAAGTAAAGGTCTTCATTGTACTATAACCTTCCTGTTGGACAGATGCCTGCCACCATATTGGATTAGAATTATTATTGTCTACCTCGTTTATGTACTTATTAAATGTACAATTAGTAATTTTGATATCCTCAGCTGGAGCTTGACCAATTATTATTCCATTAAATGTACAGGAATCAAAAGTCAAAGATTTAAAATTACTCCAAGGGCCAGTATATGACTGCCAATCAAAACTAAACACATTATTAAACTCAACGTTCTTAAAGATAATATCAGAGTTTCCATTAGGAATAAGCATATAAATAGAATCAGTACTTTCTCTTAATATTGTTTTTTTATCTTCTGCTACCCTATTTATAGATTTAAAGCCTCTTGAGTCACTTGTTACAGAGCCACCTTCAATAACCAAAGTAAGCTTATCTTCATCATTTGTAACAAGAGTTGAGTTATATGAGTTAAGAGATCTGTTACCAATTAGTAGACCTTTTCCTGTATATCCTGTTGCGTGTTCTGAGTAAGCAATATCCTTAAACTCTTCATTTCCAAGTTCAATTATTACAGTCTTACCTTTTGTATTAGCTCTATTAGCTGCGAGGTTAAAGAGTCCTAAAGATTTAATAGAAGTAGCATCATTAAAGAATATTCTCTTATTCTCTTTTGCTTCTGCATCATATAAATCATTTAGTGTTCCTCTGACTGTTACCTCTGGAGCTCCTTCATTCTGATAAACATACATTAACTTCCTTTCTGATTCTTCATTTGGAGTAGAAAGTGTAACGTTATCTAGAGTTACAGTTGTTGGATACTTATAAGCATTGCTTCTATTTCCAATTACAAGAGCAGCTAGAGGAACTTCGTTTCCGGCACTCCACTCAATATTAGAATAGTCAGTATAATCTGTTCTATCACCAGAAGAAATAATTGCAGAGTTAGAAATAGTAGCTTCTCCACCTCTAACAATTACCCCCTGTCTTTCGCCACTAATAGTTGAATTACTAATATTTAGTTTGCCTGGTACGTTGAAGAGAATAGCTGTATTATCCTGATCAGAAGATGTTGTAGTAACTGTACTATTATCAACAGTTACATAAACATAATCTGTTCCTTTCTCTGCATTTGTTCCAATGCCATAAACATTATTTTTAAGAGTAGAATCTTTTACTTCTAACCAAACAGGATTAGATCCCTGATATAGAAAACAAGCAGCATTGACATCTTCAGATTTCCAATCAACAGTTATATTGTCCAAAATCAAATGAGAATTTGAATACTGTGTAAAAGCATTATATGCTACACCATTAATCGTTCCATTCTTAATAGTTACTGTGTATTCTTTCTCTGCCTCAGGTAAAACAATACCCTTAATATTGAGAGTTTCACCGTTTAAATCAAAAGTGTAGTTTCCAGGAACAAATGTAATCTCTTCATCAATTGTTCCTTTTAACTCTTTGTAAGTCTTTCCACTTGCTCCTTTAGCAAAGTAGTCAGCCACTTCCTCAACTGGCTTTTGTGGCTCACATGATGTGATAAGAAAAGCACATATAAGCACAGATAATAAAATCAATACAATTCTTTTCATTTTTATATTCCTTATTTATAGCTAAGATCTTTTAAATGCATTCATTTACGAAAAAGAGACTGTACACCATTTTCTAGTGTTACAGTCTCAAAAAAACTAAACGTTAATTACAGAACCTTTTTTCCATCAATTGTTACAGAAAGGTGTGCTGCATCCATACTCTTTTTATTTGCCCAAAGCTTACTACCTGTATTCTCACCTTCTGCAAATCCATTTACTGTTGCATTATTGATAGTCAAAGTATATGTGGCATTGTAATCATTACCAATTTCAATTGCAGCCTTTCCGGCAGTTCCATTATTCCTATCATTAAAGGTACAGTTATTAACAGTTAAGTTAGTTGGCTTTTCTGCTGTTGCTTGACCATAAAGATTAATAGCTTTTCCCTTTGTATTAAATGTACATCCTTCAAACTTTACATCTGTTCCGCCCCATGTCCAAATTGAATAGTATATAGCATCGTCATCATTGGCATTTTCAAAAGTACAGTTAATGAATGTTGCTTTGCCATAAAGAGTAAGCTTCCCTTTTATAGTACAGTTTTTATAGGTTAATTCATCACAAACTATTCCATCAAAGTCTCCTGTACCTGCTTGAATAGTTAAGTTTTCAAAAGTAAATGATGAACCACGCTGATAGTTTAAATGCTTTGCGCCTTCTGCACTAACAGCTTTTTCAGCTACGTTTACAGTTGATAGTGGTTTATTATCTGAATCTAATTCTCCAACAAAAGTAATATTCTTCGATTTGTTTTCTTCATTAAAAATTCCGCTTTCTAAGCTCAAATTGGACTTGCCTAGAGAAACTGTTACATCTTTAACACTCTCATCGATGTTTTTTAATGCCTCTTCTGCATTTTCATAGTAACTGTCACCTATCTTTGCAGGATACTCACAAACTACAGGAACTTTAATCGAAGAGTTCTCTTTTGTTACAGAAACATTTGCTTCACCCTTATAAAGGAGGTTTATATAAGAATCATTTTCATAACCAAAGAGACTAATCTTCCATTCGCCTGTTGAAAGAGAAAGATTCTTGTTTTCTGCAAGTGGAGTTTCTTCTCTCTTTTCACCTGTAGTAAATCCAGTTGTGTCTGTCTTTACTGCTGTATATCGCCAATAACACTTTGATAAATCATCTTTATTGGTAATTTCTACGTTTACGTTGACTACTTCGTCTACTGGTTTCTGTGGTTCACATGACACAATAAGAAGTGCACACATGAGTACAGATAGTAGAATTAAACAAAATCTTTTCATTCTTTACCCCTTATTTATTTTTTGAGTCATAGTTTGACTCTAAAATGCTTTTGTTTTCAGACATAAATATGAAGAAAAATGTAATTAGACAAAAATTCAAACTTAACATCATACTTATTATTTTTGATGATATAACAAATTAGATAAAAGTATTTCCAAAATCAAAGTTGATTTTTATTTGTCCAATCTGATAATCATCATACAAACAGTATGTTAATTTTTGTTGTTTTTGCAACAAAAATCTTATCTTAAGTACTATTATTTATGTCTTTAAATAAAAAGAGGTGCTATTTCTAGCACCCCTAAATGGATTTGAATTTGATTATTCGTAATCGCTTTGACCTATGAA
>JBNMJW010000161.1:0-4362 GCA_050874025.1 Candidatus Ornithospirochaeta sp.
GTCCAATTCCATGAGGGAGTGCTTCTATGATTACATTTAAAGCATCCTGACAAGCACTAGGGCTACCAGGAAGATTAATAATTAGGGTAGAGTTCCTGATAACAGAGACTCCTCGCGAAAGCATCGCGTGCTTTGTTTTTGTTAGGCTAAATGCTCTAATTGCTTCACTAATTCCAGGTGCATTTTTTGTGGCAACAGAAAGTGTTACTTCGGGAGTGATATCACGCTCTGAAAAACCTGTTCCACCTGTTGTTAAAATTAAATCAATTTTTTCATT
The DNA here is from genome assembly GCA_050874025.1 of Candidatus Ornithospirochaeta sp. Lineage (GTDB taxonomy): Bacteria > Spirochaetota > Spirochaetia > Sphaerochaetales > Sphaerochaetaceae > Ornithospirochaeta. The sequence goes on from JBNMJW010000161.1 coordinate 278, forward strand.
ATCAGATAGATCTAATAATGCTTTTCTTAACAAATCTTTGTCATCTGGAAGCAGTAAATACTTTGCTTTGCTATAATTATTTTGAAGTAAATAATTGATGATAAATGGACCAGAAAGGTCTTCTCTTTCTTTATTGAAGCATCTATCTGAGAGTGTAATTACTGCCACTGTTATATCTTTTGTTGTCATCAGATTCCTCTTCCAAAAGAACAGAATGGGAAATGACAAGGCTTACAACCTAGGCATAACCCTCCGTGACCTAAACCAACAAGGTAATCTTTTGTTACTTCAATATCTGCCATAATACGAGGAAGAACAAGATCAAAGACAGTTCTTCCGTTGTACATAGCACATCCAGGTAATCCAACAATTGGTCGTCCATCAGGGAGATAAGCCATCAAGAACATTGCACCAGGAAGAACAGGAGAACCGTAAGAAATAATATTTGCTCCACAATTCTTTATTGCAAGTGGAGTTTTATCATCAGGGTCAACACTCATTCCTCCTGTACAGATAATCATCTCGATATCTTTATTTGAAATCATATCTTGAATAGCATTTTCAATATGATTTGGATTATCGTCAGAAACAGTATGACAAATCATCTTTGAATCAAACTCATTCATCTTGTCTACTATGACAGGCGTAAATGTATCTTCAATTCTCTTGTAGTAAACTTCGTTACCTGTTGTTACAGCGCCATATTTTTTTTCTTTAAATGGAATAATATTTAAGAGAGGAGTAGGGCCAGCAACACTCTTTGCTCTCTCCATCTTTTCTTTCTCTATAACAAGTGGAATAATTCTAGTACCACATAGTCTCTGGCCTTTTTCTACTTTTATGCCCGAAGGAATAGTTGCTATCATCATTTCACCTAATGAATTAACATTCCTGAGTCTTTCGATATCAACACTAAAGAAACCTTTTTCATCAGCAATAAGTTCAATCTTTCCTTCTTTTACATCTGTTGGATGCATGAAATTACCTTGACATATTTCTCTTAAGATCTCCGCAGCATCATTTTCATGGAGAAGATTTGGATCATTCTCCCAAACATAAAGGTGATCTTTTCCGACAGAAAGAAGAACAGGAATATCCTCTTCTTTAACAATATGTCCTTTTTTGAAGACAGTATCTTTCTTTACACCTCGAATAATCTGTGTAATATCATGAGCAATAACAGTTCCAACAGCATCTTTAGTATCAATTAGTTTCATACTTTTTGTGATAGCAACATTTCTTTTTTATGAAGCGAATGATGTTCCTCCATAAAAAAATAGTAGCTATCTTCCTATTTCTTTAAGTTTGGTTTTAAAGCCATTATCTTTTGATAAAACTAATGCTATTAGATTTATAGACGAAAAGCAAGCGTAATGTTTTTATAAACAACACGAATAAGATAGAAACAATAGATGAAAAAGATAAGCTAGGTTTTTAATCTTTTAATATAATAGCTTTATTTCGCATATAAATTGGAGAGTTATTCTCTTTTCAATTGACCAAAATAGCCTCAATAATGTATAAGTTTTATTTGAAGTATTTACGTGGAATAGGTTATGTTTGATAGTATCAGCAATAAATTCACAAGTGTGATTAAAACCCTTTCAGGAAAGGGTAAGATTAGTGAAAAAAATATAAGAGATGCAGTCGAAGAGATAAAACAAGCTCTTTTAGATGCTGATGTTAATCTTAGAGTTGTTAGACGTTTTGTTAATTCCACTATAGATGAAGCTCTTGGCGAGAAAGTTCTTAATTCAGTAGATCCTGGTCAGCAATTTACAAAGATTGTATATGATAAAATGGTTGCACTTTTAGGTTCTAGCGCTGATGAAACAGCACTTAAACTAAAAGGAAAAGATGCAACAACTATCATATTGATGATGGGTCTCCAAGGTTCAGGTAAAACAACTGCTTCACATAAACTTGCATATAGACTAAAAAAGGAAGGACGAAATGTTCTTCTTGTCGCTTGTGACCTTGTTCGTCCTGCTGCTATTGAACAACTTTGTATTTTAGGTGAAAAGGTTGGAGTTCCTGTATTTACTATACCAGGAGAAAAGAACCCTAGCGTTGTTGCTTCAAAAGCTATCGAAAAGGCTAAGAGAGAACTCTATGATACAGTAATTATCGATACATCTGGTAGAATGCACTTAGATGATGCACTTATGGAGGAGATTCAAAATCTTGCCAAAGTAGCTAATCCAGATGAAAAGCTCTTTGTTGCCGATGCAATGACAGGACAGAGTGCTGTAGACATTGCCAAAGAATTTGATGAAAAGGTTGGAATAACAGGTGTTATTTTAACAAAGTTTGATTCAGATACACGTGGTGGTGCTGCTCTTTCTTTAAGAAGTGTAGTTGGAAAGCCAATTAAGTTTATCGGAACAGGCGAAAAGATGGAAGACTTAGAAGTCTTCTATCCAGAGCGTATTGCATCTCGTATCCTTGGCATGGGAGATGTTGTATCTCTTGTTGAAAAGGCTCAAGAAGCTTTTGATGAAAAAGAAGCTGAACGTCTACAGAAAAAAATGGCGAAGAATACTTTCGATCTCGAAGATTATCTTGGACAGCTTGAAAGTATGAATAAAATGGGATCTGTTGATAAGTTAATTGAAATGATTCCAGGTGCTAAAGGACAAATTAGCGAGGATGATATAGACTTAAAGGAAATTGAGAGAGAAAAGGCTATAATTAAGTCTATGACTCGTTTCGAGAGGGCTAATTATCGCATAATTGGTCCTTCAAGAAGGAAAAGAATTGCAAAAGGCTCAGGCACTAGCGTTTCTGATGTAAATAGGTTACTTAAAAAGTTTGAAAAGAGTAAGCTTATGTTAAAGAAGCTTGCTGGAAATAAGAAATTACAGGCTCAGATGATGAAGCAATTTGGCATGTGAGCCTTCAAGTAGTATAAGGAGAAAAACTGTGAGCACAACAATGAGACTCAAAAGAATGGGAACAAAGAAGAGACCATACTACAGAATTGTAGTTCAGGATAGCAGAATTGCTACATCCTCTAAGACAATTGATGAAGTTGGTACTTATCGCCCTGTAGAAGCTAATGACCAGATTAGTCTTAACGACGACAAGGTTAAGAGCTGGATTCAGAAAGGTGTAGTAGTTTCACCAACTGTAAAGAATCTTCTCAACTCAAAGGGATTTACACTCGATAGAAAACAGGACTAATTCTGTGAGGTGTCGAGATGGAAAAGGAACTTGTTGAATTCATGGTCAAGAGCCTTGTTGACGTACCTGAAGAAGTAAGCGTAAATGTAATAGAAGGTGAAAAATCTACTATTTTAGAGTTGCGCGTTGCTCAGGAGGATGTCGGTAAGGTTATCGGTAAGCAAGGCCGTATTGCAAAAGCTATCAGAACAATTTTGTCTGCTAGTGCAACTAAAGACGGCAAACGTGCTACCTTGGAGATTCTTGACTGATGTTAGCACCTCTCCTTGCCACAGCAAAAATCGGAAAGACACATGGTATTGATGGTTTCTTACGTGTTTATTCTCTTAGTGGAGAATATTCACATTTAAAGAAACTAAAGAGTTGTGTCGCCGTTTTACCGTCAGGAGAGGAGTTAACCTTATGTGTTGATTCCATACAAGTTAAAGGTGATGTCTTCTTAATGAAGTTTTCATCCTATTCATCTCCCGAGAAAGCAAGAAATCTATCAAATGCAACCATTATGATTCCTCGTTCTTCTGCTCCCAAACTGAAGAAGGGTGAATATTATATAGCTGATTTATATGATATGGATGTTTTGGTAGATGGCAAAAAAGTTGGAAAAATAGAGTATACAATGGAAGGAGGACAATCTCTTTTACTTAGTATCGTAAGAGATGATAACAAGAAGAGTTATTTAGTTCCAAATCTTCCTGTATATGTTAATAATATTTCTATTGAAAATAATTCATTAGATTTAATTGCTCCTTATTTATTAGATATCGAATGAAGATAACAATTCTTACGCTCTTTCCAGAAATGGTGGAGCCTTTTTTTACATCATCTATAATGAAACGAGCAGTAGAGAAGGGGATTGTTGAGTACGAAATAATTAACTTTCGTGATTTTGCAGAAGGTAGGCA
>JBNMJW010000162.1:0-4287 GCA_050874025.1 Candidatus Ornithospirochaeta sp.
GGAGGGGCCATACCCTCCTTGTTTGATTTTTATCTTTAGCGTGGAACTATTCTTTTGTTAATGCACTCTTTTATTGTTAGAAAAAATTAATTACTAGTCACACATATCTTTTGTTGCTTGGCCTTTTTTTAAATACCACAAGCAAAGAAACAAAAAGAAGGAAATAAACAATAAAGAAGTTATGAAAAACATAATAAGTTTTATGCTAGGTGCATTTGATATAATGTTATGAATTTTGTTCCATACAAATCCGTGTTGTAGTATAGACCTAGGCACTGCCTAAACGGTGGACGGTTAACCTCTTGAATCTTTTTAATGGATATCGGGAGGCGTTGCTTCCCGATTCTTCAATAATGTCGATAAGAACATCTTGTGCATGATTATCAGCTTCTCATGATTGTATTTACAGTCATTGGGTTATTGATAGCTCTATATAGAAAAAAATAATCGCCCAGTAACCTACAAAACATGCTGAGCGATTTAGAATAAGAATGAGGTTGACCGTTCATCGGCTGTGCCTCTTACTTATAATACTGCATTACTACTTATTTTTGTCAAATTGATAGAGATATTAAAAAATACTAAAAAAAAAGCTAAACCTAGAATCGAAACTTATGAAAATGCAAGGCCCTAGTTGTTACTGTAAATTATACAATAAGAATTGAGAGTTGCTATTTTTATAGCGTGTAATTATCATTCTAGATCTTAAATTTACTTGCTTTTTCGTGCAATTTTACTGTTTATTTAGTTGCTTTTTCGTGTAAATTTCTATTTACTTAATTTGCTTTTTCGTGATATTTATAAATATAAATCTTTAAACATAAAATAATTATGGATAAATAGCATGTTAAAAAGAAAAATTTATGATGAACTTGTAAATTGGAAAAATTGTAGTAAGGGTAAAACTTCTATAATGATTGATGGGGCACGTCGTGTAGGAAAGAGCTATATAGCAGAACAATTTGCAAAGTCAGAATATAAAAGTTACATACTAATTGACTTTGGTCGTGCTACAACGGATGTTCTAGATTTATTCATTAATGAGAGTAATGACTTTGATTTATTCTTTGCAAAGTTAGCATCTTTTTTTTCAACAAAACTTTATAAAAGAGAATCTTTGATTATTTTTGATGAAGTTCAGCAATATCCAAGAGCTCGACAGCTTATAAAGTATCTTGTTCAAGATGGAAGGTATGATTACTTAGAAACTGGTTCATTAATAAGGTTAAAAAAGAATGTTCAGGATATTATTATTCCATCTGAAGAAGATCATATTGAGATGTTTCCTCTTGATTTTGAAGAATTTCTTTGGGCAATGGGGGATGAAGAAACTTACCCATTGATTAGGTATTGTTTTGAAAATAAGAAACCTCTTGGGGACGCATTGCATCGAAAGATTATGAATGATTTTAGGCAATATATTCTTGTTGGAGGTATGCCTCAATCTGTAATTGCCTACATGGATAACAAGGACTTTTATGCATCAGATATTGCAAAACGCCGAATTCTGAATTTATATCGCGAAGATGTAGCAAAATTTGCAGCAGGCTACGAAGACAAAGTTTTTGCTGTATTTGATAATATTCCTGGTCAGCTTTCAAAAAAAGAAAAGAAATATAAACTATCATCCCTTGGAAAACAAGCTCGTTTTAGAACATATGAAGATTCTTTTATTTGGCTTAATGAAGCAATGATAGTGAATGCATGTTTTAATGCTACAGATCCTCATGTAGGGCTTGCTTTGAGTTCTGATAATGCTACTCAGAAGTGTTACATGGCTGATACAGGATTACTAGTAACACAAACCTTTAGAGATAAAAAATACACAGATAATAATCTTTATCGTGCAATTCTTTTTGATAAATTAAATATAAATGAAGGAATGCTGATTGAAAATGTTGTGGCACAAATGCTTCGCTATAGTAGGCATCGACTTTATTTCTATTCTCGCTCAGATAACTTGAATAGGGAAAACCAAATGGAAATAGATTTTTTAATTACAGAAGGAAAGAAAATTGCTCCAATAGAAGTAAAATCTAGTAACTATCATTCACATGCTTCTTTGGACAAATTCTCAAAGCGTTTTTCTTCTGTAATAGGTAACTCTTACATCTTGTATCCAAAAGATTTTATGATTAAAGATAACATCATCCATCTACCTTTATATATGGCGGGGCTACTATAGATAAGTTGTCTTATGGTTCGATTTCCACCCGTACTATATGACAATAAGGTAGGGAATAAATAAGTTTTTGAAATCTAGTGATTATTGTTTTGGGGAAGCTGTTAATTTATTAAAAGAATCCCAAATTATTGAACTATATGAAATGTTAGGATTCGACTATAAAATAGCTATTTTATGTTTAAGAGGATTACAGTAATAGCTGACAGAGGAATGAATAGTAAGGAGAATTTAGTATTTCTTTCATCCTCTGATCAACATTTCCTTATTAGTTATACACTCAAAAAGGCTTCAGAAGAGATAAAGGAACAATCATTAAGTAATGATTGGCAAGATATTGTTACTAATAGTGATGGAGAGATAATTTCTGCCTCAAAAGTTCTGGATACAGTAGTAAAGGCAAAGGTTGCCCTTACAGAAAAAGAGATTGAAGCCATAAAAGAAGAGAAGAAGGTAAAAAAGGAAAAAGGGAGAGTCCCAAAGTACAAAACCATAGAGGTGAAAGCAAAGCTACATGTCTCTTATAATTTAAAGAGAGCAGAGAAAGATGCATATGATAGAGAAAGAGCTATAGCAAAAGCACGAAAGAAACTTGAGAATGGTACTGCTTCTCAGGCAATAAAGTATGGCGTTAATAAATACATGCTTTTTAGCGAAGAGTTAAAAGCAGTAGGTATTGATGAAGACAGGATTAGTGAAGAAGCTAAGTGGGATGGATTGTATCCTGTGGTTATCAGCGTATCTTCCCATTTGTCCGAAGAAGCTAAGTGGGATGGATTGTATGCTATTATTACAGATAATACAGAACTGACATCAAAGGAAGTATTCTCTATTTATAAGACTCAGTGGAGAATTGAAGAATGCTTCCGCATACTTAAAACCGATCTTAATGCAAGACCTGTTCATGTATATAAGGACGAACACATCTATGGTCACTTTATCTTATGTTACCTTGCTCTTTGTATGATTCGTTACCTCCAATATTGGCTAAAGACTGAGCACAAGATAGAAATGAGTGCTAGTAGGATAATGGATAGCATTGAGGAACCTAGAGCAGTTGTTATAGGTCAAATGCCGAAAGTCATAATTGTACCAACTGACCTTGGTGAAGATTTCCTTCTGCTACTAAACAAGCTAGGATTTAGAAAACTTGAAACAGAAATGACTCCAACGAGATTTAAAGCAATAACAAAACTTAACCTTTTAGATCAACTAAATTAGTTAAAGTAAAGAGGACAAATTATTTATTTTCATCTGATAACAAAACCTCGTTCTAATGCACTGGAACGGGGGTTTTCTATGATTTTAAGCTGCTCTAAGTCCTAAACTCAGGTTCTAGAATTAAGAATAATGAAATGCTGAGTTGGGAAGGAAAGCTTGAAGGTGTTGCAAATGGAATTCTCTATAGAAAAGCAAAAATAAAGGGAGGAAGTTACTTGTATGCATTCAAAGATATTGGAAAAGCCCATGGTGAAGAGAATACATACATAGATAAGATAAATAAGAACAGCATTAACCTAGCCAAGACTAGAGTTCAGAGTGATTTTTCTCTTATTGGTAGTGAGTTTATTAATTTTATAGCTACTCTCATAACAACGAGAATTATAAAGGAAATGGAAGACTCTGAGATGTTAAAAGATATGACTTATGGGGATTTAATGGATGATCTTGCTGAAACTTGGAGAAAAGTAGATTCATCTGAAGATGCTGCATCAGATGATAGATGTTGGCTAAATGTTAGTGAAGGTGTTTTCTCAGAATTAGAGGTTCTAAATCTATCAAAACCAATTCCTAAACCTCTACCTAAGAAACCTGGTAGACCAAGAACAAAAACTATCCCTGATCCTAATGCTCCTAAAAAGAAAAGAGGACGACCGCCTAAAAAGAAATCATTAAATGATCCTATAGTTCAATAGATTGGGATTCTTTTAGTTAACGACCTTTTTTATTCAACTAATTTTATCTTCTTTATTCTCATCTCACAAAAATGTGATTGAACCAAAAAAAGATTTGCTTATTTTTCTCTTTTCTTTGACATTTTTTCAATTTTTAGCGTTTAAATTATAGGAGGGACCCAAAATGAAAGAAGGTTCTATTGATTTAAA
>JBNMJW010000163.1:0-4281 GCA_050874025.1 Candidatus Ornithospirochaeta sp.
AACTATTATTCCTTTTTTATTATTAATAATAATTTAATTTCAACGCACAGATTAAGTGCAAAGGCAGAATTACCTGAATGGAAAGCGGCCCTAGTAGCCATTACTCTCAAAACACAAATCAATCGGATGAGGTTCCTCCTCTCGCCACTAATAAGAAAGGAGAGGAAAAATGACAGTACAAAGCACTCTCATACTTCAAGTTCTCCTTATTCTTGTTAACGCATTTTTTGCAGGAACAGAGATTGCGGTTATCTCTTTAAATTCAATTTCTTTAAAGAAAGAAGCAGAAGAGGGAGATAAAACAGCAGCTAAACTTGTAAAAATGATAGAAAACCAATCTGGTTTCTTATCTACAATTCAGATTAGTATTACTCTTGCAGGCTTTTTAGGAGCAGCATTTTCAGCAGATGTACTCTCTGAACATCTTGTTGCATGGCTCCAAAGTTTAGGATGTCCTGGTTCAATAAGCCTTCTTAATACTCTATCTGTCATTTTCATAACAATAATTATTTCTTTTTTCACCTTAATTTTTGGCGAATTAGTACCAAAGAGAATTGCACAGCAAAAAGCAGAGAGTTGGGCAAGAAAATCTGTCTCTATTGTTAGTGCTCTTGCTGTTTTCTTCAAGCCTGTTGTTGCCCTTCTCTCTTTTTGCACAAACTTAGTGCTAAAGATTTTCCATCTTAAGACCGATGGAAACGATGAAGAAGTAACTGAAGAAGACATTCGTTTAATGGTAGATGCTTCAGGAGAATCTGGAACTATCGAAGAAGATGAAAAAGAATGGATTCAGAATGTATTTGAATTCAATGACATTGCTGTAGATGATGTTATGACTAGAGATGCCGATACACTATGGCTTCAAGAAGATAGTAGCGAAGAAGAAATTCTCAGCACAATAAGAGAATCGGGATTTTCTCGTTTCCCTGTATATGGTGAAGACCATGACGACGTGAAGGGTATATTGATTGCAAGAGAATTCCTTTTGAACATGACCAATAAGGAAAAGAAACCTTTTAAGAGTCTCATTAGAGCGCCTTATCTTGTACCAGACTCAATTCATGCTGATAAGCTCTTTGAAGATATGCAAGCAAATAAAGTTCACATGGCTATCGTAATCGATGAATATGGCTCTTCTGCAGGTATTATCACAATGGAAGACCTAATTGAAGAAATTGTTGGTAATATCTACGACGAATTTGATAGCGAAGAGGAAGAAGAGATAGTAAAGCTCAGTGATAATAAGTGGAGCGTTAGTGGTGATACTCTTATCGAAGATTTAAATAAAGAGACCAATCTCAATATTCCAGAAAGCGAAGATTACGACACAGTTGGTGGACTCGTAATGTCTACCCTTTCAACAATTCCTGAAGATGGTAAAGAGTTTGATTTATCTGTAGATGGAGTTAAAATCCATGTTCTTAAAATTGAAGATAAGCGCATTCAACGTGTTATCATCGAGAAAGATGATTCTACTCAACCATCTGAAGAACAAGACCACGAATAAGAAATTTTATAGTCTTCTCTGTCTCTAAAATATCATCATTGAATAGATAAAGACGGAGAATAGCTTTGTATCCTCTAATAAAGGCCTTTATGTCCTCTTCATTATCTATTGAAAAATAGGAAAAGAGTTCTAAAAAGGCCTTTTTTTCATCCTCTTTTACACTCTCTAGTCTTTTTGTACTTACCTTCCTTTTTATTAATGCAATGTTCTCACTATCAAAGAAACGAAACATGCCATCATGATAGAAAAGCTTAGCAATTAAAAAAAACACTTCAGTGAGAGATGTTACAATATGGTTTTCATCAAGGTTTTGAAGCATATCTAAATAGAGCTTTTGCACCTTTTCGATAAAGACATCAACAAGAGAAAGAAACAGATCCTCCTTTGATTCAAAAAAAAGATAAAAGCTTCCTTTTGCTATATGACAAGAGGAGCATAGATCATCTACAGTTGTCTTTTTTACTCCATACTTACTCAAAGCAGCTGATGCTGCAGTTTGTAAACTTTCAACTATTCTTTCTCTTTCAGTATTTGAAAAAATCTTCGGCATAGTTTTATTTGACCAATTTTAGCTTTTTAGACAGTTTAAATAAGATTATCACATTTTAGCAACCTAAAATAATTGTATTTTTTTCTTTTTTTCTTTGTTTTTTGCATTTCTTTGAGAGAAAATAGTATTCAGAACTAAATAAGGAGAAAACAAATGGCTGCAGTAAGTCTAAAAGATATCTGCAAGATTTACGATGGTGGCGTTAAAGCTGTAGATAACGTTAACATTGAAATTGCAGACAAGGAATTTGTTGTTCTCGTTGGTCCTTCAGGTTGTGGTAAGAGTACAACACTCAGAATGATTGCTGGTCTTGAAGACATCTCTTCTGGTACTCTCACTATTGACGGAAAGGTCATGAACGACGTTCCTCCAAAAGACAGAGACATCGCAATGGTATTCCAGAACTATGCTCTCTATCCTCATATGACTGTATATGACAACATGGCATTTGGTCTTAAGATCAGAAAGCTTCCAAAAGAAGAGATTGATCAGAGAGTAAAGGAAGCTGCTAAGCTTCTCGACATCGAAGCTCTTCTTGAAAGAAAGCCTAAGGCTCTTTCAGGTGGACAGCGCCAGCGTGTTGCAGTAGGAAGAGCTATCGTACGTAACCCTAAAGTCTTCCTCTTCGACGAACCATTATCTAACTTGGATGCTAAGCTTCGTGTTCAGATGAGAGCTGAGATTTCTAATCTACACAACAGACTCCAGGCAACAATGATTTACGTCACACACGACCAGGTCGAAGCTCTAACAATGGCTGACAAGATTGTTGTTATGAAGCTTGGTGTTATCCAGCAGATTGGTGGACCTATGGAACTCTATAATGAGCCAAACAATAAGTTTGTTGCTGGCTTCATTGGTTCCCCTCCAATGAACTTCATCAATGTTGATGTTGTAAAGAATGGAGACAAAACAACTCTTAAGAGTGCTTCTTTCTCTCTTGATGTAACACCAGAACAGGCTAAGTTCCTCTCTCCATATGTTGGAAAGAAGGTTACATTTGGTATTAGACCTGAAGATGTTGAGTTCTCTCATACACCTCAGGAAGGAAAGACAATCAATGGTAACGTATCTGTTGTAGAACCACTTGGAAGTGAAACTCAGGTTTATGTTGCTACTGACAATGCAAATATTGTTGGAAAGATTGATCCATCTGTTATTCCAACAGTCGGCGAAAAGGTTGCTCTTCTCGTTAATATGGAAAAGGCAAGATTCTTCGATTGTGATACAGAATTAAGAATCAGATAAGTTATTTATCTTTTATGAGAGCAGGTAGTTACACTATCTGCTCTTTTTTTATAGTATTAACCCATGAGAAAAAAAGTATTACTGTTGTCTGTTTTTTTAGTCTTCGTTTCTGCTTTTCTTTTAGCAGAGCCTCTTGATAGAAATACTGTAAATTCTTTTGATAGACCATTTATGTTTGAATACAACAAAACATTAGATAAAACAGCTACAGTGCTGGATTTTTCTCTTTCTTTAACACCTTCAATCATTGCCATAGGAGGTAATAGCAAAATAAGCACATTAGCTGTTATGTATGCAGAAACAATCCTTTCATCGTGGGCAATAAAAGAAGTTCTAAAAAACACAATAGAACGCGCTAGACCATATATGTATTACGACAACCCACCTATCGAAGAAAAAGATAAGTGGAATAAATCGTTTCCATCAGGGCATACGACAATAGCCTTTGCTGCAGCTTCCTTTACAAGCTTTGTTTTTTCAAAGTATTATCCAGACTCAAAATGGAAATTGCCTTTGGAAATATCACTATATACCGTAGCTGGAGCAACAGCAGTTTTAAGAGTTTTAAGTGGCAATCACTTTGTTTCTGATGTTCTTTCAGGAGCCCTAATTGGAACATTGTGTGGTTTTGGAATACCACTATTACATACAATTAATGCAGATGTTTCTGTTACACCTTTCTCACTAGTATTCAATGTTGGTTGGTAATAGAGAAGAAAAATATCCTTTTATACGAGAAATTCTAGAGAAATAAACAACACAACTTTAACACTCTATTACCCTAGCTTTTGATATCTATGCTTGCTTGATTGATTCATTAACAATTTCTCATTTCTTTTGGCTCAAAATCATTTAAGGTGGTTTTAAGAAACTAGGAGCTGACCATTTTTGTCTCTCTCTATTAAGAAAATAGTTTGTTTAGAAGCATTCTTGTTGTTCTTTTTTGTTCGAGGTTTGTATATTTTCTTTATATAAG
>JBNMJW010000164.1:0-4277 GCA_050874025.1 Candidatus Ornithospirochaeta sp.
AAAAACCGTACGCCTAGATTTGTAGGTATACCGAATCTCGATTAACAAGCGATATATTCACCTTTACGGTTTGATGTTATTATTCATGCTTACTTCAAACTTTGATACCGTTTACTTAACTCATTACGTTCAACTGCGATCTCATCACACTTAGCTGAGAGCTTAAGGACATACTCTGCAAGAGTTTTTCTGTCTTGTCTAAGTTGTCTACATTCACAGGTTGCTTTAGCTTCTCTGGTAGAGACGGTATTTGTGGACAATGCTGTTCGATTGGTACTGGTATTGTCTGACTGCAAGCTGTTAGTAAGCTTAGACATAGCAGCATTGTACTTATCTTTAATCTTGTTAATCTCATCTGTAGCCTCTTTGTCAGCCTGTTCTTGTTTAGCTTGCCATTCATGTTCTGTATTAAGCTGCTTAACTAAAGCATCTTGTTCAGTCTTTATTGCTTCAGCCTGAAGATTGATAATCTCAGCTCTGTAATGCTTAGCTGTAATGGTGATACCAAAGCAGGAGCCAATGACAGCTGACATGGTAGCTACAATTAAAAGTAATTTAAGATCGATAGATTATGTAAGCAATTAAGCCTATTAGAACAGCAAGCAATACAAGATAGCTTGTTACTTGCGCATGAAACTCTTTCTTTGAGTACTTCTTATAGTCAATTGAGAGCTTTACAACTCCTAAAAGGAAGAACCCAAAGAACATCAGATAGATAATTAAAAATGTTGTTTCTAAAGAAGTCATATTAGTAGAGAGTGCAGTTCTTCAATCGTTATAATCAGCTCAGGAGCCAAAATAAAAATGCACTCTCTTTAATGCACTTTACAAGATAAGAGACGGTCGAAGTCGAAAGCTCATAAAGCACATTAAAGAAAATGCAAAGCGTTCAGTTTTGGAGAACTAAACGCTTTATTTTCATTATTGGAGGTATGAAAAAATCCATCTTGGTAGTGATTTTATTTATAGTTGCATCGGCTACTAGCAACTTGTTATGAGAAAAGTTGAAACAACTTCACTTATAAACCATCTTGGTGTGAAGCAAACACCAATGATATTCATTATTAGACTAATGAATTGTTACGAATCAATTTAATAAACATTCGCTTCACACTTATGAGCAATCTACTAGCGAAACCGACAAAGACTAATAAATCACTCATAAGTGTGAGCTGTCTGTTTTACTTCTGACAGCAAAGAAGGTGAGGTTTCAAATACCTGAGACATGTTGTTTCAAGCACCTGAACACGTGGAAATTTTAAGAAAGAAACAGCTTTTGTTCAGCCTGTCTTCTCTTTGTTAATCCTGGAAGAACTACACCGCCTGCTTTGTTGATGTCTAAGAACTCAAGCGATGCTCCATACTTATCGCCAGCTTTCATCTTAGACCAAAGCTTGTAACTGGTTAAAACCTGAATAGGAGATAACCATCGTCCGTCTTTAGATTTCTTACCTGACAGGTTAAAGAGTAAACTGCAGAGTGCATCGAACATGCCTTGAGTAACTTCAATCTCATCGGCATTTAATGCAGCTATAATTTGATATTCTACCTTTTCAAGATCTAACTTTAAGAGACGCTCAGCTTCAAGCTCTGTACAAATGCTGTGTTCATTAACATCAGAGCCATGGTGACCATAGCCGATAGTCCATCCATTTTCGCTTGATACAGGCTTGTATGCTGTAGTCCTTAAGCCTTCAAAGTTCATTATAAGAGCAATTCCGTGACTGCTTACTTTCATTTATAGAATCTCAGTTATTGTTGCTATTAGTTCGCCGTTGTGAGGCTGGAGCTCACCACGCTTAATATTTAAAACATCTACCTGTGAATCATCATTCCAGACGCCTGCAATAGAGCACGCATCAAGAAAACCTTTCATAGGATTGTCCACATCACGTTTGCGCTTGTCAGGAAAATGAAGAGTTACATCAACTCGTATCTTAGCTTCAGGGGAGAATGGTTTATCTATTTGAGATTTGATTAACCAAATTGCCTGTTCTTTCCATGAACGGTATTTTGATGTCTCAACCATTCCTCTACCTCTGCAAGATCTTGTTAATCGAGCATTTGCACTTACAGGCATTGGAATACGTAAAATCATGATGATTGATGCCCAAAGAAAGTACAGCCAAACAAGGCCAGTAGAGAAATGAACATGTACAAACAAGCAAAGCCGTTAGCAGAAAGCACAACGGCTAAGCCAATCTCAACAGACCACATCACTGTCAAACATAAACAATGACTAAATGAGCGTTTAATCTTTTTTGGCATAATGATCCTCGTTAAGATTAAAGCGCTTCAGTACAAGTTTAAGAGTGATCTCTGTAATGCGACCTGCACCGATTGCACCAATACCAACAGCAAGGTACAAACAGTCAGACTTAGTTATACTTGAGTAATGACTTTGTACCCACCCACATAAAGCAAATGCGATACATCCACAAAGAACAGCCTCGATACATTTCTTGTAGTTCTCAGGAGGTTGACCTTTGAGAATGTCAAAGCATAAAGCTACGATACATGCGATTAGTCCTGCTGCAAGGTAGTAACAGTATGGTGCTAATGAGTTAAACACCGCATCTAACATGAAATACCTCGCAAAATAAAAATAGTGTGTAGAAACGAAAAAAGCACCTACGATGAGGTGCTTCTTCTTACAGGATTATCAGATGAAATTTACGTAACAATCTATATATACAGTTATTTCATGTTACAAAGTAATTCTAACAGGGGTCAATAAGGATGTCAACGATTAAAAATAACGATAAAACAATATGTTACAAAATAATTTAAAATAAAATTATCAGTAATTATTTCTAATAAAGCTAATTATCAAAGTTCGAGTTAATGCAAATAATTAAAAATGTGATGTTAATCACTAAAATATTTTAGTTCTTTTAGCACTCCATACAGGAACTTATGCCACTTCCCCATAGCTTCACGTCTTTCTTGAAGTAATGATGAACGCATGTAAGCTCTTGTAACAGCATTACCAATAGCGTGAGTTAGACATGCTTCAGCTGTAAACAGATTGATACCATTGTGAATCATCCACGCCATACCTGCAGCTCTCCATCCGTGAAGCACAAAATCAATGTTATGTTTTTTAAACGCAATTAAAGTCTTACTTCTAAGTGTCTCAGGGGCTACTTTAAATATTCGCCCTGAACGCTCTTTGTCGCAGATCTTATCTAAAAGGATCTTAAACTCTGGTGTTATTGGTACTTTAAAATTATTTATTCCTGTCTTTGTTTTCTTAATGTTAATTACATTGTTTTTATTATCTATGTCTTCCAATTCAACAGACGCAGCCTCAATTGGTCGAACTAAAACAAAGAAACCGAAAATTATGTAATTTACATATCTTTGGTTCTTAAAATTACTTAAAACCTCTGACAAGATTTTTTTAATTCCATCTTCTGGAAAATCAGGATCTACAGATTTAAAGTGAGTTACTGTATGTGAGGGGATCAACTTTTTTAGTTTTTGAAAATTGTTATTTTCCAATTTCTCGTTATTAACTGCAAAATCTACAAGCTGATTAAAGAAATCAGCAATTCTTTTTGCAACAGTTATTTTATTTGAATAGATAGCATCGTTAATGATGTCTCTGACTTCAATAAAAGTTATCTTTTCTAATGGCTTGTCTTTTATAGCACTTAACTTGAATAAAAGCCCACGAAGGTGTTTTACAGTATTTTTTGTATAGGATTTTGTTCGTAAGAAATCATCATAAGTATTTTGAAGTGTGTACTCTTGTTCTTTAAGCTTAACAGCTAGCCTTTGATTATATTCTTTGATGTACTCTTTAGGTTTATAACCTTTCAAAGCAAGATCATAACGCTCTTTGAGCATTGCTAAAGCCATATCAAGAGTTACATCAGTGACTGATCCTAAAAATTCCTGATGGCGTTTACCATTGATAGTAGTTCTAAAGCAGTAAGAACGAGTGATGTTTCCGTTTGCGCATCTTCTGGCTAGAACTGATAAGTTGTCAGTAATGGTAACTCGAATAGAGTTCTTGTCTTCAGGAATATCAAGAGCTCTTATAGTTTTATCTGTAAATTTCATAATGCAATCCATGTGATCCAAAGTGTTACCCAAGATAGTGGATAACATTTTATGAAATTATACAAATTTATCTGTATTTTTACTATTTTATAACGATGATTTTTAACGTTAACTTGTTAAAATATAAGAAAAATATTTTTTAATTGTAAGATTATTTAAAAATAGTATAGATAATCCCTCTTTGTGTTTATATTATTTAAAATTCAATC
>JBNMJW010000165.1:0-4253 GCA_050874025.1 Candidatus Ornithospirochaeta sp.
ACTAAAAAGAATTATTTCACATAGAACTTTCCAAAAAGTACTCACAGAAAGTATTATCTTCCTGTTCTTGAATATATTTGTATATGTTATGCATAAAAGATTACCTAATTAGTTAATCTCTGACTTTTGCAAAAACCTCTTTTATACTTTTAATTATTTTTATGTACATAAATCTTAAAGATTTATTTTTTGAAATCAAATAAATACATGTCATCTTCATTGTAAACGAAAGAAAATTTGTTTATCTTTGTTGTTATGGTAGGTTTCTTTACAAAAAAGTCTTTTTTTGATGGTTGGGACAATTTTTTGTCTCTTGTTTTACAAAATTTAGTTTATATAGCTCTTTTTGCACTTGCATTAACGCTTGTATATTTCTTTGGTTCTTCTGCTTTAGTTTTTTACTCTATATTAGTTGCATTTCTACTTATTTCTTCTATCTCTATGGGAGGAACAGCTGAGGTATGTAAGAACTATTCAAATTATAAGAGCGATACTTGGTCCGTATATATAAAAGGAATTAAGAGAAACATCTCTCATTCATTAGTTTCCTTCTTATTCTTAATTTTTATAGTAATCATGGTTACTCTGACGATTCCTTTTTATTCTGCTATTAGTGGTGTTATGGGACTTATACTAACGTTAATAATGTTTTGGGTTCTTCTCTTCTTCTTGTTAGCAATTCCTTATTATTTCCCTTTGATGACACTTCTTCCAGGAGATGGTCCTTTTAAAACTTTCCGTAAGGCATTCTTAATTGTTTTCGATAATCCAGGGCCTACTTTATACTTATTTTTGCATATTATAATTGATACAGTTCTTTCTGTTTTAACAATGGGTTTAGTACCTGGAATTTGTGGTATAATGCTATCTGGTCAAGATATGATGAAGCTATTGATGAAAAAGTATGATTGGCTAGAAGAGAATCCTAATAAAACAAAGAAAGATCTTAATTGGGATGAACTATTGCAAGAAGAAAAAGATACTATTGGACCTAGAAGTCTCAAGAGTATGATTTTCCCTTGGAAGTAGGAGGAAAAATGCGTGAAGTTGAATTAAAAGCAAGGGTGAGCGATTATCTGAGTTTAAAAGAAAAGATCGAAGCTTTATATGGAGAAGGAAAGACTGTTAATAAGTCTGATCAGTACTTCCATCTACCTGGAGATAAACATCAAGCTCTAAGAATGAGAAACAATAAAGGTGTATTAGAGTTTACTGCCAAAAAGACAAGTAACGACACTCTTAGCGAAGACAATATGGAATATGAGTTCTTTGCGTCAATTGAAGAATATGATAGGGCTTTTAACTTTTTTGTTTGTCTTGGATATGAACCATACTTTAGAAAGAATAAAACTGGATGGGAATGGAGCGTTGGGGACATCCATGTAGAACTTTTAGAGGTTAGTGGTAAGAGTAATCTTAAGCCACAAGAAGAGAATACTATTGGATACTTCTTAGAAATGGAAATCTTAATTCCATTTAATCAGAAGAATATCGATTTAAGAGATGAACAGAACCAACTACATAATCTATTATATCGCTTTGGTCTTAAGGATGATGATATTGTAATGGCTTCTTATCGCTCAATGATTTTGGGGGAATGAGATGGAATTTCGTGCAAGTCATATTCTTGTTAAAGATAAAGAGAGTGCAGATAAGCTCTACGAAAGAATAAAAAAAGGTGAAAACTTTTCCTCTCTTGCTCACCAATATTCTACATGCCCTAGTAAAGAAAAGGGTGGAGATTTAGGTTGGTTTAAGGAAGGAGCAATGGTTAGAGAGTTTGAAGCTCAAGTTAGACGTATGGGCGTTGGCTCAATAAGTAAGCCTATAAGAACTCAATTTGGCTATCATATTATTAAAAAGACTGGAGTAAGAGAATGATAACAATATATACAGATGGTGGTTGCTCTGGTAATCCTGGCCCAGGAGGTTGGGCCTTCGTTGTAAGTGAGAATGGGGCACTCAGTTTCTCTTCTAGTGGTGGTGAAAAAGAAACAACCAATAACAAGATGGAGCTTACTGCAGTTATAAATGCTCTAAAATATGCTAAAGAAAAAGGCGAGAAAGAGATAATTGTTCTGACAGATAGCCAGTATGTTAAAAATGGAATAACTCTTTGGATTCATTCATGGAAGAAAAACGGATGGAGAACAAGCAGTAAGGGTGCTGTGAAGAACATTGAGTATTGGCTTGAATTAGATGCTCTTAATTCTTCGCTTAATGTAAATTGGAATTGGGTTAAGGGACATGCAGGAATTGAAGGTAATGAGGAGTGCGATAGACTTGTTAGACTTGAGACGTCTCGCTTTCTTTCATAGTGTGCTCTAAATAAGAGTAGAAAGGGGATTCTTCCGCTAAAATAGAAATAATAATTTTATTATTTGGAAAAAGAAGAAGTATAGATTGCGCATAGCTCATTGCTTCTTCTTTTTTATTTTGGCGAATAAGAGACTCAAGATATAATTCTGTTATTGTCTCATCAGAACTTTCCCTTTCAAGAACGGATAATAGAGAATTAGAATAGTTTTCTTCATCATTAAGTTGTAAATAAGCAAGTGCTTTTATTTTTGTAAAGCGTGTATAGTTTGGGTATTTAATTTCACACACTTTAGCTTGCTCTATTACCTTTTCATACTCTTTTTCATTGTATAAAGAATAGATGTAGTTATATTCATTTTCTAAACTATTTTTTCCTTCTAAGAGAGAAAGGTAATAGATAGAGTCTTTCTCTCCTGTGTATTCTTTTGTTTGACAGGAGAGAAGAGTTATAGCTAAAACAAGAATGAAATTAACCCAAAACAGTCTTTTCAATTTCTATCACCTGGTCTCTATATAAGTTAACAATTCCAGAGCCATAGTCGGCAATAAGCTGAATCATATTTCTTGGTTCTGGTCCCATATCAACACCATTGAGACGGTCTCCGGCATCACCAAGACCAGGAAGGATGTAAGCCTGTTCATTTAATACTGGATCCATCCATAATGTATATACTTCAGCTTCCTCAATAGCTCTTGTTATTCTAAGCGCACCTTTGAGTGCTGAGATGACATTTATGAACTTAATAGATCTTGGCTTTACACCATTTTCCTTAAGGTACTTTACGATAGTAACAAGTGAACCACCCGTTGCATTCATAGGGTCAGCAAAGATTAAGTCTTTGTCTTGTAAATCATCAAGTTTAAAGAATGATCTATCTAAATCGAGAACATAGTCCATATTTGATTCTTTCTTTGATTCGTCTCTTTTAATTTTGAAAAGAGCAAATGGTGTTATTGTTTCATCTGATGAGTAGTCTTGGAATTCCTTACTAATAATCATAGAAGGAAGTAGGGCTCCACGAAGCATGACGCACATAACAGATGAATGAGCAAGTTCATCTACATCAGGGATTCTATGCACAGCATAGTTTCTGCATGGATTAGTTACAGGAGTTTCTTGAATCATGGAACGCTTGTTATTAAGGTTCTTATCTGCAAATGAATGGGCGAACATGATTTCGTAAGCTCTCTGGATATAATATAAGAATTCTTCATGGCCAGTCTTTGGATTACGAAGTTTAGCAATGATTCTACTTGCTTCGCCATGTTGTTCTCTTGGTGTTTCAAAAGAATAGACATGGATTCTATCATTTTCTTCACATACCTTTTTTAGGTAAGAACCAATTTCTTGAGCTGACTCAGTTAACTCTTTTTTTGCTTCATCATTGCTCATATTCTTTTCAAGTTTAGAACAAGCGTCTAAGCTTTTTGAATAAAGTTTGCCAACATGATCTATATGCTTTTTGTCATTATCGCTTAGATAGCCATCTAAGTCTTGTGCATGAAGAATTATTTTGTTCATATTTACTCCTGGAAATCAATTCTATTCTAAATAATAAGCCTTGAGTAGTAAGTGTTAAGAAAAGAAAGGTAAAAATTACATCTTATCTTTTATTAGCTCCTCTATTTTGATATTATAAAACAAGAGAGGTTTTCGATATGAATCTTGTATTTTTAGGCCCTCCGGGAGCAGGTAAGGGCACAATAGCTGCAGTTGCTAAGGATTATTTAGGTGTTCCTCATATTTCAACAGGTGATCTATTTAGAGCTAACATCAAAGAAGAGACAGAACTTGGAAAGCGTGTTAAGGAAATCTTGGCACAGGGTAGTCTTGTACCAGATGAAATCACAATTGAAATGGTTAGAAATAGGCTTAAAGAAGATGACTGCAAGAAAGGTTTTATTCTTGATGGTTTCCCTAGAACTATTAAACA
>JBNMJW010000166.1:0-4197 GCA_050874025.1 Candidatus Ornithospirochaeta sp.
AGCCAACTTCTGTTGTTGCTCCATCAGAACCAGCTCCAGCCGAAACAGTTGAAGTCGTTGCTCCATCTGCACCAGTTGCAGCTCCAGTTGTACAGAAGGAAAGCTTCATCAAGGGATATACAGCATCTATCACAGCTACACCTAAGGCTAATGTTTCAAGTGTTTGGGAGAAGCCTTTCGTAATTGGATTTGGTGGAAGATTTGCTCTTGACTTTGGTAAGTTTAGTGTTGGTGTCAAGGCTAGTTATGATCTCTCTGCATATATGCCAGTTGCACTTTATGGCAAGTATAATGCTGTTGAACTTGGTAATGGTAATCTTTATGGCTTACTTGCTGCAGGAGCTAATATTGGTCTTAACGGAAGAACAACAGGCGTTCTATTTGAACTTGGTTTTGGTTATGAATATAACTTCAGTGAAAAGTTCAGTGCATTTGCAGAAGTTAGTGGCCAGTACTCAACAAATAATAAGTTTGAAGTTGGAGCTACACTTGGCGCATCAGTTAAGTTCTAATTATCAAAAAACTTATCTTAAAAGGGCTATGGGTAACCATAGTCCTTTTTCGTTTCTTAACATTAAAAATGTTTTTGTATAGTTTTTTTGTAACTATCACAATTGTAATATGTTTCTTCAATGTTTATTATTAAGTAGGGAATAAGGGTAATTTATGAAAAAAAAGAGTTCCAAAGTATTATTTTTATTGGTTGTTATTGTTTCAGTTTTAATTCTTGTTTCATCATGTAAGAAAAAAGATGAAACAGTTAATAATAGTACAATAGTTTCTAATCTTCTTACTTCAACAGATACTCAAGCTAATAGTGAAAGAAAACCTGTTGTTGTTGTAAATCCTCCAGTAGTTGAATCAACAACAAAAGAAGAAGTAACTGATAAGCAAGAAGTAAAAGCAGAAGAAACAAATACTGGTAGTTCTTCATTAACTAATACAGAAATTAAAGTTGAAGCTACTTTAGTTGAAAAAGAAGCTGAAGAAGTAAAGGCAGAAGTAACTCAGAATACAGAAGAAACAAAGACAGAAAAAGAGACTTCTTCAAATACCTCTGTTTTCTCTGAAAGAGTAAATGTCGGAGATGTTAGCTTCCTAATTACAATCGATGATGACAAGGCTACAGTTGATTATACTCCATACACATTTGCTGATAGCGACGTAATTGGTTTTATTGAGTATCTAGGTGAAAGCTATCCTGCAATTGCAGAAAGCGTTCATTACTATAAAGAAGGAAGCGTTGTAACATTTACTTATCCAAATGGATATGTAGGAGACGATAGCTATAAAAAGGATGTTGTCTCTAGCTTTGTTATTCTCTTAAATGAATATATAAAGAATAATCTTGATAACACAGTTTCATTTACTTTCTCACTTAATGGTAAGAATGTAGATGTCTCACTTGCTCAGTCCCGTGCTGTTATTAATTCTTCTCCATTATTAAGTGAAAGTGAAGTTAATTCTTATGCGACAGTTCTTCTTTCAGCTATACCTGAATTAAAGAATGCAACATATTTAATTAATGACAATGGTGAAGTTGTTATTACTTATCCTGAAGTTTCTTTTGAAGAGTTAAATGGTTACAAGAGTGAAATTGAGGACTTAATTAATTCTAACAAAGCACTTCCTGTTGAAAAGGAAATTGAAACAGTTTCTATTGAAGAAGTAAAGCAAGAAAGTAAGAGTGAGGAAGCTAAGGACATAACAGTTGAGCCAAATGCTAGTGAAGATACTTCTACAAGTTTAGTAGAACCTGTAACAGAGAAGGGAAACTTTATTAAAAACTTCAATGTTGGTTTAAGTGCTTCTGTTAGATATGACTATAAAAACAATTGGATTATTCCAGATTTCAAATTTAGAGTATTCTATTCTATTTCTCCTAAGTTTGCGCTTGGTCTTGTTGCTGGCTATGATATGAGTGGATATATTCCAGTAAGTGTAAGAGCTAAATACAACTTCTATGATAATTTCTATCTTTATGGTGGAGTTGGCTATAGATTAGGACTAGGAGTAAGAAGCGAAAACTCTTCAATACTACTTGAAGCTGGAATTGGTTACGAATATTCATTTAATGAACACTTCTCTATGTTTGGTGAAATTGGTGTTGAATATGCACCTAAGAGCAGAAGCGTTTTAACTCCAGGAGTAACAATTGGTGGATCATACAAATTCTGAGGTTTCAATGGACCAAAACTTTCAAAAGAATAGGAATTCAAAGAAAAACAAGAAACCTTTTGGTCAACAGACAAAGGTAGCTAAGGCAAAAGCCAAGAAAAAGGGTAGGCAGCGCCTTAGCGCCATATCTGGTTTTTCAACATTATCACAAGTGTCAGGAGCACCTTTAACAAGAAGTTTTCATTCTTCAATTCCTGTTGCTTCTCCTCTAAGTGTTAGTGAGCCCCATCCTGTATGTACAATATGTGGAAAAACAATAGATTTGATTGCTGATTCTTTTTTCTACAATGGTGGATATGCCCATTTCGATTGTGTTCTTTCTGCTTTAAAAGAAAAAGAAACACTAGCTGAGGGCGATACAATTAGTTACGTTGGCTCTGGATCTTTTGCTATCTGTCATAAAGATGAGAATGGAAAGTATTCAATAGTAAAGAAAATTGAAGTTGAGAGCAAAGATGATTATTCTCACTTTAAAGATTATGTTGAGAGTTTGAAGAAATGAAGATAGCTGTTATTCCTGGAAGTTTTGATCCATTAACAGTTGGGCACGTTAATATTATTGAACGTGCCTCTCTTTTATTTGATGAAATACACGTTGTTGTTGGCATAAACAACAAGAAGGATTACTTATTTTCTGTTGAAGATAGGGTAAAGATGATTAAGAAGAGTCTTTCCCACTTAGATAATGTAACTGTTACTTCATACCCTGGCTTAATTGTTTCATATTGCAGAAATGTTTCAGCACAATATATTGTTAAAGGTTTACGTGATAGCACAGACTTTTCTTATGAACACGAATTAGAGATTAACAACAAATATATTGCACCAGAAATTGAGACAATATATTTCACTTCAAAAAAGGATAATAATTTTATCCGTTCTAGCAGTGTAAAAACCTTCCTTAATTATGGTGTTGATGTTAAAGATTTAGTTCCATATCCTGTTTATGAAGAAATATTGAAACTAATAAAAAAATAATTATTTTTAATAATTTCTTTCTCAATAAATAATTGTTTTATACTTACTTTTCTAATTTCTTTTTTTTAAAAAACTATATTGACTAAAGCGCTTATTTCCTATTAAATATTCATGTTGTTTGGAGAGGTTCCCGAGCGGTCAAAGGGGGCAGACTGTAAATCTGTTGGCTATGCCTTCGAAGGTCCGAATCCTTCTCTCTCCAATAAGGCCTTCTAAATATAGAAGGTCTTTTTTTTGAGGTTATATGTTTTATTCTGATGGCTTAAACTTTACTTGTCAGATGTGTTCATATTGTTGTGCAAATGAACCAGGATATGTCTTTCTCAGTGAAAAGGACATAGATAACCTTGCTACATTTCTAGCTGTTGATAGAGATACTTTTATAAAAAACTATACTCGTTATGTTGATTATGGAAGATACTACCTTATTTCATTAAAAGAAAGAGCTAACTATGATTGCGAGTTTCTTACTAAAAATGGATGTTCTGTCTATTCTGCACGTCCTGTGCAATGTAGAACATATCCTTTTTGGGAAAATATTCTTTCTTCTCGGTCTAATTGGGATAATGAAAGCGTTTACTGTAAAGGAATAAATAAAGGTCATAAGGTAAGTAAAGAAGATATAGAAAAAGCGCTGAAAGCTAATAGTGATAATGCCCCATTAATTATTTTAAAAAACAAGATGGGTAACTCTTTGAAAAAATAATTATTTATATTTATATTCTTTAGTGGAGAATAAATTGCCTAAATTTAGTGAAAACACAATTGAAAGCATAAAAAGAAAGCTAACCATTTCAGATGTAATGGAGAACTATGCTCATGTAGAGTACAAAGGAGGCTCGAAATGGGTTAAATGTCCATTCCATGGTGGTGGTAATGAACGCACCCCATCTTGTAAAATTGATGATGATAGGGGAACTTTCTACTGTTTTTCATGCAAAGAAAGTGGCGATATTTTCTCACTTGTAATGAAAAAAGAAGGTCTTGATTTCTCTTCAGCAGTTGAACTTTTAGCAAAACGGGCCGGCGTCCCACTAGAAG
>JBNMJW010000167.1:0-4162 GCA_050874025.1 Candidatus Ornithospirochaeta sp.
GTTATAACTAGTACTTTGATTCCATTTTCTTTGAGGACACTTAGTTTATCTCTAAGTTCTTCGTTGCTTTTCTTCTCTCCATTAAGAGTTAAATCGCCAGTTAAAACTACAACATCTGGTTTCATTTTTAACATATCTGAGATAAAAACTGATGTAATATCTGAAGAGTGTAGGATATCTTTTCCATCCCCAAATTCTGTTACTTCCCATAAAAAATCATCATCTTCGATAAGAGAGTGCGACATATAGTGGAGGTCGCTAGCATGGACTATTTTGATGGTATCATCATTACAACTAGTTATAGATACCATAGCTATGATTAAAAAAAGAAATAAAATGACTTTGTTTTTCATAATTGCTTGATTTGAGCATAGCACTTTTTTAATTGATATTTAACTTCAAAAAAGTGTAGGTTATTATCTTTTATTACGACACAAACCTAAAAACTGTAAAATTAAAACAAAATGACCGCTTATTTTTGTTATACAAAACAAGTTTTTCATAAATAATTTTTATTAAACTGTATTATTTTTCATAATTTCCTTATTTTTTTTACACATCGTTAAAAAAGTGTGTGAGAATAAACGATAGTAATTTTCGGAGGAAAAAAATGAAAAAAACGATTATCGCTTTAATGCTCGTTTTGGCTATTTTTGTTCCACTTTTTGCACAGGGAACAACAGAAGTCGAAGATAATAGTCCTATCGTACTTGAATTCTGGACACATGAAGATGCAGCTAGACAGGCTCTTGAAGAAAAGTATATTGCAGAATTCTGTGAACAGCATCCAAATGTTACAGTTAACGTAACAAGACAGAGTGCTGAAAAGCTCAGAGAACTCATTCAGACAGCTTTTGCTGCAGGTGAAGGCCCATCTTTCTTTAACCTTCCTATAGAGAATGAGTATCAGTATATCGAAGCTGGTCGTGTCGCTCCATGTGATTATAAGACTCTTGGTTTCAAAGATGCTAAAGACCTTCTCGCTTACTATGAAGACGGCATGATTGATGCTGTTTACTATGATGGCGATGTATATGGTCTTCCTCTTGAGCTCACAAACTGGTCTATCTTCATGAATAAGAAGGTATTCCGTGATGCAGGCTTAGATCCAGAAACAGATTATCCAAAGACATGGGAAGACATGGTTGAAGTAAGTAAGAAGATCATCATTAGAGATGGTGACATCATCACAAGACGTGGTTTTGATTTCAGATATTCTTATGAACTTACATACTTCGTTCCAATGGTTGAACAGCTTGGTGGATCTCTCTCTGAAACAGAAGGTTGTGTAAACAAGGATGCTTGGGTTAAGGCTCTTACATTCATGCAGAATTGGGGACCATCTGGAGAGAATCTCGGTTCTCCAACTCTCACAGCTGCTAGAAAGCTTTTCAACAAGGACAACAATGATATCGCTATGGCTAACACAGGTCTCTACCAGGAAGCTAGAATCCTTTCTGATAACCCTAATTTCTATAACAGTGGCGAGTGGATGGTTGCTCCATACCCAGTATTCAAAGATGCTGTTAAGGATGTTGCTGGTTGTTACTATGGCCATTTCTACATGGTTAACGCAGATAAGAGTGAAAGAGAGCAGAAGATGGCTTGGGAACTCATTAAGTACTTCCTCTTAACTGAAGGACATGCTGAAGAGTACTTAACTCAGGTTGGTCTTATTCAGCCTACAAAGAGCCTCATGAATGGTGAGACATATGCTAATATGCCATATTCTGGCGTATTCAAGAACGATTTCGCTCGCTCTCACATTGTATACTACAAGAAGGGTGCTTCTGAAATTCAGAGCCAGATTAACTCTGCTATTAAGCAGGTTATGCTCCAGGGTGTTACACCTAGTGATGCATACGATGCACTTCAGAAGAACGTTCTCGAAATTCTTGCTGACTGAGTCAATATATAAGAATTTTATCTTTAGGCGGGTCGATTTTTCGGCCCGCTATATGGAAGGTTATAAATGAAAAGAAACGGACACTACAGCATAGAAAGAAAACAAGCAAGATGGGGCTTTGCTTTTACTCTCCCATGTCTTGTTTTTTTTGCTGTCTTTAGCTTCTATCCTATTATCAGTGCTTTCATCACCAGCCTTACAAACCGTGATGCAATAAGACGTACTTGGGATTTTGTTGGATTTGCAAACTATAAATACCTCTTTACCCAATCAAATGGAGGATTTTCCCTTGTAAATTCTTTAGTTGCAACAGGTATTTTCACCGTCGGAACATTTATTCCTATGGTTGTTATTTCTTTGATACTTGCTGTATTGATTATGCAATTACGCAGGCCTAGTCAGTCTAAGATGATTGAGCTTGCTTATTATACACCTGCAGTTCTATCTTCAGTTGTTGCTGCAACCATTTGGATGATTCTATTCCAGCCAACAGGACTATTTAACCAAATAGCAAACTGGGTAATGCACACTTCTGGAAAGGACTATCAGTGGCTTACAAGCAACTCTATGCTTAGAGTATCTACCATTATTGTTTATTTCTGGAAGTATATTGGTTACTTCACAATTCTATTCATTACTGGTCTTGCTTCTATTCCACCTATGCTCTATGAAGCAGCTATTGTAGATGGTTCATCTAGATGGCATACATTCTGGAAGATTACTCTTCCATTATTAAAGCCAACAATTATGCTTGTTTCCATTATGGCAATGTTACAGTGTTTGAAGACATTCAGTACACAGTACATGTTCGTCCAAGGAGGAGCAGCAAGAGAACCAATTGACGTAATTACTATGAATATTTACTACACAGGTGTTGTAAATAGAAAACTTGGTCGTTCTAGTGCAATGTCAATTATTCTCTTTGTTATTATGCTCTTCTTCACATTCTTACAGTTTGCTTCTCAGAAGAGTGGTGATGATACTGAGTATTGAGGTGCATAATGAATAATAATAAATTTGTCGGAAAAGTAACAATCGGAGAAATCTTAACTTATGTTGTTTTAATCATTGTGCTTATCTTTACAATAATGCCATTGATTTTTATGATTACAGCTTCCTTTATGGATGCTAAGCAAATCATGTCAATGCCATATACTTGGATACCTAGTAAAGCATACTTCACAACAGAATCTAGAACATTTTTTACGAACTTTGTTAAGGCAATAATGGGTAACCATGGAGAGAAGATCTTCCTAAGAAATCTTTACAATTCATTAGTTGTTGCTATTACTTGTTCTATAACAACAGTTCTTCTTTCTTCACTTTGTGGATATGGCCTAGCTAAGTTTAATTTTAAGGGTAAGACAGCTGTATTTATGGCTATTATGAGTACAATGATGATTCCTTTTGAGGCAATCATGATTCCTCTCTACTTAGTTGCTTCTAAGTTTAAGCTTATTAATACAATACCTGGATTAATTGTTCCTTTCTTAGTAAGTGCTTTTGGTGTCTTCCAAATGAGACAGTATCTTATTACATTCCCAAGTGAATACTTGGATGCTGCACGTGTTGATGGACTAAGCGAATTTAAGATTTATTATCGCATAGTTCTTCCTAACTCTACACCAGTAGTAGCAACTCTAGGTATTCTTTCTTTCAGAAACCAATGGGATAACCTCTTGTGGCCACTTTTGTGTTCTCAGGCAGAAAAGATGAAGACAGTTCCGCTTTATATTTCTAAGTTTGCAGAAGAAAAGCAAACAGACGAAGGAGCTTTGATGGCATGTGCTCTTCTTGCTTCTATTCCTATGTTTATTCTCTTCTTCACATTATCTAAGTATTTCTTAGGTGGTGCTGCGGTATATGAATCAAGAAAGGGTTGATTAGATCCTTACATTTATTCTATGTCCTTCTGTTTTCAATGCAGGAGGACTTTTTTAGCAATAAAACTAGTTCTCTTAAGCTCTCTAACATACCTGAAGAAGTCGTAAAAAGTTCTAAATAAAGGGTAGTGTTATACACATTATTGAACGTAAGCGTCAAATAAATCGATAGAGAATATCTATTACCCTATGATCTATCATTAAATCATAGGAGAAATAACAAATGACAAAATTAAACATTTACACAACAGAGCAAAGAAAAGCCTATGTCGAAGATTGGAAGAAAAGTGGTCTTACACAGAAAGAGTATTCAGCTCTTAATGGCTTAAAGGAGACAACTCTCTCTACTTGGGTCCAAAGAGAAAAACAAGAA
>JBNMJW010000168.1:0-4148 GCA_050874025.1 Candidatus Ornithospirochaeta sp.
AAGAGAGCAAAAGGCTAGCTAGTAACACTCTTTTCCATTCCAAAACAAAAAACCTTTAATCTTAGATAATGACACCTCAAGAAGGTGTTTAATCTCTTTTGGTCAAATTTGTTCTCTTTGTCATTAGTTGGTTACAAGAAGGAGTTATTCTTCCTTTTTAAACTGATTAATGGAGCAAAATGAATAAATATTCTCGTTTAAATCAGCTTAAATCTTCTATTCTTTTACTTTTGCAAAAACCTCTCAAAAATGAAATTATAAACAACGTTTTCCTCATCTATTGCAGAAGACCTATTTCTGGAGACCTAAAACTCATGGGAAAATATGACGGAAAGTGCACAATAATGAAAGACGGTATTAGATTTTCCCACATTCTTAAAACTACAGAAAACAAAGACTATACATTTTTACCTGATGGATTTAGACGAGTCTATTACTAAAAAATCACCTCTAAATAGGCTTTTCGCTTATTCAAAGGTGATTTTACTTCACTGAGATTAGTTAATCTTAATCTCGATTCTACCCTTATTAGGTTCTACTTCCTTCTTAGGAAGCATTACACTCAATACACCATTCTTAGTCTCAGCGCTAATCTTTGTCTCATCAACATCTTCAGGTAAAGTAAAAGATCTCGAGAAGCTATTATGATAAGTCTCTCTTATCATATATCTCTTCTTTCCTTCTTTCTCTTCTTCCTTCTTGCTCTCTTCAGCGCTAATAGTAAGAGTATGCTTATCTACACTAAGATGTACATCTTCTGGTTTGTAACCAGCAATCTCAGCGTTTAACATATATTTATCTTTCTCTTCAGTAACATCTACAGGAGGCATCTTAGTAGTGTAAGCTCCATCAAAGAAGTCATTAAAGAAATTCTCCAAACCATACTCAGGGTTTCTTTTACTAATTGCATATTTCATAATTTTAATCTCCTATATATAGATCTTTCGACCTACATCTATAGATCTGAAATATGCATGCCAATTTTTATATTTATTTATAATATAAATAATTAAGTTAAACATTCAAAATGAATATCTTTTTTATAATGTGTCACAAAAGAACATTGATGTTTTAAAAATATTAAAAAGTGTCATTTTGATACGCTAAATAAAAAGAAAGGTTAGAAATGTGTCACATTGAATAAAAAAAGCGGCATAAGGGAATCGGACCCTCGTACTCGGCTTGGGAAGCCGGTGCACTACCATTGTGCTAATGCCGCATATGGTAAGAAATAACTCAAAGATAAAAAGAAATCAAGTGACATAACACTTTCTTTTGTAGTTATAATTGGAAAGATGAGATTAATAAAAATTAATGGTGTAATTAAGAACTACGATTGGGGAACAAGGGATTATCTATCTTCTCTTTTTGGAATTAATAACGGTAAGAGACAAGCTGAATATTGGATGGGGACCCATTCGAAGGGAGAGGCAACGCTTACGAGCGGAGAAACTTTGTCTTGCTTTCTTGGTTATAAACTTCCTTTTTTATTTAAAGTATTAAGCATAGATTCTCCACTTTCTTTACAATGTCATCCAACTAAAGCGCAAGCTATTGATGGATGGAAAAGAGAAGAAAAAATAAGAGAAGAGGGTGATGCATATAATTACCAAGATGATAATGAAAAGGCTGAAATACTATCAGCACTAACCCCTGTTACTGCACTTTGTGGTTTTAGAGAAGAAAACGTAATAAGAATAAATCTTGAAAAATATATTCCAAAAGGAAAAGAAAAATACCTAAAAGGGCAAGAAGATATTAAAGAGCTATTCTTATCTCTTTTTGGTTTATCAAAAGAAGAAAAAGAGGATGTTTTGAATGAACTTAAGAGTTCTATTGATAAGTTCAATAATCCTAAAAAGGAAGGCGAATATTTAACTCAAGATGGAATTATTAGTGAAACTTTAACTAAATATCCTGGCGATATTGGCTCTGTTTTTCCTCTAATGATGAATGTTATTTATCTAAAGCCATTCGAAGCTATCTATCTCGAGCCAGATACTCTTCATGCCTATGTTTCAGGTAATGGCGTTGAACTAATGACAGCTTCTGACAATGTGCTTAGAGGTGGGTTAACGCCAAAAAGAGTTGATATAAAAGAATTAGAGAGAATCATGAAATTTGATTCTTCTCTTGGCGAAAAAGTAAAGTGCATAGAGAAAGATGGAGTAGTTTATTACATCACTCCTTCTCCAGATTTCTCTCTTTCATATATAAATAATGGCAAAGGTAAAATTGAAAAGACTGGCGATACCATTCTTTTATGTTTAGAAGGTACCATTAACATTGCTTGGGCTAATGAAAGCAAAACAATCAAAAGAGGTGAGTGCTATTACATTAATAATAATGATGTGATTAACATCTCAGCAGATGGCATTTGTTATATAGCATCTAAGGAAGTATAAAATGGAGTATGTTGCTTTAGATTTTGAAACAGCATCAATTCTTAGAGATTCAGCCTGTTCGATTGGACTTGTAAAGTTTGATCAAGAGGGAAATATAATTGATCGTTACTATTCCTTAATTTGTCCACCTGTTTTGCGCTTTGATGATGTATGCACTAGCGTTCATCATCTTAATCCATTAGATATTGCAAAGAGTCCAACATTTAATGAGATATGGCCTGAGGTACATGAATTTATTGGAGATAGACCGCTAGTTGCCCACAATGCCCAGTTTGATGTAGGTGTTCTTTCTCATACGCTTTCGTCTTGGCATATAAAATGTCCTGAATACAAATACTATTGTACGCTATCGCTCTCAAGAAAACTATGGAAAGGTAAAAGAAGCTATCGCCTTACAGCTCTTGCTGAAGAGTTAGGATGGGAATATGACGCACATAATGCATTAGCTGACGCTGAAATATGTGGACGATTGTTTGCTCGTCTTTGTGGCGAGATGCTTTTTGATGATAAAGTAGCATCAGCTTTTTTCTCAAGGGTTTATAAAAAAGGTGAAAAACACAGATTTCCTGAGACAATTATTAGTCTTTCTTAGTCTCTTTTTCAAAGAGAGAAAACTTTACTGCTAACAATGGAAAGATAAACGAGACCCAAAAAACTAGAGTAAAATAGGCTAGTGTCTTGAAAACAGGATTAATAAAAGGGATACTTCTCAATCCTAACCAGATTAGAATTCCTAATACTCCTCCTAAAAGGATAGCAATAATCTTTTTCTTCATCTCTTGAGGAATAGCAAAGTTGACATATTTTTTCTCTAACCATGCTCCAATAAAAAGAGCACTAAGAAGGGCGCTACTCTCCATTAGGTCTTTCCACAATAGGGATTCAAAAATACCACCTTCAATTAAAAATGCAATAACAAAAGACGAAATGAGTAATACAGGAGAGAGAATAACAGCAAAGAGCTTTAGGGGCTTTTCGCTGTCATAGAGTAAGACGAACTTGTTAGCAAATTGAGCAATTATGATGCCGAGAAGGATACCAACAATAACATCCATTGGCCAATGACAACCTAAATACACTCTTGAAATTGGAACCATAATTAAAAGGATTATAGAGATAACCCTTATTACTTTATTTTTTGTTAGCTTTATTAATCCTAAATACAAAGCACCTGTTACTGTAGAGTGGCCAGAAGGAAATGAATAGCCTGTTGCCGTACTTTCTCTTAAAACAGTTAATTCTTCTGGATATTTCACCCAAGGACGAGGAATTTGGAAAATAACTTTTAAAAGATTCATTAAAAAACAAGATGATAAAGTGACACTAGCTAGAGCAAAGCCTTTTCTTTTATCAATTGCCCAGTAGAAAATAATAAGAACAACTACCGCAATTGACGCTTCTCCTGCCATAGTTATAGCTTCTGCAATAGGAGAGAAAAAACCATTTCTCATATTTTGAAAAAAAATCATTATAGGTTTTTGTAATTCAAGTAAACTAGCTAACATAATTCTAGAATAAAGATAGTTGCTAATAATTACAACTTTGAAAGAAGTGTATTGGCATATTCTTAATAATTGTTAATTGAATTAGTAAATGCATTTTTGTAACTATTCAGTCACACTAAACCAAAACCGACTCAAGTAAAGGATGAGCAGTATTATCTAGTACGGAATTTATCATCTTGTATCTGTCTATACCATTCTTCTTAGCAGTATCTAGAATGGTATTTATCTTAGCAAATAC
>JBNMJW010000169.1:0-4136 GCA_050874025.1 Candidatus Ornithospirochaeta sp.
ACATCTTTTAGCCAAAGACGATGATTGCTATGGTTTAGATGTAGATGACGGTGCTTCTCTAACGATAGAAAATGGCGAGATAAAAGGAAATATACATGCTATTTATGTTCAAAAGGGTCAATTAACAGTCAATGGTGGAAAGTACTATATTCATCAAACCTATCCTGATAAGCAAAAAGCTTATGGTTTTGTCTTAAATTGCTATGATGAAAATAGGGAAAATGGTACTGCTAAAATTGTAGTTAAAGGTGGTATGTTTGACAAATTTAATCCTGCAGATAACTGGGCAGAAGGTGAGCATACAAACTTCTTAGCTGAAGGCTATAAGTCTACTCTTAGCGGCGAATGGTATGAGGTATCTGCCAACTAATAATTAGGTGTTTTCTATTTTCAAATAGTTTACATATTTATTATTATTCCCCCACACTCTCTAGAGAAATCTAGGGAGTGTCTTCTTTGCATAAATTAATACTTCAAGAAATTCTATTACCAAAAAATGAAAAATTCTTGATTTTTGGTAATAGAGAAGATATGATTAAAGAGATGAAGTTAATCGAAAGAAAAGACTATTTAGATAAAATCATTAGTGTTATGGGTACGCCTGATATAAAAGTTATAACAGGTGTGCGCCGCTCAGGAAAATCAAAACTTTTGGAAGCGTTCCGCAATTATATAATAGCAAATGATCCTAGTGCTAATGTAATTCACATAAATTTCAATCTTACAAAGAATGAAGAATTTAAGGACTATCATGCTTTAAATGATTTTATTGAAAAATCTTATAAAGAGGGTTTTTCTAATTATGTATTAATTGATGAGATTCAGATGTGTCCAAGCTTTGAAGTAACGATTAATAGTCTTCATGCATCCGAACAGTATGACATTTATATTACAGGTTCTAATGCTTTTTTATTAAGTTCTGATTTAGCAACTCTTTTTACTGGCAGAACGTATGAAATTAAAGTATTCCCGTTCTCTTTTAAGGAATTTAAGGAATACTTTAATCTAGATGATAATTACTTTGCCTTTGATCGATATATGAAAGAAGGCGGAATGGCTGGCTCATATTTATATAAAGATATAGAAGCAAAATATGACTATATTCGTGATGTTTTTGATACACTTATTGTCCGTGATATTCGTCAAAAGTACAAAATTAGAAATACTGCAATGATGGATAGGCTAGTAGATTTCTTAATGGACAATATTTCTAATTTGACATCGGCATGGAATATTAAAGATGTTTTTGAAAAAAATAACGAAAAAATTAACCATAAAACAATTGCTTGCTATTTAGAGTACCTTTGCAATGCATTTGCATTCTATAAATTCCGCCGCTATGACATACGTGGTAAAAAATATCTTGCTTCTAATGATAAATACTATTTATCAGATCCTACATTTCGCTACGCCAAGCTTGGAACTAGAAATATGGATTACGGACGAGTGTTGGAAAACATTGTTGCAATTGAGTTATTGCGTCGAGGATATGAAGTCTATATTGGAGTTTTATATAAAAAGGAAATTGACTTCGTAGCAATGCATAGAAGTGAAAAAATTTACATCCAGGTTTCTGATAATATTAATGACGAAAAAACATTTGAAAGGGAGGTTAGCCCTTTGTTGCAAATCAAGGATGCATATCCAAAAATGATAATTGCACGAACAAGAAATGAAGAATACCAACATGAAGGAATAAAAATAGTAGATATAGCAAACTGGCTAGCTGAATAATGATTAAAAAAAATTACTAGTAAGTTTATAGAAGTGGCTTTCCTTCATTGACTCAAAAGAACAAAACTATATAAAATGATTAAACCTCTTTATCCGATGTTATCGGATCAAATTTTATGTCCACAAGGAGGAATTCATGATTTCTAATTATGAGTTCACAGTTATCTTCGATGCTAATGAAGATAAGACAAAGGCAGGACTCGAACTAGTCGAGTCACTCTTCGCTAAATACAGCGTTGAGGTTACAAAGAAAGATGATATGGGAGTTAGAACACTCGCTTATATTATCAACAAGCAGGAAAAAGGCCACTATTTCTACTTCGAAATCAAAGTTGATGGTGCAGACATTAAAGATATGTCTAGAGCACTCGAACTTTCTTCTGACGTTTTGAAATATTTGTTTATTAATCCTGAAAAGAACTGAGGACTATTATGGCAGACATCAACTGTGTTGCATTAACTGGTAGACTTACTCGAGATAGTGAACTTAAATACACACAAGGCGGTAATGCTGTTGTTCGTTTTTCACTTGCTGTCAACAGATCAAAGAGGAATGCTGACGGAAGTTGGAGTGATGAACCTTCGTATTTTGATTGTATCTATTTTGGTAAGCCAGCTGAAGCTATTAACTCTTACCTAACAAAGGGTCGTCAAATTGCTATTAACGGTGAATTGAGACAGTCTAGATGGGAGAGTGAGGGACAGACAAGAAGCAGAGTTGAGATTTATGTTAACAATTTAACACTTTTGTCTAGCCAAAATAGAAATGGAGAGTTAAGTGCTGATGGAGTAAATAATGCTCCTCGTCAGACAAGTAGCTACTCTCAACCTCAAGCAGGGAATAATAACTATTCTAAACCTCAGGCTAGGGCACCACAGGTCCCAGGCCCAGAAGATTTCCAGGACGATGATATTCCGTTCTGATTTTAAGGAGTTTTAAAAATGATGAAAGACGATAAAGATTTCGCAGAGATGGATAAGGGTGCTTTCAAAGATAGAAAGCTTGGCGCAAGAAAAGTTGGATTCAAGAAGAAAGTTTGTAAGTTCTGCCAGGGCGCAGCTGCAGCTGATTATAAGAATCCAGAAGCATTAAAGAGATACATTACAGAAAGAGGTAAGATTCTTCCTGCACGTATCACAGGAACATGTGCTAAGCACCAGAGAGCTCTTAACAGAGAAATCAAGAGAGCTAGAACTCTTGCTTATCTCCCATTTGAGAAGAAGTGATTAAAAAGTATGAGTCAAGAGGAGAGTGTTAAGCCAAGTAATGGCCTCAGAGATTATGTTGTTGCTATATTGTTTTCTTGTGCAATGACATTTTCATCTTTTTTATCGCTTTTTATTGCACTACCTCTCCTCGTTTTCTCTACTAAGCACAAGAAAAAGGAAGTCATACTTCTATTTGTTATTGATGCTCTTGTTGTTATTGGCAGAGCGTTTTATACACTTATAGGTGTAAATAACTACCTTTTTCAAGTGATATTAAGTGTGTATATCCCTTTGTCGCTGTTAGCGGCTGGAGTGGTTTGGATCTATACAAGTGGTAAGAAAGTAGATAGTAGACTTTTAATATCTCTACTTCCTTCTTTTATCATGATTGTAGTAATAGCTACTTTACTCTGTGCAGATAGGGCGCTCTTTGAGTCTATATACAATGGCTACAAAGATGCGTTTGTTCCATTATTGGAAGATTTGACATCTGGATTTGGTTTTACAGTCGATACTGAACTTTTGTTTATGGTTGTAATAACACTTTCAGCTGTTCTAATGTTCCCAATAACAGTAGGAGCAAGCTGTGTAACGCTCTTCTTATTTGAAGCTCCGTTACATTCAAGAGAAGGCGATTGGAACGAAAAGCTTGAAAGTATTGAAATTAATCAAAATCTAATTTGGGTTTTTATTATTTCACTTGTAGCTTTTCTTGTTTCGCGCTTTGTTTCTGTTCCAACGATTTTCTTCATAGCTTCAATGAGCTTGATGATATCGTTCCTCATTCTATATGGTGTACAAGGTTTCTCTGTACTCTATACAAGATTGAGTAGAGTAATGCCAAACTTAAAGAGTACATCGCTATTCTTTTTGTTGGCTTTTATAGGACTTATCATTCCGGGATTAAATATTGTTGTTCTTTTAGGTGTACCTATTTTAGGTATTCTAGAGAACTTCTTCGATTTGAAGAAAAGGAAAGAAAAATGAAGATTATTCTTAATCAGGATGTCATTCACGTTGGTGAAGAAGGTGATGTAGTAACAGTAAAAGATGGTTATGCAAGAAACTATCTTCTTCCTACAGGCGCTGCAGTAATTTATAACAAGGCTAATGCAGCTGTCTTTAAGCAGAAAGCTGAACAGATTGAAAAGAGAAAGGCTGAAAAGAGAGCTGCAAGTGCTTCTCTCAAGGAG
>JBNMJW010000170.1:0-4130 GCA_050874025.1 Candidatus Ornithospirochaeta sp.
AACAGTATTTTAGCTTGTGTATAAAATAAAAGCATCGCCACATGCTTTTGTTTTTGCGCATTTTACCTTGAAAGCCCTGAATGTAGGGCCTCTTGTCATGATACTTCGTTTTTTTAATTTTGTATTGTTTCATAAAAAAAAGAGGGAGCTTTTAAACTCCCACAGTCATTCACTTCAATAAGCTTTTTACCTTAACCATAATATGAACCATATTTTCCATACTTACCATATTTTCCATATTTTCCATAACTAGAGCCCTTAGTTTTAACACCATTAAGAATTAAACCTAAGACCTTTCCTCCTACTCTCTTAATGCTACTTATAGAGTCTTGTAGCATAAGACGCGTTGTTTCGTCAGCACGAACAACAAGAACATAGCCATCAATGTGAGGCGAAAGCACTAGCACGTCCGATACTATTCCAATTGGAGCTCCATCGATAATTACGTAGTCATAGTTCTTCTTGGCTTCTTCTAATAGATCTACCATACGTTCAGAGTTTAATAGCTCAGATGGATTAGGCGGATTTTTTCCTGAAATGATGATATCTAAAAATGAATTGTTTCCAATGTGTTGGATTATTCCATCATCTGTAATCTTTTTTACACCAGCAAGAACTTCTGCAAGCCCTGTCTTTGACGAAAGAGAAAGATCTTTGGCAATTCTACTAGCTCTCATATCTCCATCGATATATAAAACCTTCTGTTCTGTTTCACTAATAGCAATTGCTAGATTAACACTAGTACTACTCTTTCCTTCATGTGCAACAGATGATGTTACACAAATTATCTTGCATCCTTCATGAGGACATACAAACTGTAAATTCGCTCTAAGAGTCTTGTATGCTTCAATTACACTAAAAGGAGAATTAGGATCGATAATATTTAGTTTTTCTTTTGGATCTTCTGTTTTGCTCATCTCTTAATCCTCCTCATAGTCATCATCGTCGTCATCGTCATCGACTTTCTTTAGATTATTACTGCTCTCACTTTCTTTACTCTTAGAATCAGCTCCTCTTTTATTACTACTAGTAAAAGCCGGGATAACTCCGATGATAGGAGTATCTTTAAACTCTGAAGTTAAGTCATCTTCATTATGAATTCTTGAATCAAGAAGAGATGAAACAACAATAGCTCCGCAAGAGAGTACAAAGCCAAGTAAAGCTCCAAGCACAGTATTCTTCATAATACTTGGGCTACAAGGCTCTGTGGCAATACTTGCCTTGTCGATAATTTCAACAGCACCAGCCTTAACTACTCTAATAATCTCTTCTGGTAAGAAATAGAGAATAGCATCGTTGATAAACTTTGCTTCATAAGGATCAGTTGCAGTAATTACAACTTCAAAAGATTCTGTATTATTTATAGAAGAAGCAGAAAGCATCTTTCTTATTCTTTTAGGAGTATATTCCTCACTACCTAAGAATTCATACCCACTCTTTCCTTGATACTCGCTTATTACATCGCATACTTGTCCAAGAACAGAATCTGATTCAAGTATTACTATATAGGTATTAACCAATATTTTAGATGTTGAAATATCTGAAGATGATACTTGCCCTACTACTTTTTCAGATGTATTAAAAACATAAAGTTTTGATACCGCTTCGTATTTAGGACTAATAAAAAACTTTGTATATCCAAAAAATAAACCAGCAAAGAGAATTGTTATTAGAATGATAATCCATATCTTTGATAACAAAACTAGAGCTAGCTTTACAAGATCTATTTCTTGTGGCTGTCGATTATCCATTAATTTTCCCCCTCGAGAAATACTATGTAATTATAAATGTCACCATATTGATATGTCTAGAGAAAAGATTTCAAGAAAAGCTATTGACCAAAAGAAAGGAAATCTTTATTGTTTCTTTGTTACGGCAAGGTAGCTCAGTTGGTAGAGCAACCGGCTCATATCCGGTCGGTCACAGGTCCGAGTCCTGTCCTTGCTATATTAAGCTAGAGTTTGTTAGTTCAAATTCTAGCTTTTTTTATTCTCAAAGAAAGCCAAAATACATTAATTAGCCCATTAAAAATGAACTACCATCAAAGAATCACTTCGACAGTAGTTCACTAAAGGTTTTTAAGTTTGAATTATCCCATATGTCGGATTGTCATACCACCCGCACCATCGGTTACCACTCTTATTACAATGTAACAAGACTCATCATTACTAATATTATAATAATGATATTTTTCATCCTCAGGTATATCCACAAGATTGCTGCCATTAATCTTAAACACACTTATATTAGTCTTCAAATTTAAATCTTCAAACTCAAATAGTATTGCAGAACATTCATCATCGTTTATTGTGTGTCTCATTAGGAAATAGTCATTAGCTTTAAGTTCTACACCAAGGAGCCTTGTATTATATGAAACCTCAGGAATATCAGTATAGTTAACAGATACCTTCATTTCTAAATTATCTTCTTTGCATATCCATTTACCTTCGGAATCTGTATAACCTGCAACATTAGGTATAAAATTTATCTTTAAGTGTGCTTCTGTTCCTTGATCAATCAGGTCAGCATTTTTATACTCATGAGGTATTTCAACATAATGTGTTCCAACACGATGTCCTTCTGCAACCACAGTGTCATTAACCTTAACTGCAAAAGTTAGTTGATAATCCTGATAATTCTTGTATTCATTTTTTGGGTCTGCTAAATTTGCAACAAAATCATCTTGAATTCCTATTATTTCAATAGCAGTATCATCGTATGAAATATCTGATATACTTTCTACATAACCATAAATTGTATTGCTATTACATTTAATTTTTGTTTTGGAATGACAATGAAGAGTTGCATCAAGTTTTCCTTCAATATTTTCAAGGTCATAGTTTTTAGCATCATCTCCAATTAAACTTACTAACTCAATTGTTTCAGACTTCTCAGAGCCTTCTAGATAAAGATCATATTCTTTTCCATGTTCCCATGTATTATCTTTTAGAACTTTAATTGATACCTTATCGAGAACACCATCTTTTTCAACTAGTCCAGAAGAGTTTGTTTTATTAAGTTCGAAAATAGTCTGCCATTCACCCTCTATATAACATGAAGTAAATTGACTGTGACCAATATTTAAAGTTCTCTTTTTAATAGAGAAATGTTCTAATGCATACTCTTCTTCAATATCTCCTGAAGCACTAATGGTAATCTTTAGTTCATATTCCCCTGCATTTTTTGGGAGAATTGGAGAATAAGCATCTTCTGAACCTTTAACTTTACATTCGATAGTTACATTAGCTACATCGCCTTTGTATTCAATGTCATCTTTAGTTAAAACTATTGTTTCACCGTCATAGGTTTTATCAAGAACACGCTTAACCTTTATTGCTCTCTTTGATGTAGTAGGAATATTTTCTTCTTGTTTATATTTACAAACAGAGCATTCTCTTTCTCTTTTACCTTCTTCTGTCTTAGTCGCTTCAGTAATAGTTATCCATTCACCAAAAGTGTGTTCAGCCTTATCCTTTACTTCACTAGTATGTTCACAAGTTGCTTTATGATAGTGATAAGTATCATCAAATGACTATTCTTTTTCAAAAGTATGTTCATGTTCCTGTGGAGGTTTTGCCTCATTTTTACAAGATATGAAAGCAAAAGCTATAAGTGCAATTAATGCAAAAACAAAAAGGCTTCTTTTCTTCATAATAATTCTCCTTTTTTAGTATTGTGGGTGTCGATAGTATCATGGCGAGAATGGAATATGTCAATAAATATTTAATAAATATTTTCTAGAAAATAGGCCGTTTTTTGTTACGCTGATAACACTTTTAATTAGTTTTAAAGAGGAAAACCTTCTATATATTGAGTTTTTTACTATTTTTTTACTTATTTTCTTGTAAAAATATAAGTTTTTAAAAAACTGAAAAAATTTATTCTTTTTTTGTTGTTTTTCTTTTTCTTGCCTTCTTGAGACCAATTCTCTTTTCTTTTTTTCTTTTCGATACATTATTTTTAGTTGTGTTAATAAAAAAATGTTACTATTGTAACTTTTCCTCAATATTCTTTTGATATAAATTTAAATATTTCAAATTTCTTAATTTTTTTTGAGATTTAACATAATTTATTCTTTTTATTTCTTTTTTGTTCTGTTACTATCGATAGAAAAAAATAATCTCTATAAC
>JBNMJW010000171.1:0-4084 GCA_050874025.1 Candidatus Ornithospirochaeta sp.
ACCCTAATGAGCTTTCAGGTGGAGAGCAACAACGCGTTGCTCTTGCTCGTGTTATTGTCATGGATCCTGCCCTATTGTTGATGGATGAGCCACTATCGAACTTAGATGCTAAGCTTAGAA
The DNA here is from genome assembly GCA_050874025.1 of Candidatus Ornithospirochaeta sp. Lineage (GTDB taxonomy): Bacteria > Spirochaetota > Spirochaetia > Sphaerochaetales > Sphaerochaetaceae > Ornithospirochaeta. The sequence continues at coordinate 121 of JBNMJW010000171.1, forward strand.
TACACATGAGAACAGAAATAAGACGAATACAAAAGCAATTGGGAATTACTTGTCTCTACGTTACTCATGACCAAGCTGAAGCTTTAACTGTCTCAGATCGAATAATGGTTATGAGTCGTGGAAAAGTTGAGCAAATAGGAACGCCTCAAGAAATATATTCATCCCCTTCTTCTAGCTTTGTTGCAGATTTTATCGGACAAGCCAATACTATTGAAACAGTAGTAAGAGAAGTTAATGGAAAGAATCTCTCTTGTTCTTTATCAGATGGTCATATTGTAGGAGGAAGAAGCGAAGAAAACTTTAGCGTAGGCGACAAAGCAATTCTCGTTGTAAGACCAGAAAACATTAGCTTATCTGAATACAAGGAGAATACTATTTCAGGAAAGGTTGTTTCTTCTATCTTTGTTGGAAGTCATATTGAATATGAGATTGACTTAAATGGTAAGATAATAAAAGCGTCTGTTGATTTTAAACCAAATATGAAGATTTATTCTCCAGGAGAGAAAATCTCCTTAATTTTGGATGAAAATACACTTGTATTCTTATCTCACTAAATAAATAAGCCCACTGATTTAACATAAAGCTTTCAGTGGGCTTTTTTAAAAAACTGTATACAAAACGTTATTTAATTAGGCTTTTCCAATCCTTTACCCAGATACATGGTCTGACGCCATATTCAGTGTTTTTATTCTCTACGCCTATTGTTTTTTGTTCGTTTGCTCTTATTAAACATGGATGATCATTAGTATCAAAATCTCTAATCCAATAGTACACATTATCATAGCCTAATCCATAAAAAAGACCCAACTTATCATAGTCATCAAAATAGACTATACCATCGCCATAGGATAAGAGAGACATATTATCACCATTTTTATCCTTTTTTATCTTTGTCTTTTCTTCATCTGTAAAAAAATCGTTGTAGTATTTACCATTAAGTTCTTTTCTTATAAGTGGATAATTGTCCCACTTATCCTCAGCTGAATACTTTTCATATCCTTCTTTTTTTTCTGCATACAAAGAGGAATAAAGGATATATTTACTTATAAGAAGAGCATCATTACCTTCTTCCTTTAATACTAACCATTCAATATCTATTTTCTCGCCATTCTTTTCAAATGTCCCGAATTTTATGGTATCACGATAAATTACATGAGCATTTTCATAGCTCTTTTTTCCACAAAGCTTGCATTGATAGCAATACTTGCCATTTTTAAAATATGATTCTTTAGCAATATCTATAACTTCCTCATTTTCATGATAAATTACTTCTTCGGTCTCATAACCACAAACTGAGCACTTGTATAAGCCTCTACCATTGTTTTTTTGGGTATGCATTTCAATTTGCACTTCTAAAACATATTTATGCTTGCCTGTTGCTTGAAATACTTTTCTGTAACTATCACCACATTCACATTTAAGTTCTTCATATCCATCCGCACATGAAGGATCTACCTTGTTTATTGACACATAATTGTGATAATGAGATTTAATTAAGGAAGAATTCTTGATTAATTCGTTATAATCAAAAGATTTTTCTTTTAAAATGAATGTATTCTCACCTTCTGTAAGAGTTATACTTCCGTTTCTATTTCTCTTAAAGCGATATTCACCTCTTTCCGTTGTAATACTAAAAGTATCTCCCTCGGCTTTAATGTTATCTACAGGGCAGAACCACTTGTCTTTTTCACATCTAAATGGCTCTGTGCTATTTTTATACATTTCGTAATTAGAGCAAAGAAGATAATAGAGGCCTTGCGGAGTAATTACTATACGACAAGCAACGTTTTCTGACTGATTTGGACCTTCATAACACTGTATCTTTAAAGACCAATTGCTTCTATTAGTCTCTTCTGTAGAGTAGATACCACTGAGGCTTTCATTTCCTTTTATCTCTAAAACTATTTCTTCTCCATCAGTAGTGAATATATACTCGGTGCTTGAAGATGTTGCTACTACTTTGCTTTCGCCAACATCTAGCCTTACTTCTTCTTCGTATGACGATATATCCCCCTGCATACTATCTACATAAATGAGAGAACCTGAGCATGTAACATAATAGTAATTATCATCCTCTGTTAGTACAGCTCTTTTATTTTCGCCTTTAATGCGAAGTGTCTTTCCTTCTAGCCAAGATGGGAACGATTGGCTATTGCTCTTTATTCCATTATCGCATGAAGATATAAAGAGTAGAGACAAAACAAGTAAAATAGAAACAAAAGCCTTTTTCATTTTAAAACTCTTAATAACAAAAGGATAAATAATACTAAATAATTAGTAAATTAAATCTTCCTACATTTGCTTCTATTTTTTAATTAAATCAACTTAACGTTTTTTGTTAGTCTTTTCATCATCATCTACATATATGTAGTCGCAATAATTGTACTTTGGATTTTCATCTACTCTCTTTTTCATTTGAGAGTAAACATCATTTCTAAGTTTTTTTATTCTGTCCCTCTTATCTAATGTTATATTTGGATAAAAAGGACCATCTATATATGTTATAACTTTTGGTCTCTTAGCTAGTGGAAGATATCTCTTCTTATAGATGCTAGTAAATGCATAGCAAGGAGCATTACAATCTACTGGATAATGAAATGATTCAGTTCCAAAGTTTCTTATATCTGTATAGTAAGGCCAGATATGAGCTTCTGGATATATTGCTATAATGCGCTTGTTTTTAATTAGCGTAGCTATGCTATCTCGGTAATTTTTCATTCCACTAAAAGAGGAAGGAAGAGGAATAGCTCCAAGCATTTTAACAACTGTTTTCAAGCCTTTTATAGACACAGCATCAGCATTAGTAATTATGTGAGCTCTACGAGGAAAAGAAATAATTGATGGGTTATATGCATCAAGGAGGTAATTAGTATGGTTACCATAGATAAAGTAGCCTTTCCCTTTTGCTTCTTTTAAAACCTTCTTGTTTTTATATCGTATAAGATAACCGGTCTTTAGCATAATGAAAATAATTGGGAATGCAATGGTGCGAATAATGGCCTCTCCACACTTGTAGGAAATAGAGTTATCTATATATTTATATGTACTCGGCAGCACTACCCTCTTTATGTTTGTTGAAGCAAAATCATCATTTTTTTCATCATGGTAGTAATATGTCTTCCTCATATCTTACATTTTCCAATAGTTTCAACAAGCATCTCTCTCATTTTCTTCATGCATTCATCATGATTGTATGCTATAGAAGAATTAATATACTCATGAGACATTCTCCTTCTTTCGCTTTCATGCTCTATCCAATAATCAATCTTTGTAGCTAGATCTTTTGGGTCATTAGAGCGAAAGAGATTTCTTTCATCGAGAGCAAAGCTCTTAGTTGCAGAGCGAGGTGAAGATGAAATAAGCGGAACTAAGCCACAACTCATTGCCTCTAAGCACGATATAGCCTCAATTTCAATAGCTGAGGGATGGCAATACAAATCAGAGTAATTGATTACATCGACAAGTTCATTTCGAGAAAAGAACTTCATAATAGGCATATTTATCTTCTCTTTCTTTGCTAGCTTTTTTATCCTCTCTTCTTCTGGGCCCTGGCCAGCAAGAATCAATTGAATTTGATCCTTGTATTTGCTCAGAGCTGTTGCCTTAATTAGAACAGGATGTGATTTTTCTTTGGAATATCTGCCAATAAAGAGAATAACAAACTTATCCCTAATTCTGTCTGGCTTTTCGATTTTTTTAGGAATAAATGACTTATTCACTCCATTAGAAATAACGTAGGCATTAGTCTTTTTTTTGACTGTTGTTTCAAAAAGCTCTCTAATAAACTCAGTTGGATAATGAACAGAATCAACATAGCGATAAAGATGATTGTAGAAGAACTTATATGTCATCAAGTTAACTAGCCCTATATTCATCATCCCAATATGCGATGTAAAGTTTTCAGCCTGGACATGAAAGCCTGCACTTACAGGCTTATTAAGCTCTTTAGCAATTTTTGCAGCCT
>JBNMJW010000172.1:0-4077 GCA_050874025.1 Candidatus Ornithospirochaeta sp.
ATTGATAATTGTCTTTAGCTCCATTGAAGATTTCTACAAAGAATGAGATTGCAATAAATGAAGCAAGTGCAAACATTGTTAGTTCAATGTTTGGAAAATAGTTTAATTTAATTAGTTCAACAATCGGTAAGAAAAATCCTAAATAGCCTGTTATTGGAGTTTCTATTTTTTTCTTAATTAAATTATTCTTTAACTCCCAAGAACCGGAAATCGAGGCAAAAATAATAATAATTGAAAAAAGAAGATGATTCTTATTAGGAAAGAAAAATATAGAAACAAAAAGCAAAGGAAGAGCAATAAATGCTGTTGTAAGCCTTTTCTTGAGTGAACTATCCATTATTTATTAATATCTCCGAACTTTCTTACTCTGTGATTGTATATTTCGTGAATGGTTTTTACCATATCTTCATCCCAATCTGGCCAAAGCTTATCGAAAAAGGCAAACTCAGAATAGTTGGACTGAAGAAGCATAAAGCCACTAAGTCTTTCTTCTCCTGCTGAACGAACAATCATATCTGGTTCTGGAACAGAAGGATTATCAACATAACTTAGAAGAGTAGTGTCATCAAATTTCGTTACACCATTCTTTAAGGCTTTATTAATAGCACGTGCAATCTCATCCCACCCACCATAATTAATAGCTAATTGCACTGTTAATGTTTCATTGTTTTTTGTGCTTTCGATTGCTTCATCTAGTCCTTTTAGTGCAGATGAAGGTATTCCTTCTCTGTTTCCTAAAAGCAGAATCTTTATACCGAGTTTGTTAAACTTAGGGATGTTTAAGCAGATTTGTTTAGCTAAAAGACCCATAAGGAAATCAACTTCCTCTTTGGGTCTTTTCCAGTTTTCTGTTGAAAAACAATAAAGAGTAAGGAACTTAATTCCTTCATTTATGCAGCCTTTAGCAACTCTTTCAGCGGCTTTTGCCCCTTCTTCATGACCCTTAATACGTTTCAATGAACGTTTTTGAGCCCAACGACCATTGCCATCCATGATGCATGCTAGGTGAACAAGTTCCTTCATACTCTCTTAGATTTCCATTATTTCCTTTTCCTTTGCATCAGCGATTTTGTTGATTTCAAGGATAGAGGAATCTGTTAATTTTTGAATCTTATTTTCGCCTTCTTTCTGCTGATCTTCGCTAATTTCAGATGCCTTCTGCATCTTCTTTAGCTCTTCCATAGCATCACGACGAATGTTACGGATAGCAACACGTGCTGTCTCTGCAGTAGCTTTTGCAGATTTAGCAAGTTCCTTTCTTCTATCAGCTGTAAGAGCAGGGAAGTTTATTCTAAGAAGCTTTCCATCGTTGTTTGGATTTAATCCAAGTTCTGACTTTAAAATAGCTTTTTCAATTGCTGGAAGAACAGACTTATCCCAAGGCTGAATAACAACCATTCTAGCTTCTGGAACAGAAATAGATGCAACCTGTGCTAAAGGTGTCTCCTGACCGTAGTAGTCGACCTTAATTTTATCAAATAAGGCAGCAGATGCTCTACCTGTTCTTAAGAGGGCATAGTCAGCCTGAAGGCTGGCTATACTCTTTTTCATTTTTGCTTCAGTGTTACTGATAACAGTCTGCATTATTTACCCCTTATTTGAGGCCTGCCATAAAGACAGAATAAGAGATGATATCAAGCTTAGCACCACAAGATTTAGATACTTCTGCAAGTGCTTCCTTAACACTCTTAGAGTCATCCTTTACAAATGGCTGATCAAGGAAACAGATTTCCTTATAGAGCTTGCTGAGCTTTCCCCTAACAATGCCTTCCTTAACTTTTTCAGGCTTAGAAGCAAGCTTCTCATCCTGGCTAACCTGAGCGCGGAAGATAGCAAGCTGTTCTTCTTCATATGCCTTGTCTACAACACTCTCAGAAAGATACTGAGGCTTGAAAGCAGCACAGTGGAGAGCTAAGTCATGAGCAAATTCCTTAACTGCATCGTTCTCAAATGCAGCCTTATTGTCAGCTGTGAGGATAACAGAAACAGCAACTGCACCATCACCATGGACATATGTTGCACAGTAACCATTCTCAGGAATATCTGTAACTGTGAACTTAACAAGGTTCATGTTCTCTTTGATGATAGCAATTAAGCCATCAACCATAGCCTTTAATTCATCATTTGGTTCTGTATAACCATTCTTAAGAATTGAAGCGCAAAGATCCTTACCAAGCTTACCAAAATCTTCATTCTTAGCAACAAAGTCTGTCTCACAAGAGAGAGAAAGCATTACAACCTTCTTTCCATCTGTTTCAACAAATACTCTACCATTTTCTGTAGCTCTGTCCTGTCTCTTTGCAACTGCAGCAAGACCCATCTCTTTGAGAATCTTCTCTGCACCAGCAAAGTCACCATCTGCCTGAGCGAGAGCCTTCTTACAGTCCATCATGCCGGCACCTGTAAGATCTCTTAATTTCTTAACATCGGAAGCTGAAATTGATGCCATATTATTTCTCCTTATAATGGGTTAAATCACTTCTTGAAGTATTCTTCTTCGTCATCCTCTTCGCTATCTGCGCTATCATCTTTCTTTTCATCAGATGGCATATAGTTAGAGTAGTCTTCAATTACTTCATCGTCTTTCTTTGCTTCTGGTGGAATTTCTCCATTTAAAGCCTCTTCTTCATCATCGAGTGACTCAATGATCTGGATGCCAGCTTCACTATCTGCGTCGATAACAGCATTAGCGATAATCTCAACAAATAGAGAGATAGCTCTAATGGCATCGTCGTTACCTGGAATAGGGTAGGTAATATCTGTAGGGTCACAGTTTGTATCAACAACTGCAATTACAGGAATACCAAGACGCTTTGCTTCTGCAACTGCAAGAGCTTCCTTTTTTGTATCGATAACAAAAAGAGCACCAGGAAGTTCCTTCATATCTTTAATACCGCCGAGGTCCTTTTCGAGTTTTGCCTTCTTCTTAGTAAGAAGAGCAACTTCTTTCTTTGTTAAAGAGTCGAAAGTTCCATCTGCTTCCATTCTTTCAATTTTCTTAAGTTTAGCAATTGACTTCTTGATTGTAGCGAAGTTTGTTAACATACCGCCAAGCCATCTGTTTGAAACATAAGGCATGCCACATCTCTTAGCTTCTGTTTCGATAGCTACCTGAGCCTGCTTCTTTGTTCCAACAAAAAGAATCTGCTTGTCATTCTTTACCTGAGCTCTAACAGCTTCATAAGCTTCAACGATGCATGCTGATGTCTTCTGTAAGTCAATAATGTGAATACCGTTTCTCTCTGTGAAGATGAAACGTGCCATCTTTGGATTCCATCTCTTTGTCTGATGGCCGAAATGTACGCCTGATTCTAACAGGCTTTTCATTGTTACTACTGCCATAGTAGTCACTCCTTTCTCTACCCACTTTTTATTTATAGCGGGTTCCCGTCACTATATCTCTTCCATACGGAAGGAAATTTGTTGTAAAAAACAACTCTCAAATTTTACACATAAACATTTTATTTATGCAAGAGCATTAATGATATAAACGGCAGTTAGCTAATTAATAAATTTTTACTGGCTCATTTTTATACTTTTTGTAGTAAAAATCTAATCATAGAGCTCTTGTATTCAAGTGACGTGTAACATTTTGTATTATACTATTATTAATACAATTGCTTTTTTGCAATTAATACTCTTTATGGAGGAAAGAAATGAGAAAGTATTTTATTGCTTTTGCTTTGATACTCTTTATTGTTTGTCTTACTTCTTGTGATGTAATGCTTGGAGGTAAGAATGCATTTGGAGTTGACAAAACGTTAATAAACGAGGCTGTCAAAAGTACTACGCTGAAAGAAGAAGAAAAACCTAAAACAGAAGAAGTTACAGATAGAAAAACTGAAAACGGTAAGAAAACAACACTTACTAAATTTACTGATGAAAACGACAAAGAGCTTCTTTCTGTAGGTAAGACTGAAAAGAGTAGTGAATCAGAAAAAGAAACAAATGTTATTTCTATTGGTAAAAAAGAAGGAAAAGGCGATATAACAATTGAGCTTCCAAATTCAAATGTAGACCTGTCTAAGGTTGAATCTGTTCTTCCTGAGAAAAACATTGATGATGTTATTACAGCTC
>JBNMJW010000173.1:0-4077 GCA_050874025.1 Candidatus Ornithospirochaeta sp.
CCACTTCCGGTCCCGAAGGACCATTCGTTCGACTTGCATGCTTAAGACGCGCCGCCAGCGTTCGTTCTGAGCCAGGATCGAACTCTCCGTTATGGATTTCCTGTACCGAAGTACAGGTTTAGCTCTTTTCGATCTGTCTCATTTCAACGCGGCTTCTTTTTATTTTATCCACCGTCGTTCTTGAATTGACAGGAGCTCTCTGCTCCTATATTTATTTTTCTCTCTCTTTCCCTTCGCTAGTCTTAGTAAAAAACTCCAACTTGAAACCGTAACCTTTCGGCCTCGCTCTCAAGCGACTTGATTACCTTACTAGTTTTTATCATAAATGTGAATACCTTTTTTTAACTTTTTTTAAAAAATTTTATTAATTTTTAATGGAATATTAATAACTTCTTTATATCACTCAAATTATTTTTTGCTTTTCTTCTTTTGTTTGTTATCTTCTATATGAAAAGGAGAAATCATGAATACTCTAATTATAGCAGGAAGCCCAAGAGAGGGTATGTTTAGCGATAGGATTGCTGATTTAGCAAAGGATATTACACAAGGTAAATTAGTCCACTTAAGAAAAGAAAGAATAAATCCATGCCATGCATGTGACTACTGTAAAGAGATAAATAAAGGTGAATGCATTCAAAAGGATGATATGCAACCTCTTTATAAAGATATTATAGAGGCAGATACAATTGTAATTGTTTCTCCAATCTATTGGTGGCAAGTAACAGCGCAAACAAAACTTTTTATCGATCGTCTTTATGCTTTGGATTATTCTCTCCTCGAAGGAAAGCGTTTTGTTGTAGTTCTTAATGGAGGAGAAAGTAACGATAACGACAAAGAGTATAAAATACTTCATGATGCTTTCTCTGAGATGGCATCATATCTAAAGATGGAGTTAAAATATCTTGGAGTTGGAACAGGAAGTGAGGAGGACTGGACTAATAAGAAAGATAAAATCAAGCTTTGGCTTGAAGCAAATTTGAACTAAATATATAGCTTTAAAACTCAACACTTCCATATAATAAGGAAAAGTTGGGGTTATTTTGAGAGCGATATCAATTGGAGAAATTAACGAAATTATAAATAAAGACGCAGGTCTTAATATCATTAGAGCTAAGAGTGCGTCTTTTGTAATTGCATTTTTATATAATACATTCTATCTCAATAGTGTTTCTTCTCTCACTTATGATGATTTTGCTTCAAAACTGGAGGTTTTTCTCTCTGAAAATAGCGAAGCTGAAGACGAATTTGAAAGGGAAATACAGGAAGATGAAGAAGAGCTAATATCGACAAAAGACATATCAAGTAGAATTAGAGCATATATCGAATCATGGCTTAGCGATAGAAAGCACTACATAAGGCGTTATCGCAATCAAGAAAAAGTAGAGATCATAGAGCTTGATGCTGGACTATCGCGACTATTGCCATTTATTGCACGAATCATTAATAGCAATGAAATAACAACTGAAAGTAGCTTTAACTACATTCTTACCCAACTAAAAAGTCTTGCCAACAACATAAATAGAAATCCAAAAGAAAGAATTAAAGAACTAGAAAAACAAATTGAAGAACTACAGATGGAAAAGGCGGAAATACAGAAAACAAATAAGGTAAAGACTTTTGACACAAGAAAAACAAAAGAGTACCTAATGGACTTGGAAAAACATGGCAGAGAAATGCTTGGAGAATTTAGCCAGCTAGAGGAAAACTTTAGGCAAATTATGAATAACATTGCCATTAAGCAAGCCGATGTTGATGATAACAAAAAGATTCTTCTTGGTTACTCCCTTTCTCTTCATAAAGAACTCTACTCTTCTCCTCAAGGCCAGTCTTTTGAATCTTTCTGGGCCTACATGATGAGGAATCAAGAAGACCAGATAACTCGCCTTACCGATGAAATTGAAGAAAACCTTAAACGAGAAGAGATAGATTATGACGACTCGTTTCTTCGCTCTCTTCGTTCTCTTTTTTATGATGCGGGTAAACGTGTTGTAAAAAAGAACTCAATTCTTACAGAAAGAATGAGTAAGGTAATGGCAACTAAAAGTAAGAGTGAAAGAAAAGGTCTAATAAAACTTCTTTCAGAGTTAAAAGCTACAGCAGCATCGCTAAAGAATAATGAAGAAGCTCAAGAGAAAATAACTATGTCTCTTAATACAGATCCTGATTTGTCTTTTCCTCTTTCAAGAACATTACGATTAGAAAAAGAAGAAAACATCACACCTATTATTCTCTATGAAGACAAAGCAAGTAACACCGATGCCATTAGAGCACTAAAGAGTGAATTTTATATAGATGAAAAGAAACTTGAAAACAACATTAATGAGTACTTCTTCTTAACAAAGAAAAGTTCCTTTACTCTCTCAGAGTTAGTCTCTTACTACCCTATTTTAAAGGGGCTTGAAGAGATAATCTATTACATATCACTAGCAGAAAAAAGAGACAGCTATGCTATCAATAAAGAAAGAAAAGAAGAGATTACTTACTCTTGGAATGATAAGAGATATACAGTTCTACTTGATGAGGTAACTTTCTATGCAAAATAACACTTCATGGGCACCAGTTGCTATTAAACTTTTAAAAGGTCCTATCTACAAGACACAAGAAAAGAATGAGATTTGGAATACTCTTCTTAGTTATAGAAATGCCATTAACGAATACTTTTCCACTATTGGCCTTGTTGTCTTTATCGATACAATTGATAATTATGCCTTTTTAGAACAAATTGACGATAGCTTAGAGCGAGGTATGGAAGATGAGTATACAACAGAGGAAAACTCTTATCAAAATCTTCCTCGTTTAATAAAAAAAACACAGCTTTCATATAGTGCTTCAATGCTTCTAGTTCTTTTGCGCAACGAATTAGATAAAGCTGAAAATAACCAAAGCGAAAACGAAGCTATTATTCTCAGAAAAAGTGAAATATATGGACTATATAAGAGCTTTTCAAAAGACAAAGCAGATGAAACAAAGATGATAAAGAACTTAGATTCTACTCTACGTAGTCTATGTAAACTAACATATCTTTTTTGTCCCTCTGAAAAACTTAATGGCACTATTATTGACGATGATACAGAATTTGAAATTTCTCCAATAATTAAAGCAAAGATAGATGCTAATTTTATGAAAGAATTACTAGAGAAAATGAAGGCTACCATAAATAAGAATGAGGAAAATCAATGAGAGATCTTTTTAGCGACAATAATTCTGGTTATAGATTAAAAACCTTGCAATTATTCAATTGGGGTGTTTTTGATAAGAAAGTTGAAACCTTATCCTTTGACAGTAAATCTACAATTCTTACAGGTCTAAATGGTAGTGGAAAAACAACAACTGTCGATGCAATCCTTACTCTTCTTATTCCTTATAATCTTCGTTTCTATAACCTGTCATCTGAAAGTAACAAAAAGCGAGAAAGAGATGAAGAGAACTACACACTAGGTGCCATCGGCTCAAAAGCTGATGGAGAAGGAAGTGTTAAAGAATACTTAAGAAAGAAGAATGAGGTTATCTCAATTATTAATGGCATCTTCTTTGAACCTGTTAGTGAAAAATATCTTTCTCTTTTACAGGTTAGATACTTCTCTGGTGAAGATTTAAAGTGTTTAAAGATAATTACTGAGAAGGAATTATTGATAGAAGACATAGAGAGCATTCTCGCAAAGAATAACACAAGAATAAGTCAGAACGCTAAATGGGTTAGATTTCTTACAGAAGCCTATTCCTCTCGACTTTTTGATTCATTTGCACAATACAAAAACTTTTTTATGGAAAAGTTTGGACTCCAAAGCGATAATGCCCTAAAACTATTTGGGCAAACTGTTGGACTTAAGGTATTAGGCGATGTTACTACCTTTATAAGGCAATACATGCTTAGTGACAAAAGTCCAATTTCTGACTATGAAACACTAAATAATGAATTTTCGAATCTAACAGAGATTGATAGAAAGATAAGACAGATAAAAAGACAAATTGAGATGCTTTCTAAAACAGTATCTATTGGAGATGAATTTACACAAAAAGAGGTGAAGCTTAACTCTCTTCGAGATTGCCTTGAGGGTTTAGAGGGATGGTTTATCC
>JBNMJW010000174.1:0-4037 GCA_050874025.1 Candidatus Ornithospirochaeta sp.
CACCTTCAATATATGAGTCTGAAACATTTACAATTGCTGGGACATTAACAAAAAGACCAACACTCTGACCGTTGTTATTCTGCGAAATAATTGTCGATTTCTCAATTGTTATTTCTACATTTGTATTTTTCCAGTCTGAAGCATTAGTACCAATACAATATGCACCATCCATTATTAATGTACTATTCTTCACTGTTAATTTTGCAGGATTTGATTTTTGAAGCAAGAAGACAATACAATTCTCATTACCAACAGTATTTGCAGTAATATTAACACTATCAAGAGTCAAATCAGAATTAGTATCAAGTTTAATTGTAGAACACCCATTTGGACCAACAATTGATCCGTTTGAAATTGTAACTTTCGCTTTAGATTCATTACCCTTAATTGTGATATTCTGTCCATCTACAAATGTTAATGTATTATTATTTAAATTAATAGCGGCATCATGTGTAAGCTCTACACTCTGTTTAAGAGTTGCATCTTTCATAAGTGTTAAAGGTTTTGTGACTGTAGCTACTTCAAGAGCCTTTGCTATATCGTCGTAAAGTACACCATCGACAGAAGCAACAACATCAGGAGTATTAGGTTCAGCAATACCTGCCTGAGTTTTTTCTTCGACTGTACCAGAAATTTTTGTTGTCAAATTGTCATAAACATTGAAGTACTTGATACCAACAGCAGCGGTATAATCGACGCCATCAACCTTTGCAGTATATTTAACAGTCACAGAATACATGCCAGAAGGGACTTCAGTTAAACTCAATTCATCAGTTTTAACATAATCACTGTCTTTTACGCTTTTTACAGTAATAGTTCTGGTATATGCATTATTAATTTCAGCAGAAACAGGCTTTCCATCTTTACTTGCAATAGAAATGTTACTGTCAATAACAATCTTTCCTGTTCCTGTCTGCTGAGGACCAACAAGAATAGAAATTATATGCTTTTCAACGGTAATAGGTATGTTTGGAGCTTCACCAACACAGATTAGATTTCCCTCATTGTTGTATCCAAAGAGCTTAAAGTTCCAACTTCCCTGAGAGAGTTGCTGTGTTTTCCCATCTTTGAGTTCAACTTGGTTGTCGCCAGTTTCACCGGTTTTAAGACCCTTGTCAGTCTTCTTTGCCGTATACTTCCATGTTGTTACATCTTTGAGATCAAAACCTACCTCAACAGATAGCGATCTTGTATCTCTTGATGTAAGTGTTACATTAACAAGCTCATCATTTAAGCTTGAATCTGGACTACATGCAACAAATGCTAGTAATCCAACGACAAGAAACATTACTAATACTTTTCTCATTTCTTTTCCCCTTTATATTTTGTTCTCCTAGTTGTTTTTCCCACCAACAACCATTTCGGAGTATGAAGTAACTAAATCTTCATTGAAGACAACACACATAACTTGATAGCTTCTACTGTCAGGAGTAGAGAAAATGCATTCATTTGTTTGTGCTATTTCTGTGTTATCAAGAAACCATTTGATTGCTGTCATTTTTGACCCTTCTTCTAGAATGAAAGATGCTTTATAGCCATCAGTTATCTTTACTAGTTCTATTTTTCCCTTTGGTTCTTTTATCTCTGGCTTAATATCAAAACCACCGCCTGTTGTGTGTTGTTTATCTTTTACATAGAAACAAATTGAACAAACTTCATCCGTACCGTATGTGACGAATGTATGATTCTCTACGTTTTCTTTATAAGCACAGTATTCACATGTATCCCAATGATTAGTTGAATCTTGGCCACCAAGGTGTTTGATAGTGTGAGCAATTGTATCGCCAAATGTTTGACTACAAACAGAACAAATCTCTTTATGTCCGCCGTTACCCATACTCTGATATTCACCTGAAGGAGTATGTTTACCTGTTTTCTCTAGGATAATGTCTTTTTCTTCTATCTCTATTGTTGCATTCGAGTCTTTAAAGAATTTGTAGCATCTATCACATTGCCAATACTCAATGTTACCGTCAGCATTACATTTAGGCTCTATTCTTTCTTTATGAATAGTTAAACTATGTCCAAGAGCAACGCCATCTGTGAATATTAAATTATCATCATTTGGACAATAGCCACATATACAACTGAAATAATAGATATCAGGTGAAGTACAATTTTTATCACTCTTCCTTGTTTGCGTATTTGCTATTCTCTGATCATAAACATGATCTTCAATGTCCTTTTTATCACCACAATTGATACATTCATGGTAATGCTCATTCTCATCATACTTCCATTCTTCGCCATATTGATGTCTAAGCTTACCAATAATTGTTTTCTCTTCTTCTACTGGAGTTGTTTTGCCTTCAGAGAGGAAATACTTTCCACAATCAGGGCAATACCAATACTTATAATTTCCATCTTCTGTACATGTAGCAGGTTTTGCAGGATGAGGTATTGCATTTTCATGATGTAATGGTTCAACAAAGTCGTCATCTTTGTAGTAATCACAACCTTTATAAGAACAAAACTTACGAGTAAAGCCTTTTTCTGTACATGTTGGCATATGAATCTCAACTTTGCTGTTTTCATCATACAGGTGACCATTTGGATGAATTGGTACTACATAAAAATAAGAACAAGTAGAACAAGTATAAACAGTCTTTCCAGATTCTGTTTCTGTTGGATCGAATGTTTCTTCTGTAAAGGTATGTTCTTTTAAACTACTCTCTTCTATTGCTCCACAAACTGAACATACATGGTAGTGATTATTTGTATCATGACTCCATTTTGTAGAGTAAGTATGGTCAGCCTTTGGAAGAACTATTTCTGACTCTTTTACAGGACTGGAAGCAAGATCGCTAGAAAGGAAGTATTCTTTACATCTTTCACATTGCCAGTATTCTCTATGTCCTTCTTTTATGCAGTTAGCTTCTTCTTTTTCTTTATGAATAGAAAGATTGTGAGTTAAAGCAGGAATAACTATTTTTGATATCTCATAAATACCTTCACTATCTGAGAAGTATTTTTCACAACGAGTACATTCGTAATAGTCTCTTGTTCCACTTTCAGTACATGTTGCTTTTATCTCTTCATGATGAAAAAGTTTGTGTCCAAGCTTTGGAATAATCTTCTTTGTATTGTATGAGCATGTTTTACATGTGTAGTACTCACTCCAACCGTCTTCTGTGCATGTAGCTTCTTTTCCTTCATGATAGACTAAACTATGATCCTTCCATCTTGGTTCTATAGATAAAGACGAAAGACTAATTGTGTCACCACTAGAAACCTTTGTGTCTGTTCCAGGAATAAACCAACCTAAAAACTCTTTACCATCTTTCTCTATTACTGGTAATTCTGGAATTGTAGCACTACCGTCTATCTTCTTTATCTCAAGCTTATTAAAGCTTGAAGCATTCTTTAACGCTGATGAAGTTACTCTAGTTTTAGATGTCGATAAAACAAGAGTTTTTAAAGAGCTTGAATCATCTGCTCTCTTAAATCCATTGAAGTAAAGAACAGGAATAGAAGAGCCGAGGTTATCAACGGCCTCTGGAATTTCTACTCTCTCGAGTCTCACATTCTCTATAACTTCTGCAGTGTAATAGCTACCATCTTCTGAAAGCGTAAACTCTAAGTATGGATAGACTAAGTTGTTTATATTCTCTCCATTTCTTAATACTTCTGCTTTACACGATAGAACTATACACACTACTACTAGTGCTAAAAAAAGAGAAATAACTTTTCGTCTCATCTCTCTTCTCCTAGAAGCGGTAGCTAAGAGTTGCACTTATTGGCTCAATGAGTAGTGTTAAGCTATTGTTTCTCTTATCTTCATTTTCAAAGTGACTTACACTTATTGCGCTTACGACTCCAGCTCTTACTCTTTCGTTTATATCCCACTCAAAGCCAAAGCGTGTCTCTCCATATGGAGTTATATTCATCTTATTCTCATTTATGTGGAGCATTACTCCTCCACCTAGTCCAAAGAAGAATGATGTTCCTCTATAAAGCTTATTGTATAAGTCGACTCCGACTCCTCCCTTTATATATTCCACTACTCTACTACGCGCACTTACTGGTGTATTTAGTAC
>JBNMJW010000175.1:0-3978 GCA_050874025.1 Candidatus Ornithospirochaeta sp.
AACAGTATTTTAGCTTGTGTATAAAATAAAAGCATCGCCACATGCTTTTGTTTTTGCGCATTTTACCTTGAAAGCCCTGAATGTAGGGCCTCTTGTCATGATACTTCGTTTTTTTAATTTTGTATTGTTTCATAAAAAAAAAGGTGTTACTGTAGCCATAAAACATTAGTAGCACCTTTATTCTTTTATTTATAAGGAATTAGTTAATAGAAACAACCTTGTAGTCTTCTTTTTCAACAGCTTCCTTAAGCTCTTTATCACTAACAGCCTTACTTAATTTCACATCTACTGTTCCACTCTTGCTATCAGCTTTTACTTCAACTACTCCGTCGATATTCTTAAGAGCATTCTCAACTCTCATTTCACAATGATGGCACATCATGCCTTCAACAACCATTTTCTTTTCCATTTCATTTATCTCCTTATCTAATAAACTTGTAGTTTTTTTGATTTTACTCTTTTTATATATTTTAACAAAATTCAGTCTTAATGCATTACTTACAACACAGAAAGATGACAAGCTCATACTTAATGCACCAAACATTGGGTTAAGTTCCCATCCAAATAGATGGATAAAACATCCAGCAGCAAGTGGAATTCCAATAACATTGTAGATGAAGGCCCAGAATAGATTTTCATGAATATTACGTAATGTTGTTCTACTTAACTTTATGGCAGCTGGCACATCAGAAAGAGAGTTTTTCATTAAAACAACCGAAGAAGAATCAATTGCAATGTCTGTTCCACTCGATACACTAATACCAACATCTGCTTCAGTAAGTGCTGGAGAATCATTTATTCCATCCCCAACCATAATTACATGGCCATATTTTTTCAACTTTCTAACTTCATTAGCCTTATCTGTTGGTAAAACATTAGCTATTATTTTTTTAACCTTAAGATCAGAACAAATAGCTTTAGCTGTGTTCTCGTTGTCTCCTGTAATAACAACAACATCGAGTCCCATATTACTTAGCTCTTCAATAGCATCTTTTGAATCCTCTTTAATTGCATCAGAAAGAGTAATTAAACCTAAAAGCTCCTTATTCTTCATAACATATACAAGAGAAGCTCCTGTATTGATAGCTTTAGCTTTCAATTCATCTAAAGAAGATACATTTTCAATGCCCATCTCTTTGACATAGTTTTCTGTTCCGCAATATATTTTGTCGCCATTAACAGTACCTTCAATACCCTTTCCTGGAACAACAGTGACTTCTTCTGAAGGATAGCTCTCTATTTGTTTTTCTTCTTGATACTTAATAATAGCCTTAGAAAGAGGATGATCACTCTTACTTTCAATACTTGATGCAAAGGCTAAGACTTCATCTTCTTTACCCTTCTCAACAGCGAAAACATCCTTAACAGAGCTATGCCCGGTTGTAATAGTTCCTGTTTTATCAAGAGCAATAATACGAGCCTTCCCTAGTTCTTCTAAGCTTGTTGCATTCTTAAATAGAATTCCATTTCTAGCACCAACACCACTACCAACCATGATTGCAACAGGAGTTGCTAAGCCGAGTGCACATGGACAAGAGATAACAAGAACGCTAATTCCACGAGCAAGACTGTAGCCTAGATTACCATTTGTTACGAGTAACCATACAACTGTAGTAACTAAAGCAATTGCCATAACAGTTGGAACAAAGACTGCAGAAACTCTATCTGCAATCTTACTTATTGGAGCTTTCGTTGCAGCTGTTTCTTCTACCGTCTTAATAATTTGACTTAATACTGTCTCGTCACCTACTTTATCTGCTCTACAGATAAGATATCCTGATTGGTTTATTGTTGAAGCATATACTTTGCTGCCAACATTCTTTTCAACAGGAAGGCTTTCTCCAGTTAATGATGCTTCATCCACAGCACTAGAGCCTTCTATTACAGTACCGTCGGTACAAACTTTTTCACCACTTTTAACAATGAAAACATCACCTTTTTTAACGTTTTCGATAGGTGTCACAACCTCTTTCCCATCAACGAGTAGTACCGCTTCTTTGCTCTTTAATTTCAAAAGTGATTTTAAGGCATCTGTTGTACGTCCCTTACTTTTTGCTTCAAGTGTTTTTCCAACGGTAATAAAAGTAAGAATCATACTCGCTGATTCAAAGTAGAGGTTATGAATATTCTTCATCGCACTACTCATTTCCCCAATACCCATCAAATATGATGCATCTAGAAGTAGATAAAGCGACCACAAAAAAGACACAGATGAGCCTAGAGCAACTAGAGAATCCATATTAGGAGATCGATTTATTAGTGCCTTAAATCCAGAAATAAAGAACTTCTGATTAATAACCATGATTAATGAACACAAGACTAATTCGACTATTCCAATTGAGAGGTGGTTCTTAGTAAAGAAAGAACCAATTGGCCAATGCCACATTAATACGCCCATGGAAAAATACATCAGCACTAATGATAAAAGAACCGAAGCAACTAGCCTTTTTACCATTTTAGGAGTTTCTGTATCTTCTAGTAGTTTCTCATCGTCACTACTACTCTTTTTATCATCTTTACTTTGGGACTTTGCTTTGTAGCCAGCATCCTCTACAGCCTTGATGACATCTTCATCAGAAGCATCGCCCTCAACCGCCATAGAATTAGTTAAAAGAGAAACAGAGACACTTTTTACTCCATTTACCTTTGATACTGCCTTTTCAACTCTATTAGAGCAAGCAGCACAACTCATTCCACTAACAGAAAACATTCTCATCTCATTAACCTCTCGATGATAGTCATCGTTTCATCAAATATTTCTTCTTTTCCTTCTTTAATATCGCGCGCAACGCATGTTCTTAAGTGCTGAGATAAAATCTCACGCTCTAATGAAAGAAAAGCTTTGCTAACAGCCGAAGATTGCATAAGAATGTCGACGCAATAACGGTCTGTCTCTATCATGCTTTTTATTCCTTTTATCTGGCCTTCTATACGACTAAGTCGATTAAGTAGATTTTTCTTTTCTTCTTCACTACGTTCTGTACTTTTATTTTCATTGCAACAAGGACAACCCATAATATCTCCAATACCCTTATCGGGTATTTTTAATATACCCATATAGGGTATATAGCGTCAATAGAAAAATTGCATTAAAGCAACATTTATGCTACTCTCACTATCATGGACGATTCGTTTATTAGAAATATAGGCATCATGGCACACATAGATGCAGGAAAGACAACAACTACAGAAAGAATTCTTTTCTATACAGGAGAGAATCATCGTATTGGAGAAGTAGATAACGGTGAAGCTACAATGGATTGGATGGAGCAAGAACAAGATAGAGGCATAACTATCACTTCTGCTGCAACAACGTGCTATTGGCAAGATCACCAAATAAACATTATTGATACTCCGGGCCATGTTGACTTTACAGCTGAAGTTGAAAGAAGCTTGCGTGTTCTTGATGGTGCAGTTGCTGTTTTCTGTGCTGTTGGTGGAGTTGAACCTCAAACAGAGACAGTCTGGAAGCAGGCAAATACCTACTCTGTTCCTCGCATTGCTTTTGTCAATAAGATGGATCGTCTTGGTGCTAATTTCTATCGTGTAATTGAGGAAATGAAAAAGAAGCTCGGCGCTAATGCAGTTCCTCTCTTTATTCCTGTTGGAGAAGAAAGCTCTTTTAGAGGTGTAATCGATATAATAAATGGCAAGTACTTAACATTTTCTTCTCTTGACCAAGGAACAACAATTAGTGAGGAAGATATTCCAGAAGAATACGTTGAGAAATATGAGGAAGCAAAAGAAGCTATGATAGATAGCCTCTCATCTTTTTCTGATGAAATAACAGAACTCTACTTTGATGGTAAGGAAATTCCAACATCGCTTATTAAAGAAACAATAAGAAAATGTACCATTGAAGAAAAGATTGTTCCTGTCTTTGTTGGTTCTTCATTAAAGAATATTGGTGTTCAAACTCTATTAGACGGAATTGTTGACTACCTTCCTTCTCCTTTAGATTGTCCTCCTGTAGAGATT
>JBNMJW010000176.1:0-3950 GCA_050874025.1 Candidatus Ornithospirochaeta sp.
AAAGCAGTTCCTAAAAACTTCTCTTCTTAAAAATGTACAAAAATTCTTAAAAATACTGCATTTACTTTTTCAAACCTGCATTTACCTATTAAATACTGCATTTACTTTTACAACTGACAAATAAATAAAAAAAGTGATTAATACTTGAAATTAGGATTTGAATGTGCTAGAACCAAAATATCCCAATTGTAGCAAAGGAGAGCTCAAAAAAATGATAAACAAATTATTCTATATGGTTCGTGCTTCCTTTGTGCTTATGGATTAAATTCCCTTAATCCTAGAAGAATTAACTTACAATTCAACCTTTAATAGATTGTTTTTCGCTTTCTATCGGTCTCTTTTTGGCCATTCCTTTTTTGGAGGGATAAATGAAAAAGAATAGGTTATTGGGATATGCCCAAAAAAATACATTGCGCTACATCTTTTGCTTTGCGATGCTTGCACTGCAGATTGCATTGAGAGTAATAGCTCCATCGCTTCTTGCAAGAATAATAGATGAAGTTGTTGGCTCAAGAAACTATGCTGTATTTCCAATACTGCTTGTTGAGATGGTTCTCGCTTATTTTTCTGCGGGGCTCTTTAGCTACTTTCAGGAGCTTTGTAGTGATACTATATCGAAAAGAACATCGTGCGCATTAAGAGAAGATGTTTTTGAAGCAATAACAGCTGAAGATGGAGAGTTTTTTAGTGAAAGAACTCCTGCAGATTTAATGAGTAGAACAACAAGTGATACAGATTCAATTGGTTTCATCTTTGGTTTCTGTGGAATCTTCTTAATAGAGATTATTGTTCTAGTACTATCACAATTTGGTGCTCTTATATCAGTTAGCAGAAAGTGTGGAATAGTTCCGCTTATATGCCTTCCAATTATTGCTTTCTTAGCCTTTAGAAGTGAAAAGAAGGGCGATAAGATATCTGATGCAATTTCAGATAAGAGAGCTGATTTAAACCAGAAAGCATCTGAAGCAATTATGGGAATAAGAACAGTTAAATCATTTGGAAAAGAGAAAAAAGAAGCAGAGAAGTTTGAAAGAGAAGCAAGTCTCTTTAAGAACTTATATCGTTCTTTTGATAATCTTTGGACCAATTGGTGTACTCCCGAGTCTGTTATTGCACTTTTAATGGTTCCTCTTGCAATCTTAGTTGGTGGAATTGAGGTAAGCAAAGGCGCAATGTCTCTTGGAGAATTGACTATGGCAATTCAGTATACAAACGAGCTGTCATGGCCAATGATGGAGATTGGTTGGCTCTTTGTTGAAATATCATCTGCAAGGGCCGGTTGGAGAAAGGTCAAAGCAATTTTAGATAGAAAGCCAAATATTAGCGATGGAAAAATAGAATTAGAGAAAAAGAAAGGCACAATGTGCTTTGAGAATGTTGGACTAAAATCAAAGGACAAGGTTCTTTTAGAAAACATTTCTTTCACTCTAACTCCTGGTAAAACTGTTGCAATTATGGGGCCTTCTGGCTGTGGAAAGAGTTTAATAGCATCTCTTGCTGTTAGATTTTTAGATCCAACTGAGGGAAGGATAACGATTGATGGCTACGATATGAGAGATTTAAAACTCAGTTCTGCACGTGGTTTCTCTTCTATCGTTACTCAAGATGTTTTCCTCTTCTCTGACTCTGTTAAGAACAACATAGCGCTTGGACAAAGAGAAATAGCAAAAGAAGAAGAGATCTTTGCAGCAGCAAAGGATGCTGAAGCTTCTCCATTTATAGAAAAATTGGAAAATGGCTGGGATACAGTCATTGGTGAAAGAGGGGTTGGACTCTCTGGCGGACAAAAACAAAGACTAAGTATTGCACGTGCTTTTATGAGAAAGAATCAGCTTCTTATTCTTGATGATGCAACCTCTGCTCTCGATATGGAAACTGAAGCAGAGATAGAGAAAACTATCAGGAAAGAGGGTACAAGAAGCCTTCTTATTACAGCACATAGAATATCTGCTGTAGCAACTGCAGATGAGATTATTGTCCTAGAGAATGGAAGAATTAAGGAGCGAGGAAGACACGAGGAGCTCCTTAAGAAGAGAGGACTCTATTGGGAGACTTATATCTCTCAGTATCCTGAAGAAGGAGATAGAGCATGAGACAAAATTATAAGAAAGATGAAAATAATGCAAATGTAGGAAAGAAAGAGACAATAAAGCGAATTCTCTTGTATTGCGCTCAATATAAGAAGGATGTTGTTATTATTTCTATTCTTGCCGTTATTAGTTCTTTATGTAAGACAGTTATACCTATCTTTACAGAAAAGGCTATTGATGTAGATATCGCTAATAAAGATGTTCATAGCCTTATTGTTACAGTTTCAATTGCTATTGGTCTCTCAATTATTTGGGGAGTTTTAGTAATTATCAGAGACCATGTTACAATAAAGATGGCCAATGACGTAGTCTACAGAGCACGTAGTGAGACATATGAGAATATTCTTTCTCTTCCACTAGGTTTCTTTGATTCTCGTCCATCTGGAAGAATTATCACTAGAGTCATTAACGATTGTGATAAGATGAAGGAAATAACCAAGAGCTTGACGTCAACTTTGATTCCATCTCTTGTATTTCTTATTCTGATAATGGTAGTGATGCTAGTAATGAATCCAGTATTAGCGCTCTCTGCTTTTATTGTTATTCCATTTTTAGTCTTTTTTTCTTATTTCATTATTATCAAAGGCTATAGTAATTGGGAAAACTTTAGAAAGAAAGAGAGCAACTTCACTGCATTTGTTCACGAAGACTATTCTGGAATTAGAGCTATTCAGTCATTTGGGGCTGAAGGTGAAACAATAAATGAATCAAAAAGACTTTTAGGTGAAATTGAATCTAGTTGGGTTAAGGCGGTAAAGCGCTCAGATAGCTTTGGAATTGTTATTAATGCCTCTCAAGCACTTGGCTATGTTTTCTTATTTCTAACAGCTGTCTATTGGCTACCTGAAGGCAAGTCTACTGTTGGCGAGCTATTAGCTTTCATTACATATATTGGCTACTTTTGGCAGCCTATTAGAAGCTTAGCTAGTCTTTACAATAACTTAGTCAATAATCTTTCGGCCGCAGCTCGTGTTTTTGAAATGATGGATGAAAAGAGCGACATTGAAGAGAGTAAAGATGCAGTTGAACTTAAAGCCAAGAGTGGTGATGTTGAGTTTAGAAATGTAAGCTTTAGCTACCCAGATGACGAGAAGACCAACATTATCGAAAATCTTTCATTTAAAACAAAGGGCGGAGAAACAATTGCACTTGTTGGCCCAACCGGAGCAGGAAAGACTACAATAATTAATCTTATTGCACGTTTTTATGATACAGTTGAAGGCTCTGTCTTAATTGATGGTCAAGATATTAAGAATGTTACATTCGAAAGCTTAAGACGAACTGTGAGCGTTATGCCTCAAGATTCAGTACTCTTTAGTGGGACGATCAGAGATAACTTGTTATATGGCAAAACGGTAAGTGAAGAGGAAATGAAAGAGAGAATTAAAGAGCTAAAGCTTACTTCTTTAATTGAGTCCCTTCCTAATGGTTATGATACCTTAATAAAAGATGCAGCGCTCTCTTCTGGACAGAAACAACTTATTTCACTTGCACGCACGTTAATAGCATCACCTCGCGTCTTAATTCTTGATGAGGCAACAAGCAATGTTGATACAAGAACAGAGATGATGGTTCAAGAGGGATTAAAGGTATTAATGAAGGGCAGAACCTCCTTTATTGTTGCCCATAGATTGTCTACAATAAGAAATGCAGACGAAATCTTTGTAGTAGGTAATAAAACTATTATGGAGAAGGGTACGCACGATGAGCTTATGAAGATTGAGAATGGAGAGTACAGAAAACTCTATGATTCTCAGTTTGCATTAGTTGGAGCAAAGAATGAGTGATAAAAGATGGTGTCCATTATTTGGTAAATGTGGTGGTTGCGATTATATAAACGACAGTTATGAGTATGAACTA
>JBNMJW010000177.1:0-3938 GCA_050874025.1 Candidatus Ornithospirochaeta sp.
AAATTATTAATTATTTATAAATAAAGCAATTATTCGACTGTTACACTTTTTGCAAGATTACGTGGTTTATCAACATCAAGTCCCTTAGCAACACTAATATAATATGCTAAAAGTTGTAAAGGAATAATTGCAAGTGAAACAGTAAAATACGGATTTGTTTTAGGAATATAAACTGTAAAGTCTACATTCTCTTCCGTTTGATAATTTCCTCTTGATGTAACAGCAAATAGATAAGCACCTCTTGTTTTACACTCAACCATATTAGACATTGTCTTTTCATATAACTCTGGCTGAGTCAGAACACCTATAACAAGTGTTCCATCTTCAATTAGAGAAATTGTTCCATGCTTTAATTCTCCAGATGCATATGCTTCGCTATGTATATATGAAACTTCTTTCAGCTTTAATGAGCCTTCTGATGAGATTGCCCAATCGAGGCCACGCCCTATAAAGAAGACATCCTTCTTATTCATGCATTTTGAACTAAACCACTGTATCTTCTCTTTTTCTTTTAAGAGACTTTTCATCTTTTCACTAAGAGTTTTTAATTCATCAATATATGTTTTTTCACTCTCAATTTTCTTTTTTAAGTAAGCAAGCTTAATTGCAAGAAGATAGATAACAGCCAATTGTGTCTGATACGCCTTTGTTGTGGCAACAGCTATTTCTGGGCCTGCGAGTGTATAAATAACATAATCAGCTTCTCTAGATATAGTTGAACCAATAACATTAACAATAGCCAATGTTTTCTTTCCCATCTTCTTGCTTAGCCTTAACGCAGCAAGAGTATCTGCTGTCTCTCCAGATTGACTTATAACAATGACAAGCTCATTTTCATTTAAGACTGGATTACGATAGCGATATTCACTACTCATTTCAACTCTTGTTGGGATGCGGCAGAGATCTTCAAAGATATATTCTCCACAAAGCCCTACATGATAGGAAGAGCCACAAGCAACAATACGAAGTGAGTCTACATTCAAGAGGACATCATCTGTTAATCCGCACTCAGAAAAATTTATTTGATCTCCATTTATATACTTGTTGATTGTATCACTAAAGGCCTTAGGTTCTTCGTGGATTTCCTTAATCATAAAATGTTCAAATCCGTCTTTTTCTGCTTGGGATTCAGACCAAGTAATGGTAGTAGGTTCTTTTTGAACCACGTCCCCATTAAGATCAAAGAAAGTTACTTTGCCCTTTTCAAGCCTTGCCATTTCGTAGTTATTTGGATAATAAACTTCTCGTGTATATTTAAGTATTGCAGGTACATCACTAGCAAGGAAAGTCTCATCCTTATTTACACCAACAACTAATGGACTATCTTTTCTTGCTATGTATATTTCTCCTGGATAGTCTTTAAATATAACAGCTATAGCATAGCTACCACGAACCCTAACCATCATTTTTGCTAAAGCATCAATAGGCCCTACATTATACTTTTTATAATAGTAGTCGATAAGTTTTGTTAAAACCTCTGTGTCAGTTTCTGAATAGAATGTGTATCTCTTAGAAAGAAGTTTTTCCTTCAACTCTTTGTAATTTTCAATAATACCATTATGAACAGCAATGACAGTTTTATCATCAGAACAATGAGGATGAGCATTAGTCTCACTTGGCTCTCCATGGGTTGCCCAACGTGTATGCGCAATACCACACTCACCTTTTATTGCGTTGCCATTGTCTGTTTTAGTAATAAGCTCGGAGAGTCTTCCTTTTGCTTTTACAATCTCGACATTACCATCATTATTCTCGACTGCTAGGCCCGAAGAATCATAGCCTCTGTATTCAAGTTTTCTCAAACCTTCGATAAGAATATGAGAAGCCTCTCTGTGACCAGTATATCCAACTATTCCACACATCTTTTTTCTTTCCCCCTGATGCAAAGATGATAAATCTTATAAATACCACATAGCAATACTAACAAACGCTTGCTAATTTTAAATACTTATTTTTATTCCTTAATAGGTCTATTTATATTGAGAATAAATTATTGTTGTTACAACAATTGCTATACAAGACATCCAAGAATTTATAAGTTTAAAGATGACAAGACTTTTTATGGCGATAGCTAGCAAAAAAAAGACGACTACATTTGACATGCAATCGCCCGTGTAAAACAAAGCTAGAAAGAAAGCTTACTCATCCGTATCGTCGTAATCGCCACGGTTTTCTTTATAAGCACTCCAGCTTTTAGATTTCTCCATAAGCATTTCAGAGTCTTCTTCACCAAATGAGGAACTCCACTTCGAGTATCTACTCTCTTTGGTATTTTTCTTCCTACCTTTATTTTTTTCTTTTAAATCTTCTTCACCATTAGCCATAGCTTGAATTATCTTCTCTTTTTTTGCTTAGTCAATAGTTTTCTGTTTTATTTAATATTACACTAGAGCAATGAAAGATAGTTTTGTCATTGCTATTATAAATGCAATTCTTGCTGCGTTTTTTTATTCATTAAATATGCCTTTATCTAAGGTTTTATTGTCTGATGTCTCACCTATAATGCTTGCAGGTTTATTATATCTAGGAGCTGGGATTGGGATATTACTACTTTCTCTTTTTATTCCTCATAATAAAGAAAGACAAAAACTTAGTAAGACTGATTTTAAATATACATTTTTAATGGTTGTTTTGGATATCTTTGCGCCTATTTCTCTTCTCCTAGGACTTAAGAATACCTCTAGTAGCGTATCTACACTTATTGGCAACTTTGAGATTGTAACAACAACTATTATTGCTTGTCTTTTTTTTAAAGAGAAAATTACAAAGAAGTCTTCTGTTGCAATACTTCTCATTACAATTGCAACGATTATACTTTCTTTCTCTGGAGAAGAATTTAGATTTTCAACTTCTACGCTTCTAGTTGTTCTTGCAACGCTTTTCTGGGGGTTAGAAAACAACTGCACTAAGATGATAAGTGGCAAAGATACATTTGAAATTGTTTTTATAAAAGGACTATTTTCAGGATTAGGTTCTATTATAATTGCCCTATCAACAGGAGAAGAATTTCCATCCCTTTCAATACTATTTTCTGCATTATTACTAGGTTTTGTTTCCTATGGACTAAGCATCTTCTTCTATATAAAAGCACAAAATAAAATTGGAGCCAGCAGAACTAGCTCCTTCTATGCTATAAATCCATTCATCGGAAGCTTCCTTTCATTCTTAATTCTAAATGAAAGTCTATCTGTAAGATATTTTATTAGTCTCATAATTATGGCACTTGGCACATTCTTTATGATAAAAGATACTAAAGCTCAATCTTAAATATAGAAGACAGAATTACTACGTCTTTCCTTTGCTTTACCAACATCTTCGTTTTTGTAATATCCGAGTGCAATATGATCTATCCCTTCCATCTCTTCAGTTATACCTAATGATAAGAGAAGATTCTTCCCCCACGCTGTTTCAAATTCTTCCTTTGCTCTATGAACCCAACATGTACCAAGAGACAAAGAATGTGCAGCAAGAAGCATGTTTTCAATGGAGGCTGCTCCATCAAGCTGTCTTGTTGGAGAATCTTTTTTTGCCAATACTATGATAACTACAGGTGCATTGTAAAAAGGATCAAAATCATCAAATCTACCCATAATAGAAGCATTTAGCCTCTTTAACTCATCTCTAACCTTTTTATCTTTAATAACTACAATAATTCTCTCTTGTTTTCCCATAGCAGAAGGAGCAAATTCTCCTGCTTTTACAATATCTCTAATATCTTCATCATTAACCATTTCTGATGAAAACTTTCTGATACTTCTACGCGTTAATATGCATTTAATTACATCATTCATCTAAACTTTAACCCCATTTATACTTTAATAGATAAAGAACAAAACTATAAGAACAAACGATCTTATATAAGTAACTTGAAGTGAAAAAATTAAGCTTTATAAATTTTTACTAGATAACTATTTTAATAAAAAATAGGCAAAATCAAA
>JBNMJW010000178.1:0-3923 GCA_050874025.1 Candidatus Ornithospirochaeta sp.
TATCTTATATAAGTAACTCAAATTAAAAAAATTAGGCATTATAATTTTTTACTAGATAAATAGCTCAATAAAAAATAGGCAAAATCAAATGTCTACAAAGATGCATTCATTTCCTCTTTCAGTCAAAAGTCGAACTAAATCCTTACTTTCTAACCATACTGTTGCTCTGTTGTCGTTAGGATGCACTCCGATGCGAGATGATGAAAAGAACGAATCAAGCAAAAAGACAACCTCATGCTTTTCATCGTTAAGGAGACCTAAAGGAGTAACAGAGCCCGGCGTTAGCTTCAAGAAATACAATAATTCATCGCTAGAAGCAAATGACAGAGGACGAGACGATATAATTTTCCTGAGTTTCTTTAAGTCTGCTCTCTTTTCGCCCTTTATAGTCAATAAATAATAGTTCTCCTTTTTATCATCACGCAAAAATAAATTCTTAGCATCTAGCTCTCGATATGGTAAACTTAGGCTTCCAAGTTCGTCCATAGAATAAACAGCTTTGTGTTCTGTAAGCGAATACTTTACCCCTTTTTCATCTAGATATCTAAGCGTCTCTTCCATATTCATTAGATTGATATCCATCCAAATACATTTGCGATGCTCGACAATAGAATTATTGTTATAAATGCAATTGAAAGATACTTAAGTATAAAGTGATACATTCTCTTTCTTTTAAATTTAGATGACAACTCAACCTCAGTATCTATTGCGTTAAGTTTTGCGCAAAATAGTATTAAAATAACAGTCGCTAAAGCTGCAAGTGGCATCATTATAGAGTTAGTCAAAAAATCAAAAAAATCTAATATTTGCATACCAAGTATACGGACATTACTCCATATTCCATAGCCAAATGAAGATGCACTTCCGATACAAACCATAACAACAACCATAAGCAGTGTCGCTTTTTTTCGACTCCACTTTAACTCATCTTGAAGTGTAGAAACACTAGTCTCTAAAAGAGATATTGCACTAGTTGCTGCCGCTAAAAGGAACATTAAGAAGAAAGCAATTGCGACAACAACACCACCTTTCATGCTATTGAGGATTTTAGGTAGCGTAATAAAAGCAAGAGATGGTCCCGCTTTTAATGTAGAAAGATCTCCATTAGAAAAAGAGAAAACCGCAGGAATAATCATTAACCCTGCGATTAAAGCAATTAGTGTGTCAAAGAATTCAACTTGAGTTGTACTTTTCTCTATATCAACGCTCTTTTTCATATAAGAGCCATAGGTATATAAAATGCCCATTGCTATCGAAAGCGAATAAAACATTTGGCCCATAGCTGCTACCACCGTCATCCATGAAAAGTTATTGAAGTTTGGAATCAAAAAGTATTTAACGCCTTCTATTGCACCTGGTCTTGTTACAGAATAAATCATGACAAAGATTGCAAGAATGACTAAAAATGGCATTAAGAACTTAGATGTCTTTTCTACTCCGTTTTCAACTCCAGCAAGAATTGTAAAGAAAACAAATGCAGAAAATATGATAAACCACAATTCCACATTCCATGAAGACGAAATAAAAGAGGAAAAGTATCCATCTGTGGCAAGAAGTGCCATATTTCCTCTTATATATTCAAATAGGTATTTAAGTACCCATCCTCCAATTACAGAGTAATATGGAACAATAATCATCGGAATAACGGCATTAATCCATCCACCTATCGAAAAAGGAAGTTTTGAACCAAAGACATGAAAAGCTCCAACTGGACTTTTCTTTGTCATACGTCCTAGTGCTGTCTCGGAGACAACAAAAACATAACCAAAGGTAACTACAAATAATAGATAGATAAGAAGAAAAATTCCTCCACCATATTTTGCTGCAAGATATGGAAAGCGCCATATATTGCCAAGGCCCACAGCTGAACCAGCAACAGATAGAACATATCCAATTCCACCAGAGAAACTTCCTCTTTTCTCTACCTTAGTCTTTTCTTCCATAAATACTCCATGTTAAATCTATTTAACATTAATCTAGAGTTTTAACATGAAGTATTCAACCGAGTTTAAGAAAATAGTTACTATTAAAGTCAAAGAATGCTCTTCTTTTCAAACCAAATCTTATAAGGCCTGCTTTTAACTTTGAAGTGAACATCTATATCACTAGTAGTTGCTCTCCAAACAAGGCCTTCTCTTGGCACATTATATATTTCACTTTTTCCGTCAGCTTCTGCAATGAGTTGATCAATACTATCAGTCATAAACCTTGACTCACTGATAATTGGAACCATCTTTATGTCCATTTCTAGGCATGCTTCTTTAAGCTCTTTAAATGAGCTTCTTTGACCATCGATATTCATCATTGTGTAGATATATAAATCATTCTTAGATGAATTATAAACATTCTTTTGAACAAGTGGACCAATAACCTCTCCCTGTAAAACAAGCGCATTAATTTTGTGATTAAGACAATATAAGGCCATTTTTTCCTTAAGATTATTGTTTACTGCAGCATCATACCAAAGACCTGTATCTCCAACTTACCAATTGTGGGAAAACGTTCTAAAAGAGTCATTTTCCTTTTCATATATCCATGTTGCAGCGCTTCCTTCGACTTTCTCAGTGACATAGAATTCTATATCTTTCCATTTTGAATAATAGCAAAAAACCTTTTCGATATTGTCTTCATCAGATTTACTTATTCTAGGAGGATAACCACCTATAACTTCAGAAGGAATTCTTTCAAATACTTCATACCTTCTAATTCTTAAATCATCTGTGACAATATCTCCAAGCTGATAATTTTTTGCTTTAGGCAAAACTGATAAAGGAAGAACAAGTCCTTCAGATATTTCTCCTCCCATTTTCATTGGCTTAATTCTGTATCCATCATATTTAGATGAGTAGCATCTAGCTCTTAAGAATTCAAAGTCGGGATTATCTGATGGAAGAATCGCATCATAAAAGACATAGACTATGGTATCTCCAACACGGTACTCTCCCTTTTGAATGATTGTGTTGTAATTCTCAACTTTTGCCATTTCTATTCTATCTTTTCCTTCAATTGGCCTTATTGAATCAATTTTAGAAATCTTTGCTAAATCGTGCATTTTTTCTCCTCTATATTCGTTATTTTTTGGTTAAAAAAAACAGACACCCCCCATGTCTGTTAACAATGCCTATAAAACTAAGATTTAATTAATACTATAGGAAACTGTACAGATATGAGAAAATAAGCTTTGTATGTAGCTCTTTTACAACTATTCGTCTCATATTGAACACACTCCATTAATTAAATTTCATCTTTAAAAAAACTATCATAAAGAAAGAAAAATGAGGTCGCCTATTGGGCGATATTTAGAAGTTCTTAGGAAGAAAATCTATGTCGAGTCCTTCTAAAATCTGATCTATTTTATCTCTATCATAGAAGTGCTTTTCAAAGAAGAACTTCATAGAAACGTCAAAAAGACTAGATGGAGAGAAGCTAAATCCCGCACTCTTTAACAACTCTTCTGCTTCATCAAGACTAAGTTCTAGAGCCAAAGCAAAAGCAAATACTGTTTCTTTTGTTGTTTTATAGTCTCTTCGACTATTTATCTTTGAAAAATGACGATAGTCAATTCCTGCTTTTTTATAGACTTCTGGTGCTTTCTTATTCTTTTGTCGAATAAAACGCAAAAGCATATCTGAGAAAGTTTCCTCTTTTTGTATTCTGTCAATAAGACTCTTAATCTCATCTTCATCTATATCGTCTAGCTCTCCAGAATATCGAACTTTAGTTTGACTAACTAGTTGATAAAGAATTCTTTCTCGATCTTCAAAGTTTTCGTAATTATTTAAAACACAACTATGTTAAAAATTAGGTACAGAAAAAGCAAAAAAAATGAGCAGAATATAAAATATTTGACGAGTTAGCTCATTTTATTCACAAAAAGCAAGAATAATTCATCAAAATGTTTTGAAAGAGAGTGGTTTTCTTAA
>JBNMJW010000179.1:0-3877 GCA_050874025.1 Candidatus Ornithospirochaeta sp.
ATTGCTCACTATTCTTCCCTAAGTCCTTAGAGAAGAGCAGTGAGTTTAAAGCTTTTTTTCGTTTCCAGCTTGCACAATATCTTTGTCAAAAGCCAAATTATACATTAGCACTTTGTGAAGGTGATATGATATCTGATTTGATTGAGATGACCTATGCAGATATTACTAAAGAGATAGAAGATTCTGATATAAAAGTAAGTCAGAGTGGAAGAATTAATATTCTTGAATCTATTGAAATTGTCTTTCCGTGTCAAAGTGGACCGAAAACTAATAGCTTGAAACTTTGTGCGTCAAAGTGACACATTTAAAAGTAAGAGAAAGTTGGTTGCGTCAATTTGAAACAATTAAGAATTTTATGTAGAGTAAAATGTAGTTGTTATTTACTTATATAGAAACAAATTACAATTTTTGGCATAACATTTGCATTATCTAATATCGAAGGAGAAAAATGTTATGGCAAAGACAAACAACAACTATTCAGTTTCTGACAACGAGGTATTATCTAGCTATCTTGAAGCTATTGATAAGATTCCACTTCTTTCATATGAAGAAGAATATGAGTTGGCTCTTTTAGCAAAGAAGGGTGATAAAAAAGCTAGAGATAAAATTGTATCTGCAAACCTTAGATTTGTTGTTTCAATTGCAAAAAAATATCGTGGTCAAGGTATGCCTCTTGAAGATTTAATTAATGAAGGCAATATTGGTCTTGTAACAGCCATTGATAAGTATGAACCAGAGAAGGGTTATCATTTTATTTCATATGCTGTTTGGTGGATTAGACAATCTATTCTTAAAGCTTTAGCTGAACAGAGCAGACCTGTTAGACTTCCATTAAATAGATCTAATGAATTAATTCAGATTACAAGAGCAAAGAATTACTTAATTCATGAAAAGGGAATTAGTAATCCTCAACCAAGTGAAATTGCTGCTGTTTCTGGCATTGATGAGAGTGTAGTAAAGAGCCTTCTTTCTATTACTAAAGATATGCTCTCTTTCGATTCTCCTATTAAGAATAGTGATGAAGAAGACAGTGCTTTATCTGATTTTGTTGAAGACAAAGAGCAATCTCCTGAAGAGAAGATGGTTAATAACATGATGAAAGGAGATGTCAATAAGCTTCTTTCAACATTGAGTGATAAAGAGAGAGACATCATCATTAAGAGATATGGTTTTAATGACAGAGAGCCTATGAGCCTTAATTCAATTGGTGAAGAGTATCATCTTACAAAAGAGAGAATTAGACAAATTGAAAAGAGTGCTCTTGAAAAATTAAAGAAGAATGGAGAGAATCTCGGTATTAAATACTACAACGCTATTTAATTCGTTTTCTAAATATAGTTGACGACTTTTTATCTATCGATAAGGTCGTCAATTTTTTTTTGCGTTTTTCTTAAATTTTTAATTTTTTGTACAAATGTTGTTTTTTGTCTTTTTAAAGTGCTTTTTTCTTTATGTACACTTAAATTATCGCTTCATATGTAACAAATTTTGATTGACCTGTGAATGTTTTGTATGTAACATATCAAAGCATTTACAATATTTTTTAATAGGAATTTAAAAATGGAAGAAAAAAAGTATGTTTACTTCTTCGGCGATGGAAAAGCTGAAGGTAGAGGCGACATGAAAGAACTTCTTGGTGGAAAGGGTGCTAATCTTGCAGATATGACAAGTATTGGTCTTCCTGTTCCTCCTGGATTTACCATTACAACAGAAGCTTGTAATTTCTTTGATAAGCACAATGGCTCTTATCCAAATGGAATGAAGAATGAGGTTCTTCTCAACCTTGAAAAACTAGAAGGTCTTATGGGAGCTAAGCTTGGAGACAAGAAGAATCCTCTTTTAGTTTCTGTACGTTCTGGTGCGGCACAGTCCATGCCTGGAATGATGGACACTGTATTGAATCTTGGTCTTAACCCAGATTCTTTAAACGCTTTAATTGAAAAAACAGGTAATGAAAGATTTGCTTGGGATTCATATAGAAGATTCATTCAGATGTTTGGTGACGTTGTAATGGGTGTCCCTCACTCAAAGTTTGAGGATGCATTACAATCTGTTAAAGACGAAAACAATAAAGTTTTTGATACAGAACTTGATTGTGCTAACCTCAAGGAAGTCATTAAGCGCTACAAAATTATTTACAAGAAGTATACTGGTGAAGAATTCCCTGAAGACCCTCAGTACCAACTCTTTAAGGCAATCGATGCTGTTTTTAATAGCTGGAATAACGAAAGAGCTATTAAGTATAGAATGATGAATGATATTAGAGGTTTACTTGGAACTGCTGTTAACGTCCAGGCAATGGTATTCGGTAACATGGGAGAGACTAGTGGTACTGGTGTTGCTTTCACTCGTGACCCATCTAGTGGCGAAAACAAGTTCTTTGGCGAATATCTTATGAATGCTCAGGGTGAAGATGTTGTTGCAGGTATTCGTACACCTCAGCCAATTGCTACTCTTGAAAAGGTTAACCCTGAAGCATATAAACAGCTTTGCGATATTAGAGAGAAGCTTGAAAAGCATTATCATGATATGCAGGACTTAGAGTTTACAATTCAGGAAGGTAAGCTCTACATGCTACAGACACGTAATGGAAAGAGAACAATCTTCAGCTGGATTAGAAGCCAG
The DNA here is from genome assembly GCA_050874025.1 of Candidatus Ornithospirochaeta sp. Lineage (GTDB taxonomy): Bacteria > Spirochaetota > Spirochaetia > Sphaerochaetales > Sphaerochaetaceae > Ornithospirochaeta. The sequence goes on from JBNMJW010000179.1 coordinate 2,626, forward strand.
GTTGAAATGGTTGAATCTGGATTAATCGACAAAACTACAGCTGTTGAGAGAGTTCCAGCAGGTGAGTTCTCTAAGTTATTTGCTCCTATTCTTGATAATAAAGTTATTAGAGATTTGAATATCGTTCCAGATACTAAAGGCTTAAATGCTTCTCCTGGTGGAGCATGTGGACAGATTTATTTTAATGCTAAAGATGCTGAGAAGGCTGCAAGTGAAGGAAAGGATGTTCTTCTTGTTAGAGTAGAAACTTCACCTGAAGATATTGGCGGTATGGCAGTAAGTAAGGGTATTGTTACATGTCGTGGTGGTATGACAAGCCACGCTGCAGTTGTTGCTCGTGGTATGGGTTGCCCATGCGTCTCAGGTTGTGGTGAGATTATTGTCAACGAACCAAAGAAAACTCTTGTTGTTAATGGTAAAGAACTTAGCGAAGGTGATTATATGGCTATCGATGGCTTTACAGGTAATGTATATGCTCAGAAGATTGCTGTTAAGCCAAGTGAAATCATGCAGGTTCTTGAAGGAACTATGCTAGAAAGTGAATCACTATTGTATCAGGACTACAAAAAGTTCATGACATATGTTGATGAAATCAAGACAATGAGTGTCAGAACTAATGCTGACACACCTAAAGATGCTAGACAGGCTATTATGCTTGGTGCTGAAGGTGTTGGACTATGTAGAACTGAACATATGTTCTTTGGTGGTGATAGAATTGTCTCAATGAGAAAGATGATTCTTGCTGATAACGTTAGAGCCCGTGAGAACGCACTCAATGAGCTTCTTCCAATGCAGAGAGAAGACTTTGAAGGAATCTTTGAGGCAATGAATGGTCTTCCTGTCGTTATTAGACTTCTAGATCCTCCTCTTCACGAATTCTTACCTAATGACCATACTTCTCGCCATGAAATGGCTCTCAAGATGGGTATTAGCGTAGAGGAAATTGCTCGTAAGTGTAATGCTCTTCATGAATTCAACCCAATGCTTGGTTTCAGAGGATGTAGACTTGCTGTTGTATATCCAGAAATCTTAAGAATGCAGGTTAGAGCTATCATGGAAGCTGCCATTAACACAAAGAGAAAAGGCTATAAGGTTCATCCTGAAATCATGATTCCTCTTGTTGGTATTTGGAAGGAATTCAACTATTGCAGAAAGAATGCTGTAGATGAAATTGAGAAGGTATTTGCTGAGCAGAATCTTGTTATACCTTATCAGATTGGTACTATGATCGAAGTTCCAAGAGCAGCATTAA
>JBNMJW010000180.1:0-3849 GCA_050874025.1 Candidatus Ornithospirochaeta sp.
AAGATGGTATTGCTGCCTATGGCGTAATAATGTATGTAAACATAATCTTCTTCTCTATCTTTATCGGTTACTCTGTAGGTGTTGCACCTGTCATTAGTTACAACTATGGCGCAAAGAATAAAACTGAATTAAAGAGCCTCGTTAGAACAAGCTTTGTAGTAATGGCTGTTTCAGCTCTATTTATGTATGGACTCGCTCGTATCTTAGCTATGCCATTAGCTCGCCTATTTGTTGGATACGATCAAGCTTTAACGCAGTTTACCTATTCAGCTTTTAACATTTTTGCGCTTTCTTTCCTTTTCTGCGGATTCTCAGGATTCTCTTCTTCTCTCTTTACGGCTCTAAACAACGGAATTGTGTCTGGAGTTTTATCTGTGTTGAGATTATTTGTTTTCCAAGCCCTCTGTGTAATCGTATTACCACTTGCAATTGGAGCACAAGGAATATGGTATGCAAACGTACTCGCAGAAGTATTGGCTTTAATCGTCTCTATTTTCTTTGTACTGAAAAATAAGAAAAGATACGGCTATTAATATGGGCCAAGTGGCCCATATCTTATCTCCCAATGCCCTTTAAGAATCCATCTTTTGCTTTCTCTTCAGTATCATCTGACTCGTCATAAGCATCATAAGGCGCATTTTCATCATGAACTCTTTTTCGAAATGGAGAGCAAAACTTATCTTTATGGGCAAAAACAAATTCAAAATTATCTGTCCAACCAGTATGCCCTGTGATAAAAAGTGGCATCACTTTCATCTTCTTAAGCTTATTCTCTAAAATTGCAAGAGACTTAATAGCTAGTTTGTTACTCTCTGCAAGGGATGAAATAAAGCTGTAGCCACCGTCAGAGCCAAACCATATTGTGTCGCCAGTAAATAGATATTTATCATCTATAAGGTAGACCATATGGCCCCATGTATGACCAGGAACAAGAAAACACTTAATTTTAATATTATCAATAAAAAACTCTTCATCATCTTTTAATAGTTGTTTTGAATTGTTTATTTTAACCTGTGGCAGTTTATATAGATGGTATATTACCTTTCTTCTCACCTCTCCTGTTAAATAGCGGTTTTCAATCTCTCCAATATAAAGCTTAGCATTTTTAAAAAGACCGGGACTATCTTGTTCGACTGCGCCAACATGATCAGTATCTTGATGGGTGATGAGAATATGTTGAATAGACCTTGGATCAATACCTAGCCAATTCATTTTTTCTTCAAGACGATTGTAATTATACCCTGCATCAATCATAATTGTGGTTTTGCCTTTTCGATAGAAGAAGATATTTGCTACCCATTCTCTTACGCAAGCAAGATTTTCATCAATCCATCCAGTATTGAGTGGCTTAAAAATCTCCTTGCCTCGATACATTTTGCTCATTTCTTTTCTCTGAAATTCTGTTGCTTTTTTTGACACTTTCTTCCTCCTTAAGTTTTGTTATCCTCTTCAAAAAATGCCATTGTCCTCTGAAAGAATTGTTCTGGATAAATCATTACAAGTTCAGCGTGCCCCATCTTTTCAATAGATGCAGTCCGAACATTCGGAAAATAACTTTTAATAAAGCGTATATTGTGATGGCGTGCTTTCTTTTCTTCTTCACCATACCAGTAGATGATGCGGCAATTTGTTTCTGCTGGCTTAATTGGCAAGCTATAATTATTTGCTGACCAAAAGATATTTCTGATAGTTTTATTCGAATAAGTCTTTAAATATGACATGAGAGCATCATACTCTTCTCTTGAATTCCACCCAGGAAGCGTCCAACGTTCTGGAGGATATACTTTCTCCAATACCTTGCGACTTCTTACGATAAGCCTAAAGCCTATATAATAGGAAAAACACGCAATATGGCGTAATAATAATGGCATTTGGTATGGTGTAATTCCAGCGTCAATTATGGCACTTCGAACAGGGATTTTACCAAGCGAAAGAATGCGTATCAAACATGCACCACCCAAAGAACAACCATAGGCTGCATCTAGATATTTTATTCCATGTTCTTTAAGCCAAAGTAATATTTCATTAACTGTCGTTTCTACAGAGATAAAATCTTCTCTTTTCTCGTCATGTCCATCATAAATAACTTGCATCACATGAAAGTATTGAGATAGTAGCTTTACAGAACCTGAGAATGCCCATTCTGGTTCTGCTGTACATGACAAAAATAACAACTCCTTTTCATTTCCCTTTCCATATTCAACTACTCTCATATATTTATGCTTTAACTCCCAGAGTGTATTTAGTTAGAAAAAATAAACAGTTAGTTAATTCTAACTCATATTATAAAAAAAGCAGACATTTAATACTTCAATAGAAAGAAAGATATCATTTTATTAAACCTACTTATTGTTTCTTATAACAGATTCAATAATTCAAATTAAAAAGGAAAGAGGGAAAATAAATGACCCTGTTTCGACAGGGCCATATGTCTCAACAATAATACTTAGTCATCAAATCCGTTAGGATTGTTTTTCTGCCACTTCCAAGAAGAAGCACACATATCATGTAAGTTCTTCTCGGCCTTCCATCCAAGTTCCTTCTCTGCTTTTTTAGGAGAAGAATAACAAGTTGCAATATCCCCAAGCCTTCTTGGCTTAATAACATATGGAATCTTAACACCACTAGCTTCTTCAAAAGCCTTAACAACATCTAGAACAGAATAACCAACACCTGTTCCAAGGTTATAGATTGATACACCACTATTGTTCTCAATTGCTTTAAGAGCCTTTACATGGCCTTTAGCAAGGTCAACAACATGGATGTAGTCTCTTACTCCAGTTCCATCATGGGTTGGGTAATCATTACCAAATACATTCAAATGATCAAGTTTTCCAACAGCAACCTGAGTAATATAAGGCATAAGGTTATTTGGAATACCATTTGGATTCTCTCCAATTAATCCACTAGAGTGTGCACCAATTGGATTGAAGTATCTTAAGAGGACTATATTCCATTTATTCTCTACATTATTCTTAACGTCCGCAGTATGTAAGCTAATTAGAATATCTTCGAGCATACTCTTAGTCTGACCATATGGATTTGTACATTGACCTTTTGGACAGTTTTCGGTGATAGGAATCTCTTTTGGATCTCCATATACAGTAGCAGAAGATGAGAATATTAAGTTCTTAACATTGTGTTTTCTCATTACGTCAACAAGAACTAGCGTTCCATAAATGTTGTTTTCATAGTATTCCCATGGCTTAAGAACAGATTCTCCTACTGCTTTTAATCCTGCAAAATGAATACAAGCATCAATTTTGTTTTCCGTAAAGACTTTCTCTAAACCTTCCCTATCTCTAATATCTGTTTGATAAAAAGGAATTGAAGAATTAGTAATCTCTTCTACTCTTTTTAACGCTTTAATATTCGAATTTGAAAGATTATCGAGTACAACAACACTATGCCCCGCATTTAAGAGTTCTATTACGGTATGTGAACCAATATATCCAACACCACCTGTTACTAGAATATTCATTTTCTTACTCCTTTAAAGTATCCTTTATCTCTAATTTCTTGAACAATTCTTTCAACAGCATTTTCTGCGTCTTTTTGTTTCTCAGCTTCACTCATAACCCTAATTACAGGCTCAGTTCCACTAGGACGAACTAAGACACGGCCTTTATCAGCTAAAGAAAGTGCTACTTCATCAATTTTTCTCTTAATATCATCATCGCTCATAACAGCATCTTTATCTGAAATGACAACATTCACCAAGTATTGAGGATAGTCTGTCATATCTTGAGAAAGCTCAAGTAGTGTCTTTCCTGTCTTTACCATTATTTCAGAGAGAACAAGGGATGTAAGAATCCCATCTCCAGTATTAAGATACTTACTCATGATTAT
>JBNMJW010000181.1:0-3842 GCA_050874025.1 Candidatus Ornithospirochaeta sp.
ATATTATCTTGGATGCTATAAGACATACGAGACAATTTCAGCAAGCAAGACTAGTTATATTCTCGGAGACAATCTCTCAAAAATTGGTGTAAGCCAGTTCCCAATTGTCTTAGTTTTAAAAGATTCTCTTTAATTAAGAGTTTATTGGAGGAGGGACTACTACTATAGTAGTCTCTCTTCGCTTTTTTTGAAAAGAAAGAGCTTTCTTTTGAGGAAAAGATATGAAAGAAGAATACTTAAAAGCAAAAGAATTAATAGAAGAATACGACACAATAATAATTCATAGACATGCTAATCCTGATGGAGACGCAATAGGATCTCAAATAGGACTTAAAGGCATAATTGAGCTAAATTATCCAAAGAAAAATGTCTTTGTTGTAGGAGATGAGCTTGGGCGTTATTCATTTATGTACAATAAGAAGATGGATGGTGTAGAGACAGAAGTCTTTAAAAAAGCTCTCTCTATTGTTTTAGATACATCATCTCCCTCTCTTATTTCTGATGATAGATACACACTAGCTAAAAAGACGCTACGTTTTGATCATCATCTATTTATTGAAAAGTTCTGTGATACTGAAATAATAGACTCTTCTCGTGAGTCCTGTGCTTCACTTGTTGCTGATTTTGCTTACACGACAGGCTTAAAAGTTGATAGTGTTTCTGCAAAGAGTCTATTTACTGGCATTGTTACAGATAGTGGAAGATTCTTGTATGATTCAGTAAGTCCAAGTACATTTAGTCTTTCATCGCTTTTGCTGTCTACTGGTTTCTCTACTGGTGATATCTACTCATCTTTATACAATGAAGATTTTGTATCTCTTAAAAGGCGAGGATATTTTATCGACAAAATCAAAGTCACAGATAGCTCTGTTGCGTATGCGTACATAACAAAAGAAGATGTTGTCATGATGGGAACAACACCATTTAGTATTTCACGAGGTTTTGTTAATACGATGGCTAATATTAAAGGTGTTGGAATTTGGGTTTCATTCACAGAGGACGAAGATGGAGTACTTTGTGAATTAAGAAGTAGAGATAAAAACATTAACCCGATTGCTGTTAAATATGGTGGTGGCGGTCATAAAAAAGCTAGTGGTGCAAAAGTAAAGAGCAAAGAAGAGGCATTTAGAATGCTTGATGATTTAAATAAAGAGGCAAAAAGCAATGAAGAAAATTGAAGAAGAAATACTAAATAAAATAAAAGAATATGACTCTATAGTGCTTTGTCGTCATTTTCGACCAGATGGGGATGCAATTGGGGCTACTAAAGGTCTTATGAGAATTCTTTCTCTTACTTTTCCCGAGAAAAAGATATATCTAACAAGTAGTGATTACTCTGACTACTTATCATTTCTAGGTGGCGATGATGGCTTAGTGGATGAAAAAATAATTGCATCTTCATTAGCTATTGTTTTAGATACTGCTACAATGGATAGAGTATCTAATAAGGCAATATTTCTTGCCAAAGAAGTAATTAAAATAGACCATCACATTAAAACAGAGGATTGGAATGCTTTAGAGTGGATAGAAGATGGAAGAAGCTCTACTTGCGAGATGATTGCTCAGTTCTATAGTGATTTTTCCTCTATTCTTAAGATAGATAGTATAGCTGCAACAGCTATCTATTGCGGTATGGTAACAGATAGTGGCCGTTTCAGTTTTTCTTCTACATCGCCAAGGACACTTCGTCTAGCATCTGTAATGCTAGAGAAGGGAGTAGACGTTGAAACACTACAAGCACGATTAGATCTAAAAGAGATATCATTCTACCGCTATAGAGAAGCTGTCTTTAATAAAGTAACGTTCACTGAAAATGGACTTGGTTGGGTATATATCGATTCAAATATGCAAAAAGAACTTAACTTAAGTCGTGAAGAAGCTAGTGAGAGTGTCTCATTTATGGCAAATATAAAGGGAGTAATTTGCTGGCTTGCCTTTATCGATAATGGGGACGGAACAATAAGAGTAAGACTACGTAGTAGGTTCATGACTGTCGATAAGATTGCTAACCGCTACCATGGAGGAGGTCACGATAGAGCAAGTGGCGCAACTTGCTATTCTCCTGAAGAAATGAATGCGCTTATAGAAGATTGCGATAAAGCTGTAAAAGAATACAAAGAGAATAATGAGGGGTGGATGTGAATATACTCTTAACTAATGATGATGGAATAAATTCAGATGGCTTAAGGAGTTTGTGTAACTTTGCTTCTAGAATAGGTGATGTAACAATAGTTGCACCAAAGAGAGAACAGAGTGGTAAAAGCCATTCTATAGATATTCATAATTCATTTGAAGTACGAGAAGTTGAGTATAAAGGTGCAAAAAAAGCATTTTTTGTTGATTCAACACCTGCCGATTGTGTTCGTTTTGCTCACGAAATTTTAGGTCATTTTGATCTAATCTTCTCTGGTGTAAATAGAGGCCTCAACGTTGGCGATGATATATCATATTCAGGAACGTGCGGGGCTGTCTTTGAAGGCTTTTTTACTCGTACTCCTTCTGTTGCTTTTTCTGTGACTCCAACTTCTTTTATTCCTTTTGATAGAAATATTGAGACAATATGGAAATTCTTTCTTAATCATGAATTATTAGAGAAGAATCTTCTTTGGAACGTTAACATTCCTGAAGTAGTAAATGGAATAAAGATAACAGAACAGGGTGGACCATATTACCAAGATTACTTTAGAACAGATGATGGAATAATGTACTATGAAGTTGGTCATAGCGTTTACACTGAATCATCAAAAGAACTTTATTATGATACAGATGCTGTTTTAAGAGACAACTATATAAGTATAACACCTCTAGCAGGAAAGAAGACAGAAAAGGATGTTTTTAATGCTCTTAAAGCTTTAAATGAGCTATAAAGGGTAAATGTAATCTGTTTCTATAAATCATGTTTTTTTGTGCTACTATAATTAAGAGCGACTATTGTTATAGAAAGGAAAAATATTCATCTTTTAGCAATAAATTTCTCTACAGAGGAAAAGAACATAATAGAGTGGAAGGATGAAGTTCTAAAACAGAATTAATTTATGTGCTAACATATGATTAAGCGAAAAGAATTTTTTATGAGGTAGTAAATGAAAACTATTAATAGAGGTAACAGTACATTTGAAGTTTTAAGAAAGAATGACTACATTTATATTGATAAAACAAAGTATCTATATAACCTCATAAAAAATGATGGTTTCTATTATTTCCTCTCTCGACCTCGCCGCTTTGGGAAGAGCTTAACGCTCAGTACATTAGACGCAATCTTTAAAGGTAAAAGAGAGCTCTTTAAAGGACTCTATATAGATAGCACAGATTATGATTGGAAAGAGTATCCTGTTATACATATAGATTTTAGTGACATAACATATAATACTACTGAAGGTTTAAAAGATAAGATAAAGAACAATCTTTTGTTTATTGCAAGGGAATATGGTGTTGCTTTACCGGAGTCTTATGATTATGACGAAATTTTTAAATTTCTTATTATTGAATTGGCAAAAAAAGAGAAGGTTGTAGTTCTCATAGATGAATATGACAGTCTTCTAAATAACAATATTAACAATGAGAATATAGAAGGTATAAGAGAAGTTCTAAGGGGATTCTATTCAGTAATAAAGGCCGCTAGTACAAATATTCGTTTTTGTTTTATTACAGGAGTAACAAAGTTTTCTAAGATGAGTATCTTTTCATCGATGAATAATCTCGTAGATATTTCAATGTCTGACGAATACTCAACAATGCTAGGCTATACACAAAAGGAATTAGAAGAGAACTTTAGTGAGTATATAGATAAAGCAGTAAAAGAAAACAAGAAGAATAGAGAAGAATACCTAGCACAAATAAAA
>JBNMJW010000182.1:0-3814 GCA_050874025.1 Candidatus Ornithospirochaeta sp.
ATATATGACTTAGCAACATCTTCGTATCCAGCTTGAGATAAGACCTTTTCCACAGAGTCCTGTATATCTTCTACGCTAATCTTGCCATTCTTTACTTTACTAGCAAAATCTGAAGTAACTTTAAGTGCTATGAAATCTACAATATTCTCATCGTATTCCTTATCAATAGACTTAAAAGCCTTCTCAATTGCAAGAGAAATCTTTTTTATATCAAAACTAACTTCTTTACCATCGCGTTTAACTACATAGTACATTATTTATTTCTCCATTGTGGTGAAGACAGTAGCACATTCGAAATTGATTTGCAATAGTAAATTATACTGTATAAAGTGTATCAAATTAACACACACGCTATATATAGCGTTATGCCCTATCTCTTATTGATACATTTTCTATATAACATTTTAATTGATTAACATAGTTTTTTAACTCTTCAAGGGAGGGGGAAGTAAAGCCTTTTTCGATTGTATCTTCTGACTGTACAAAGGATTGCAAGAAATACCTTTTTGCTCCTTTAATTTTTCTTCCAATTTTTTCAAAATTTTCGCTATTGTGTAGTTCTTTTACGACAGTCGTCCTAAACTCATAGTCAACCTTCCCAGAAAGAAGATAGTCAATGCTTTCTTCTATTCTGGAGGTATCTACTTTGACGCCAGCAACCCTATCATAGTCGTCGAGGCTTGTTTTTATGTCCATCGCACAATAGTCACATACTTTACTCTCTACAGCTTCTTTTAAAACAGATGGCATATAGCCATTTGTATCTAGCTTAACAAGTAACCCTAGATCTTTTATTTTCTTCATAAAAGGAATTAAATCTTTGTTGAGTGTTGGTTCACCGCCTGTAACAACTACGCCTTCAATCATATTTCTTCTCTTCTTTAAAAAAGAAAAGATTTCATCTTCTTCAATTACTGGTTCATTTTCTGGAGCAAGTACTAATGGCCCATTTTGACAAAATGGACAACGAAAATTACATGCCCCAGTAAAAAGTATTGATGCACAATAACCCGGAAAATCAACAAGAGTTAGTTTTTGTATGCCATGGATAATCATCTTATTTCTTCTTCCTATTTTTTCTCTCTTCTTCTCTTTCCTTAGAAAGCTTAAAGAAGTCAGCCATAGTAGCATTACCACTATCTTTTCTATCCTTAGAGAACGAGAATGAAGAGAAATCCTTACGCTCCTTATTGTCTCTTTTATATTGAAGCTTTGATTCTCTTACAACTTCAGTCTTTGTCTCATAGACAGTAGGAACTTTAACAGCACTCTTTTTGCTTATGACAACTTTTATCTTGCCACTTTCAGTTGTGCTAAATGTCTTTTTACTAGATGCAATTGGAGAAGAAACCTTTACCTTATACTCTCTCTCTTCATATTGGCAACTAAGTTTTTGACAGATAAAGTGTATGGAGCCATCGCTATCTTGGCTTCTCATCATCATCGAGCCACAGTAAGGACACTTCTTTCCATCTTTAAAGTCAGGAGAGAAGACAAGAGTAGACTTCTCTACGTCGGCAACAAGCTCTGTTGCAATCTTCTTTATATCCTTTATAAAAAGATCTGGACTCTCTTTTCCTTTACTTATGTTTTCGAGTCTTCCTTCCCACACGCCTGTTAGCTCAGGAGAACGAAGAAGCGTTGGAGAGAGTCTTACAACTTCCCTACCCTTAGCTGTTGGAACAAAGTATTTACCATCTCTTTCTACATATCTATTTTGAACAAGCTTTTCGATTATATCGGCTCTCGTTGCAACTGTTCCAAGACCACAAGTAAGATTTGCCTTCAATTCCTTATCCTCAACAAAACGCCCCGCATGTTCCATTGCAGAAAGAAGTGTCGCATCTGTATATCTCTCAGGAGGCGTAGTGCTGCTCTTACGAACTTTAATAGATTCGACTGTAACTTCATCCCCTTCTTTAAGTGATGGAAGGAAGAACGAGTCTTCATCATCACTAGTTAGAAGAGGGCTCTTCATACCACTTGAAAGGCTGACGCCTCTGTATCCTCTTTTTAGTGGAGTTGAGAAACGAGCAATAAAGATTTTATTCTCAACATTTACTTTAAGAGTTGTCGTTCTATACTCATAATTATCGCCAAGAACCTCTAAGAAACGAAGGGCAATGAGAGACCAAAGTTTCTTTTCGTTTTCACTAAGATTTTCTAAGCGAACAGTCTCTTCTGTTGGAATAATTGCGTGGTGATCAGAGACATCCTTTTCATTTACGAATCTAGGATTGTTTTCTCTAAAGCCGTTTTTTAAGTACTCATCAACCTGCCTTGAGAAAGGTGTATTGGAAAGGGCTTTTATTCTATCCTTGAGAGTTGGAACAATATCTGGAGTAATGCACCTACTGTCAGTTCTAGGGTAAGTAACTATTTTGTGTATTTCATATAAGCGCTGAAGTGTTTCAAGCGTATCTTTGGCAGAAAATCCATAGCTTATATTTGCATCTCGTTGAAGCTCTGTTAAATCATAACCAAGAGGTACGTCTTCGCTTTTTTCTTCATTTACTATAGAGACAATTCTTCCCTTCTTTCCCCTCCACTCTTCCATTTCTTTTGCTAAGTTTTCATCTGTAAATCTGATGGAATTATCTTCCGGATAGTAGGAAGCTGAAAACAAACCAAAGTTCGCGCGACAAGAATAGTAGAAAGAACCCAAGAAGCGCTCTATTTCGTCTTCACGCTGTGTCATCAAAGCAAGTGTTGGAGTTTGAACTCTTCCACAGGAGAGTTTGGTATCATAATAGCAAGTAAGAGCACGAGTAACATTCATGCCAACATACCAATCAGCTTGAGCTCTACACTCTGCTGCATGGTACAGATTATCGTACTCAGAACTTGGACGGAGAGTCTCAAAGCCTTCTTTTATTGCTTTTTCTGTCTGGCTTGAAATCCATAGTCTCTCGCACTTTCCATTCCAATTTGCTTCTTTCAAAATCCAACGAGCAACAAGTTCACCTTCTCGTCCAGCATCTGTTGCGATAACGACAGATGAAACATCATCTCTCTTTAATAGAGATGCAATAACATCAAATTGATCTTTAGTCTCTTCGATGACTGTCTCATCTAGCTTTTCAGGAAGCATAGGAAGATCTTTAAGAGACCATCTTTTATATTTTTCACTGTAGTGTTGCGGAGGAGAAAGCTCGACTAAGTGTCCAAGAGCCCATGTAACAACATAACTCTCTCCTTCTATATAACCTTGACTTCTATCAAAACAACCTAAATTTTTAGCAATTTCACGGCCAACAGATGGCTTTTCTGCAATAACAAGTTTTTTCATACGGCATTATTCTTACATAAAGATATTGTAAAAATCAAATCTATTATCCAATTGACCCACATAGTGTAGTGGAATATACTCTAAGTAATCTTTTTTAAGGAGAAAAATATGGCTTATAAGATTACTGACAAGTGTGTTGCATGTGGTACATGCGCAGGTGAATGCCCTGTTTCAGCTATCAGCGAGGGAGATCCTATTTACACAATCGATGAAAGTGCTTGCCTTAGCTGTGGCACTTGCGCTTCTGTCTGTCCACAGGAAGCTATTGTCGAAGACTAATAGATCTACTCTGATTATTACTGCCCATTATTCGGGCAGTATTTTTTTTGCTTTTATGTTATATTAAGACTATGCCTTACGATGAACTTACGAAAATCATAACTGTTAGCGAGATGAATCAGCTGATAAAAAAGGTTTTAGATATCAGCTTCTATCAAATCATCGTTAAGGGAGAGATTTCATCATATAAGCCTAGCCAATCTGGCCTCATATATTTTGATTTAAAAGATGAAAGCTCTTCAATTA
>JBNMJW010000183.1:0-3797 GCA_050874025.1 Candidatus Ornithospirochaeta sp.
AGATATTGTATTAGAAATAAAAGACTTATCTAAGTCATTTGGTAAAAATAAAGTATTAGATGGAATAAACTTGAGCGTAGAGAAGGGCCACGTACTAGGCTTAATGGGTGAAAATGGCGCTGGTAAATCTACTATGATGAAGTGCCTATTTGGTATCTACGCTAAAGATGAAGGTGATTTCCTTCTTTCAGGTAAAATTATAGATTTTAAAAATCCAAAAGAAGCTCTAGAAAATGGAGTAGCAATGGTTCATCAAGAATTAAACCAATGCTTAGATCGAACTGTTGTTGATAATCTATTCTTAGGAAGATACCCAGTTCGTCACGGTATTGTTGACGAAGATAAGATGGAAAGGGAAGCCAATGAAATATTTGGTTCCTTAAAAATGACAGTAGATCCTCATCAAATAATGAGGACAATGAGCGTCTCTCAACGACAAATGGTTGAGATAGCAAAAGCTGTTTCTTATGACGCAAAAATAATCGTATTAGATGAACCAACATCATCTCTAACAGAGAGAGAGGTCCAAAAATTATTCTCTATTATTAGGGAACTTAAAGCAAAAGGCGTTTCTTTCATATATATATCTCACAAAATGGATGAGATCTTTGAAATATGTGATGATGTTGCAGTTTTAAGAGATGGTAAGATGATTTCTCTTAAAAAAGTAAAAGAGACAACAATGAGTGAGCTTGTTTCCGAGATGGTCGGACGTTCACTAGATAAACGTTTCCCTGATGTTGACAATATCCCTGGTGAAGATTATTTAGAGGTTAAGAATCTCTGTACAAAATATACTCCAATACTAGAAGATATAACATTTACAGTAAAGAAAGGAGAGATATTTGGTTTATATGGTTTAGTTGGAGCTGGCAGAAGCGAACTTCTTGAGGCTCTCTTTGGCATCCGAACTATTTCTTCAGGAGATATTCTTCTTAATAACAAAAGACTATTTTTTAAATCCTCAAAAGATGCAATGGATCATAACTTTGCTCTTGTAACTGAGGAAAGAAAGATAAATGGAATGTTTGGAAAAGGTTCAATTGAGTTTAACACCTGTATAACAAACATGAATAAATACAAAGAAAACAGAGTTCTAAATAAAAGGAAGATGTACGAGGCTACAAAAAAGCAAATAAAACAGATGAATACAAAATGTACATCAACAGACGAACTTATAACTGCTTTAAGTGGTGGAAATCAGCAGAAGGTTATTATTGGTAAATGGCTAGAAAGAAAACCAGATGTTTTCTTAATGGATGAACCTACAAGAGGTATCGACGTAGGTGCCAAATATGAAATTTATCAGTTAATAATAAAGATGGCAAAAGAAGGTAAGACTATTATCGTAGTTTCATCTGAAATGCCAGAAATACTTGGTATTACAAATAGAATTGCTGTCATGTCTAACCATCATATTTCAGGAATTGTTAATACAAAAGAAACAAATCAGGAAGAACTACTTCGTCTTGCTGCAAAGTATTTATAAGGGAGGATATTATGAGTTTAAATATAGATTCAAAACTAGAACAGTATAAAGAAAGTTTACATCTTCTTCGTAAGGATGGCATTGATAGAATAAGGGCTTTAAAAGAAGAGCTTATTGATATCAAGAATGATAAAAGCTTAGAAGATGATATAAAAAACACTAAGATTTCAGATATCAAAAAGAAAATAGAAAAAGCAAAAAAAATTGAAGCAGAAAATAAAGATAGAATTAAGGCTCTATCTAAAGAAGCTGTTGAATACTCTAACCTTAAGTACATAGAATATGAAAAGACAGTTATATTAGAAGAAAACCAAAAAATTGAAAAAGCTAAGAGCTTGTTTATAGAAGAAAAAGAATCTATCCAAAAAGAATGCTTAGATCGCATAAACAAAATTAAAGCTAGTAATGGATCAAGCTTAAATATTAAAGAAGAGATTCAGGTCGCTAAGTATGAAGAAAAATCTCATTTAACTGAGGCAAAAAACAAGAAGAAAACTTCAATTAGTAATGCTAAAGCAATTAAGAACCAAACATACATAGATCATGTACAAGAAAATAGAATTCTTAGAGGAGGGAAGAGCAGTTTTAAAGAAGATCAAACACTAAAGTTCAAAAACTATCAAGCCAATTTCTCTTTTAATTCATTCTTGCTATCTAATGGTCTATATATAGCAATTCTTATTTTCTTTATTATTTGTATTATTGTTGCACCAATTAAGGTAAACTCTAATCTATTTACAATACCAAATATATTAACAATTCTTGAACAGTCTTCAACAAGAATGTTCTATGCACTTGGAGTTGCTGGACTTATTTTATTAGCAGGAACAGATTTAAGTGTTGGTAGAATGGTTGCTCTTGGTTCTGTTACAACATCATTATTACTTCATAAAGGAACAAACATTGTTACGTTCTTTGGTATGGGACCTTGGAATTTCGATAGTATTCCGATGGCACTTAGAGTAATTATGGCTCTCTGTTTTTCAATTATTCTATGTTCGGCTTTTTCTTTATTTGCTGGTTTCTTTACAGCAAAATTAAAGATACATCCATTTATAACAACACTATCAACACAGTTAATCATCTATGGTCTTTTATTCTTTGGAACATCAGGTACACCAACAGGAAGTATAGATAGTTCAATTAAAGACTTCCTTGGAGGCAGATGGGTAATTGGATATATTGGAAGAGATCTAATAACATTCCCAAAACTTATTATTCCTGCTGTTATAGCAATTGTTGTTGCTTGGTTTATTTGGAATAAGACAGTTTTCGGAAAGAATATGTATGCTGTTGGAGGCAACAGTGAAGCTGCTGCAGTATCAGGAATATCTGTATTTAAAACAACACTATTAATATTCTTAATGGCAGGTATATTCTACGGTTGTGGCTCTTTCTTAGAAGCCTTTAGAGCAAATACATCTGCAGGTACAGGACAGGGCTTTGAGCTTGATGCTATTGCAGCATGTGTTGTTGGTGGTATTTCTTTTAATGGGGGTATAGGAAAAATAGGTGGAGCAGTAATGGGCGTACTTATATTCCAAGGTATGACATATGCTCTAACATTCCTAGGGATAGATACCAATCTCCAGTTTGTCTTCAAAGGTATTATTATCATAGCAGCTGTCGCTCTTGATAGTGTTAAATACTTAAAGAAAAAATAATTTTTTCATTTAATCTTTGCCCCGAAAGGGGCTAATTTTATATATATAAGTCTAATTATTATCTAGGAGTAATAGATGATTAAAACATATAAAAAAAGAAGAATTAGATTAATAAGTGGTTCAGCATTCTTTACTTGTTTCAAAAGGAAAAAAGTAACCAAAGAAGAATTTGAGAATAAGAATAAAAAGAAAAATAAAAAGAAAAATAAAAAAAACAAGAAGACAAAAAATATAAAGAATTCAATATCTGAGGAAGTAAAAAAAACAAAACCCAAAAAAATAAAAACAAACCCCAAAAAATTAAAACCCAAAAAAATAAATAAAAACAAGTTCAAAGTATTCAATTTTAATCAAAAATCAAAATCTAAGTGTGATATATTAGAACATGATTTCTTAGACGAAGGAAAAAATGATATTTCGTGCCAAAAGAATATGAGTGTTAAAGAAAAAGATGAAGATATGAAAGCTGAGGACATAAATCTTAAAACAATACGAACGAAAAAATCAAAGCCCATAAGTTTTGATGATTATTTTCATATGGGAAATAAAATAAAGGAGTAAAATATTAAATTGAATAGCATTTGGATTGTATTAAAAAATAAGGTAAAAAAATAATTATAATTGACAGAATATATATTATATAC
>JBNMJW010000184.1:0-3784 GCA_050874025.1 Candidatus Ornithospirochaeta sp.
AAAGACTGGCATAGACATGATTGTTGCAGATTATGTCATACATGCATCTTTTGGCAGGCAGGTATCAGAGTACTACTGCGTCAATCATCCAGGATGGGCGGGAGAGAATAGCAAGGTTCAGCTAATGCGACTTGCGGAGCGTGTCGGAGTCAATCCAGCACAGGAAACATTCGAAGATCTTATAAATCTCATAGCGAGAAAAGACCCGCCAGCATATGTCCTCGTTGGGGAGGATGACAAAACTGGCAAAAAGTACAAAAGAATAGTCCGAAAGATTTGGAAGGACGAATACGAAGAACTTATGAAAGAGAAGAAAGCGCAGAAGGAGATGAGTAATGAAACTAAGCAGTGCTTATTATCTTAGCGATTTGCAGGGAAGCAATTCCAACATTTCCTTTTCAGAATATATAAGGGACAGCCTAGCCAAAGCTGTTGAGCCAGTGCCAGATGGGCGCATCCACCGCTTTGACATCGATAAGAAAGGCGACAATGCAGGCTGGTACATAATGAGGGAATTGTCTGATGGCTTCTTTTGGGGGCAGTGTGCTTCCTGGAAGAGTTCAGATATTTTCACATGGACAAGCAAGAAGAGCATAACAGAAAAAGACAAAGCGCTCATAAGCAAGGCCATGAAGGATTATGAGGAAGAGAAGAAGAAAGCTCAGAAGGAAGCAGAGAAGCTTGCAAATGAGCTTTATGCAAATCTCCCAAGTGCACCAGCAGACTTTGGCTACTTCACCAAGAAAGGCATCAAGGATTATGGCATTGCACGTTATGACAGCGGGAATGGCTATATCATCCTTCCTTGCTACACCTTTGACGAAGAAGGCAACTGCAATCTCACATCAGTACAGAAGATTTGGCCAGATGGAAAGAAGATGTTTCTATCGGGCGCAAGCATGAAGGGTGCCTTCCTGATCATAGGCGAAGAAGATGTGAGCATGTACATATGCGAAGGATTTGCCACTGGTTGCAGCATACACGAAGCCACAGGCAAGAGCGTTGTTGTAGCTTTCAACTGCGGCAACCTCAAGAACGTAGCAAAGTACATGACAGCTAATGGCCTAACGCTTACTGGTGTTGCTGACAATGATAAGAACGACGCTGGCAAGAAAGGCATGGAAGAAGCAGAGATACCTTACGTGATGATTCCAATAGAAGGGATGGATGCCAATGACTATGCGCAGAATGGCTATGATCTGAAAGAGCTGTTAGAGCCGACTGTAGAAGAGAAATGGCTTGAGCCAATATCAGAGCGCAGAAAGTCCAGAACCACAACATCATGGCTCATTAAGAAATGGATACCTGAGAAGGGTTTGACTATGATATTCGGCGCTCCAGGCTCGGGCAAATCCTTTCTCATCTTTGACATGCTCTCAACGATAACCACAGGCATGGGTGAATGGTTTGGATATAAAGCCAAGAGTGGCTGTGCAATCTACCTCTGCGGTGAAGGCCATGCAGGTCTTGACGACAGAATCGAAGCATGGGCACAGGAGAAGCATATAAGCGACTTTGGCCAGATGTACATATCAAGAAATGCTGTAGATCTGGACAACAGGCTTGAGCTTCAGAAAGCCATAGAGAACATAGCAGGAACTGACCAGAAGATAAGCATAATAGCCATTGATACCTTGAACCGCTTCTTCTCGGGAGACGAGAACTCAGCGCAGGAAGCAAGGAATTTCATAGCTTCATGCTCTGCGCTCCAGGAGCGCTTTGACTGCGCTGTTGTAATCATCCACCATACTGGAGTTGCAGCAGAAAGCCAAAGCAGGGCAAGAGGATCTAGCGCCTTTCTTGGTGCCTGTGATACCGCAATCCTTGTTCAGAATCTGAAAAGCGCAATCACGCTTACGCAGGTCAAGCAGAAGTATATAGAGCCTTTAAGCCCTATGTATCTAAGGCTTGAGGGAGTCGATATCAAGGACTGGTTTGACGAGGATGGAGAGCAGATACGCTCTGCGGTTCTTGTTGAGGGAGAAGAGGTAAAGGAAGAGAACAAGCTTCCCATAGACAAGATGATTCTAGTCTCTGAAGCTTGGCAATCTGGGCAAAAGCTCTATCAAAATGGCCTGCCATTTATAACCAAGGCTGATATGTATGACTACTTATCAGATAAGGGATGGAGCGTTGAAAGAATCAAGGTTGCTTTAAGAAAAGACAGAGAATCAAGGCTTATGCAGAGCCTTGTCATAGCGGGGCTTCTTGCTGATGTAGAAGAAGGATGGAAGGTCATAGACCCAGTGTATGCAAGCTCTATGATGCTATGCGCCAATGGGTAAATGGCCAAAGAGACTAAAGAATATACCTAAATAATAGGCCTAATAATATACCTATTTTATAGGGTATAAAAAGACTTTTCTATAAGGTATAAAAGGCTTTTTAGATAAGGTATAAAAAGCTTCTAAATAGCCTATTTGATAGGTATAATTTTAGAAGGAATCAAGGATAAATCTTACGAGGAAATCTTAAGATTTTAGAAGTTTTCAAGAAAAGAAAACAGGGTAAAAAAGAGCCTGTTTTCAACAGGAAAAAGTGTTGCAAAACACCATGGAAAGAGGGCAGAAAATGATACCAGAAAGAGCAAAACGCAACAAAAATGCAACAGCAAAAACAAGCCTTTTCAGTGCTGAAAAAGCCCTCTTTTTCAAGGAAACCAAGGGCAGGAAAGAGGGGCAAAAATCCTTGGGGCCAAGTGTGGCCCTAAGCTTTGGCCCTGTGGCCCTAGCACTTAGGGCCAACCTTGGCCCTAGCGTTTGGCCCTGTGGCCCTAGGTGTTTTAGGGCCACATTTTCCACCTTTTTCGAGCACTTGGCACAAGTAGGGCCAAGGTCGGGCCCAGTGGGGCCCTACTGGGCCCCCTGGCCCTTTGGCCCTCTACCGTGCTTCGCGTGTGCGAGGGCACCAAAAATGCCTGGTTTTTTGGAGTTTTGATTTTCGAGGGAAGGAGGGAAGCGAAAAACGGACGGAAAGAGAGAAAAGAGCGAAGCGAGGATTCAGCATGAAATAGTGCTCTTCCTCCAGTCGCAGAAGGTCTTCTGCCACAGCGTTCCGAACGAGGGTTCAGGAGGGGATGCGATAAGGAGCGCAAAACTTGTTGCAACAGGGCTTCGTGCAGGGGTTGCTGATCTGGTCGTTTGGTGGCCTGCTCCAGACGGTATCCAGATTGGTTACATCGAGGTGAAAGACAGGAAGGGGAAGCAGTCTCCTAGACAGATTGCTTTTGAGGAGAAATGCAGGGGAGCAGGGATACCTTATGACCTGGTCAGATCAGCAGAGGAAGTCGGGGAGCTTCTTAGGCGAAAGCGCAAAGGAGTAACAGCGGATGCTACAAGTTGAGAAGCATGGCATAGCGCCAAGGAGAAAAGCAGTGTGCTTCCAGTGCGGGTGTGTCTTCACCTACACGGAAGCCGATGAGGAGACAGACCGTGAGAATGGCAAGCAGTACATAACCTGCCCAGATTGCGGGAAGCGATTCAGAACACCGCCAAGAGAAAGTGTCTGAGTGAGAGAAGTCGAAACCAAGAAGACTTGAGATTGTGTGAGTGTCTGAATCACTTCCATGGTTTTGAGAAATTGAATCTCATGGTTTTGGATAATTCCCCTGGTTTCCAAAAAGGCCGGGGTTCGGAAAAGAGGAGCATATAAGATGGAGTGTGTTGTCGGTTCCCTTGGTTCAGGAGGAGAAATCGTGCCCGCCAAGTCAAAGGCAGGAATGAGGACTGCTGCAAGAGTGCAGCGCGCAAGGGAAGAGCAGAAGAGGAGAGAGAAAATGAAAAAA
>JBNMJW010000185.1:0-3735 GCA_050874025.1 Candidatus Ornithospirochaeta sp.
ATGTACTTTCCAAGCCTTTCATGAATTTAGATAAAATTACAGCTACTGCTTCCCCTTCTCCTAATCGTTGGTCAGATAAAGTTCCAAGCAGAGCAATGACAAAGAAGGAAATTGATCATATGGTCTTTGCCTTTGCAGAAAGCGCAAGACTACTTAATGAAGCTGGAGTTGATGGAGTTGAAGTTCATGCAGTACATGAAGGCTATCTTCTAGACCAGTTTACTCTAAAGTATGTTAATAAAAGAACTGATGAATATGGTGGAAGCTTCGAAAACAGATATCGTTTTGCAACAGATATTGTTAAAGCTATCAAAAAAAGCTGTGGCTCTGATTTTCCAGTTTCTCTTCGCTACAGCGTAATTTCAAAAACAAAGGGATTTAGACAAGGTGCTCTTCCTGGTGAAAATTATACCGAAGTCGGAAGAGATATGGCAGAAAGTGAAAAGGCAGCTAAATATTTAGAGGAAGCCGGCTATGATATGCTCAATTGTGATAATGGTACTTATGATGCTTGGTATTGGGCACACCCACCAATCTATATGCCAGAAAACTGTAACCTTAGCGACGTTGAACATATAAAGAACTTTGTTTCTATTCCAGTTGTAGCAGCAGGACGCTTGGATCCGTTTGTTGCATCAGAAGCTATAAAAGAAGGAAAGATTGATGGTGCAGGATTTGCTCGTCAATTCCTTGCCGACCAAGAATGGATAACAAAGCTCATGGATGACAGAGCTGAAGATATTAAACCTTGCATTCTTTGTCACAATGGTTGCTTCAATATGTGTCACTATAAAGGTGTCCCTAATGACCAAGATCTAAGTGATTCACTCCATCTTGCTAGATGTGCTGTTAATGCGGAAACAATGCAATGGAATAAACACAAAATTGTCAAAACCAATAAACCAAAAACAGTAGCAATAATCGGTGGTGGTATTGGTGGAATGGAAACCGCACTTGTTCTAAAAAAGCGTGGTCACAATCCAATAATCTATGAAAAGAACGATTATCTTGGTGGAACATTTGTTCCTGCTTCTAGTGAATCATATAAAGGTAAACTTAGAGATCTACTTGCTTGGTACAGACGTGAAGTTGAAAAAGAGAATATTGAAGTTCACCTAAATAGCGAGATTAAAGATATCTCTTCAATTAAAGCTGATGAATATGTAATTGCAACTGGAGCTAAGCCAAGATTCTTAAAGAATGTTCCAGGCTTTGAAAAAACAATAGAAGCATGCACATTCTTAAATGGCAAGGAAGTTGGAAATAAAGTTGCAATAATAGGTGGAGGTTTAACAGGAAGCGAGATTGCCTATGAATTAGCTTTACAAGGCAAGCATCCAATTATAGTTGAAATGCTTGATGATCTTATAAAACAAAAAGGTGTTTGTTTAGCTAACTCCTCATATTTAAGGGAATGGTTCGAACTAAATAATATTCCTGTTTATTTAGAAACAAAGCTTACAGAAGTAAAAGACAAATCAATCATTTGCTCGAGAAAAGACGGCTCTGTAATTGAAATCCCTGTTGATAGTGTTATTTCATCTGCCGGTTACATACCATCTCCTTTAACAACAGAAGGTAAAGTCCATCTTGTAGGAGATTGCTTAAAAGTTGGTAATCTACGTTCCGTTATTTGGCGAGCATATGAAGTTGGCATGAAAATCTAAATTTAAAGGCCCCGCAAATTGGGGCCTTTCCTATCGAGTAATATTAAAAGAAAAACTATCTTTCAACTATAACTGTTCCATCTTCCTTAACTGTTATAGAGTCACCTGTTTGGACAAAATCTAAGAATTCTTCACCAAGCATATCTACTGTTGGCATACTTTCTTCTGTCCAAACATCCGAGAGAATTGCGCCTGCTGCAGCAAGAGAATCAATTGGCTTAGAAAAAAGTAGACATTTAGGCTGTCGTCCCATACTTGTTGCACAAAAGAGAACAAGCCCACCTGTAGTTGATCCTATTGTCTGAGGCATACATAGTGCTGTTCCGGCCATTGGCTTATTGTATAAATCTGGATTATTCTGATCAGAGCATTTTCCTTTTCTATCACCAAACATTAATGAGTGTTGATAGGAGGCAAGTGTATTAAATCCATTCTTTGAGACAAGGGCTATAGCCTTAGTTTCTCCTTTTACGACAACTCTTCCTTTAAACTCTTTCTTCATTTTGTGCCTCCTGTAATAACACTAAGTAATTCATCTTCTTTATAGAAACGAGCTGAAGTATATGTTCTGAGTTTATTAGAGCATGTAACAACAGGCATAGAACCACACTTAGGGTTATTCATATACATTAGTGGACATATATGACTAAGTATTACGCCTTGTTCTACTAAGCGCTTTCCCTCTTCTGTCTTCTTGAAATTCTCCATTACCTGAGGAGCTGCTGTCATCACAGTTGGAATATCGAGTTTAGTCATTCCATTTTTCTTTAAGCTTTCGTCTATTCTTTTTGCCCATGAGAATAGTTGCTCTTTAGAAAGGTGCGGACAACCAATAAATGCTAGTTTTGGCTTAGCATTCTTATCTTTCCAAATAATTGGATATGACTTTTCAACCCTCTCTAACTCTTCATCATCTATTACATAAGTCTTATAGCCCTCTTTTAATAGAGACCTGCCATTCTTTACAGCTTCTGGAGTTAAAGATTCAATATGATAGAGACCAACAGCACCATTACTTGCAGTTGCTGCACCAAAATCCTTTAAGTATGCCTTTGCTTCATCATCTAATGAAGAGAAGTATTTGTCTAATCCAACAACATAAGGGACATTCTCCATTACTTTCATACCAATAGCAGAACCCAAGAGTTGGGCTTCTGGCTTTTTAGTTGTCTTTATTTCTACGAGCCAATCTGCTTTTCTACCTTCATCGGTTAATAGTCCAAAATGAGGCACACAACCAACTATTGAACCAAACAAGTCTAAAATACCACTATTACGATTACATCTAGCTCCAAGAACACTATTTGCATAAACGACAGCAGAGCTTTCTGCCCAAGAAAGGATTTCTCCCTCATTTGGAATATTGCCAACTTCTTCCATATAGCAAGTACATGTATAAGCATCACTATTAAGAATACCAAGTTTCTTTAGCTGTTCATCGTATTCTTTTTGCTTTGAATACATCACTTTAAAAAATATATTCTGAATAAAATTTGAAGGTACACATTTTTCGAGTGGCATTGGGTCAACAGTAAATGGTTGACTAGAAACAGCCCCGCCTTCAATAAGCTTGTCCATCAACTCATAAACAGGTTTCATTACAGATAAGCCAAAAGAAGTAACAAGATGGCCATATTTACTGGTAATATCAACCATTTTGTCGGCACCGAATGTCTCACCATACATGATGAGAGTCTTCATGATTTTTGCCTTAACCTCTCCCTCAGATCCATTTAAAATGTTTTTTTGACGTTCAGTTAGTTGCATTTGCATCCCCTTACAATAAATAAAGCTTTATCGATTAGCTTTTCTTTATTATTTACTTGATTTATTCTTTTTGCATTAAGAATTTCTGAATTCTCAAAAAAATGTGAATTATTTGAGATTTTTGTTTATAAAGCCTCTATAAACTGTGTCTTTTCACCAATAATGAGGAGTTTTAATTAAAATATATATTTTTTGCTATTTACATAATTTTTAAATGTTTAAATTACTGTATAACTAAACAAAATGATTAGTTTACCGATTTACGAATTTTAAACAAAAAAAATATTGCAAACTTACTAAA
>JBNMJW010000186.1:0-3734 GCA_050874025.1 Candidatus Ornithospirochaeta sp.
ATAGTAACAGAACAATGCAATGGATTTGATCTGGCTGTAATAAGAGCAGCAACTATTGCAAAAAAATATGATAGAGATTGGACTGAAAGGTTTGATATTATTGATCCCAAGGAAAGGGAAATGCTGAAGGATAAGGAATCCTGGTACCTCAGTATATCCGCATACTTGGATATCATGGAGTGCAAAACTGTTGAAGCCAATAGGAACAAAGACACTGATTACAGTGATAGCTATGTCCCTACACAATTCTTTGTAAGCAATAGCTGTGTGAAAAATGTCTTAAAGGAGACTATTCTGAGACATTCAAACACAACTGCTGATAAAGAACTTATTGGTTCAACATTTGGGTATCCAGTCTATGTCAATTCTGTCAATTATAATATGGGTGATAAGACTAGAGGACCGAGGAAGAATATTAATTTGGATTCATCTGTTAAAGACAAACAAGTCATTAATAGATTTTGGAAACTCAAGAATTATATTAGATGTAAGGAAGAACAGAGTGAAACTACAACTCAATACGTTAAAAGAGTTATGGACAGGATTTCAATTCTGGGACAGCCTGACGCATTGTGTGTGAATATTCTCAAAGAGCTAAAGGGAACGTTTAGAACAAACACAAAGCCGAAGTTTAAAATTGGAGCATATTTATATAATGCTGGAGTGTTTATTGAATACACTCATGAACAATATAATTCAAAAGAATTAGCATGGAAATGGTTAGCTTATGAAAACGGTTCAAGATTTCAGCTTAAAGTCATTGATATGCCTAAAGAACAAAGAGACATTATGGCTGATCTCATCTTTGGAAGTCAACTCGAAAGAGTGAAACCAAGAATATTCTGTATCATTGAAGACCTATCTATTAATAAGGTACTCAATGGATCGATATTTGACATTGTCAATAATCGAGAGAAGATTCTTGAAGGAGAGTATAAAAAACAACTCTCAAGATGTTTTGTCCCAAGATTGTACACTCCGAAAGACGAACAATCTAAAGTCGAGGAACTGTACAAGAAGAAACTGGAGACACTAACAATTCTGGAACCTACCATTCCTTTCACTTCTTTGTTGCCAGCCACGAAAATGACACGTGCAGATAAACATACACGAAAGGCATCAAATGAAGAAAAAAGTCTTGAAGAAAGCACAAGACAAAAAGAAGACTCTTTAAAGAAAAAAGAGAAGCATAAGAACTCTCATCTAGTCTTTGAAGGATGGCCAAACGAAACTAATAATAATGGTTTTATTCAACAAGATGGCAACTTGGAGAATAATACTCAACTTGTGGATACGGTAGCACAAGATGGTAATGCATCAATAGATGCTCATGTTTCTGTAAGTATTGATGCATCAGAAAGGGTTGAAGAAGTGCCCGAAGCATCTATAGAGCATAGTATTGAAGTCCAAGAGAGAGAGCTGAAAAATATGGAAGTTCCATGTTTCAAAACTCTTGATAATAAAGGTGATCTGACAATTAATATTGTGTTAGATAAACATGACTTACTGCAAGGACAAATACTAATAAAGATTCAGGTTGGTGGGAGTAACGAGTGTCCAGATATGGGTTCGACTTACAACGAAATCCAACTTTCACAGAGATCCAAGAAATCACATATGAGCAATAATGAAAAGATTGACAAACTGACTAGTAATAATCAAGCTAGTATAGATAGGAATGAAGACTTGAGAACTTGTGTACCAGAAAATATGAAAGTGCAACAGTCATCCTTCATTTCTGACATTAGTGATAACAATATTAATGAAGTTGATAGCTCAGCTAATGCAGCTAAGAGTGTCAAGAGACCTGCCAGTGCAGCGGACTCGAGCGTAAGACCCAAGAACATGTTTCTTGATATTTACCCATCTGCTGCCAAAAAACCGACTGGAAAAGAGGCCGGAAATAAATGGCGTCCCAAAAGCAGCACGGCCAAGGAATGGTACAATGAGCGAAAAAAATACATTGCTCCTGATGCTGTGAAGAAACACATTCCAAGTATGACATTGAGGAATGTCAGGCGTGTTCTGAAGTCAACATCTGCACATGCCCAAATAAGGACACTGCTCATGTTGCCTCAGAATATGATTGACAATAAAGGAGCGATTGAAAAGCTCTTTCCCTTACCATATACTGGGAATGACATCGCACAAGATAGCGATGAAGTGCTATTGAAGAAGAGAAGAGATGTTGCAATTGGACAGTTTTACAGAGGCGAATGGGCAAAAGCATTCAAAACTCTGTTAGGAAAGCAGTCAGCTCATATTGCACCATCTAAGCAAGAGATTGATAAACTCTACCCAAGTGCAAAAAAGGGTGATGAATTTAAGAGTCTTCATAATGCGGTCTCGGTCCCAAAAAGTGATGTTAAATTTATCACAACGAAGGATGTAGAGATAGTGGTTAAGAAGCTCCCTAATAGAAAGGCATGTGGGACTTCAGGGTTAACATATGAACACATGAAAGAAATATGTAAGGAGAAGGACACACGTGTAGCCTTATCTGATATGTATAACCGTCTCCTATGTGCTCCTGATGCAATAGCACATCAGCAACTATATTGCTTTAAAATGGTGTGTATTAAGAAAAAAGATGGTGGTATTCGTCCCATCTGTATTCAAGAATCGATTATAAAGATTCTTCACAAAATTCTGACTTTCAAACTATCATCTTTCTTAAGAGAGTCGATGGGGAGAATTCAGTTTACTCTTGCATTAACTGAAGGACAGTTGAGTGCAAAGACAAGAGTGTTAGAAGCTATTGAAGATGGCTTTAATTACACAATACAGTTCGATTTCTCGAACGCTTTTGGTACAGTGTCAAGAAAAGAAATTATTGACAGGTTAGAATTCTACAAAGTACCGAAAGTTATTATTAACTATATTGAGTATATGTTCTCACAGCTCAAGATTGAATACTGTGCTGACGATGGTACTGAAGTTGTAAAGAACATTGAAAGAGGCATGCCGCAGGGCGGTCCGCTTTCAATGCTCTGCTTTGGACTAGGAGTTGACAGGATTCTATGTGAGATGGAGAAAGAGTGGAAATGCTGTGTTACAGCATATGCAGATGATATCATTCTGCAAGTCAAAGATGGGAAAGATGTGATTCCTGTGTTTGAGGCCTTTGCGAAAAAAGCGTCGGAATGCGGATTGTCGATAAATATAAGTAAGTCAAAAATAGCAACAAAGGGAGAAGCATCTGTTGAACTTCTCAATGAATGCAATGAAAGAGGGTTAGAAGTGGTCGATGTTACGACAGACCATCTAGAATATCTAGGGCTTCCAATTACCCTGAATCCACTTGTTGCTGAGAAATTCATGGAAGGAAAGTGTAAAGCTTTGCTTGCTCAAGTTGAAGAACTTTGGGGTCACAAAATTCCCCTACAGATGATGTATCATCTTCAACGTTTATGCCTGGACTCAAAAGTTATATATTGGGTTAAAGGTATACCGTTGCCTGATAATGAGGCAATTATAGGATGGATGACTGAAGTGCAAGATAGATTAGATGCTGTGTTCTCTAAAGTGAACACTATTCCAGCTCCTTTCAGGTATATTCCAACAGATATGCTAGGTGCTGGACTGATGAATATTATTGATCTTCGAAACATAAGAAAGAGGTTTGAGGAAAGAGATGGAAAGGAGAAGAGATCTGAGAGAGAGATCAAGGAGAAGTATTATGAGGAGAAGATTAAGAAATGCATACAAGAAAAAAGTATGCCAAGATGTGAATG
>JBNMJW010000187.1:0-3625 GCA_050874025.1 Candidatus Ornithospirochaeta sp.
CTCTACAACATCGTAGATAGCTACTTTGTTGGGTCATACTCAACAAGTGCACTAACAGCACTATCTGTTGTCTATCCAATCCAGTTTTTAACAACAGCCCTAGCTATTGGGCTTGGCGTTGGTGTAAATACTTATTCTTCTCGATTATATGGTCTAAAAGAAGATGAAAAGGCATCTCTTGTTGGTGGATGCGGAATGTTACTTGAACTTCTTTTATGGGCTTTATACTCGCTTTTCATTCTAATTTTTCTTATTCCATATATACATCTTTCGGCTAATGGAGAAAGCGTAATTAATGATTCAATCACCTATGGCTTTATAGTTTGTATTGGATCGGTCTTCCTCTTTTTAGAGAGCAATTGGACAAAGGTACTACAAGCAAAAGGACAAATGACTCGTCCTATGATTGCGCAAGTAAGTGGAGCCCTTACAAATATTATCTTTGACCCTATTCTTATTTTTAATTTTCACCTTGGAGTAAAAGGTGCTGCGATAGCAACTGTTATGGGGCAAGCTGTTGCAGCTCTTATTGTTCTTCCGAAAGGATTTAGAAAGCCACCTAAGACATTTAATGAAATAAAAACTCTCTCGAAAAACATCTTCAAATTAGGCTATCCAACTATTCTTTCTCACTCAACAATGACAGTATATATTGTTGTTCTAAATTTAATTTTAGCAACATTTTCTGATGCAGCGGTTACTGTTCTTGGCTTATACTATAAGTATCAATCATTCTTCTTTATTCCACTATTAGCCCTTCAAACATGCATTGTACCTATTTTGAGCTATAACTACGTTATAAAAAACTATGATAGATGTAGAAGTGCCATAAGGATAACTCTTATCATTGCCTCTCTTTTTATGATTGTTGGTATGTTTTTCTTCATCGCAATACCTGAAACAATACTGAGAGTATTCACGAAAGATAGAGAAGTTTTAAGTGTAGGAGTTCCTGCTTTTAAAATTATTGGAACCAGCTTTATTTCAGCTGTTTTCTCCCTTACTTTCCCTGTCTTTTTCCAAGCAATAGGAAAATCTGTTAAAAGTACACTACTTGCTTTAACAAGACAAATCTTCTGTCTTATCCCATTCTTCTATATTTTTTCTTTCATCTCTCTTAATGCCACTTGGTTCAGCTTTCCACTTTCTGAAACAACAGCTGGAGTAGTTGGACTCATTGCTTACTTAAAAGAGATAAGAAAATGGAAAGATGAAGGAAAAGAAAATAAGAGCCTTATTTAGTTTGGGGCAAAACACTCTTTTCTTGCCTTTTCAAATTCTTCATTAAATCGAGCTATAGCTTTCTTGCTTACCTCCAAGTGAGGTTTTAGCATATCAAAAGCATGGATATTTGTTGGATATATATCGACTTTGGCATCACACCCTGCCCTTTTTAAATTCTCTATATATGTGCAAGTTTCAGAAAAAAAAGGTTCTCCATCACCCACAAAGGTATATGTTGGAGGAAGATTATTGTAATTCTTTTCTCTAGATGGAGAAGCATAAGGAGATACCTCCTTTTTAGCATTTGAACGAAGATATATAGCCCAAGCAAGATGATTTTTATTCGTGTTCCACACTTTTCCGTGGTTATCTACTGAGGACGGTGTATCGTAGTTATCAATCATAGGATATAGGGGCATCAAGTATGCTATATTAACCTCTTTCTTATTTCTTGCCAAAAGAGAAAGGCTAATAGCTAAACCTCCACCAGCACTTTCACCTCCAACCATAATTTGATTAACATTTCCTCCTAGTTCTTTTGCATGATTTTTCATAAATAAGAGAGTGTCATATGAGTCATTTAAAGCTGCAGGATAAGGAGAAAATAAAGCAAGTCTATAGCCTGGAGAAACTACTACTGCATTATATTTTTTAACAAGTTCAATGGCCCTTGAATAAAAGACCATCTCTTTCATGCCTAAGAAATATCCTCCACCATGAAGCCACAAAATAAGAGGACTATCTATCATCTTTTTTTGAGGCGAAATAACAAGCGCTGTTATTGATCTACCATTTCTACGTGAAATTCTTATTTTCTTACAATTTACATCTTTCATTTAGAGCAAAATCTGTCTAGCTCATCTAGAATAGAATCCAAAAAAGAAACATCTGAGAATGTTATGTAAATAAGCGCTTTAATTATTTCTCTACAACGCTTATCTTCACTTTCTTTTTCGTTATGAGCAACTAAATATAGTTTACTTATAACAGATTCTCTCTTTAGCTTTACGTCATCTGAGTCTTTATCAAAAAGTGACAAATCATAATCACTATTGTGACCACAAGGTTCTGTGCAAGAAAAACATGATGGGACAAGAGTTCTTTTTTCTTCCTCAATTTTCTTCTTCAATGAAGAAAGTTCACATTCATCTAGTGGGCTGAATAAACTATCAACCAATGAGAGAATAAGTTTATTAAGATTTGTATTTTCTTCTTTTTCATTTTCAGCTGAATATGATAAGCCAATTAAAGAAGAAAGAAGAGAAAGGTTATTTTTATCCATTTATGTACCTGTGATAAAAGTATTACATATTTTGGTAATAATGTGCCATTCTTCCTAAAAAAAAGAGTTTCATTTATACTCTCTCTATGGATCAATGGTTTTGTAGAACAGAAATGTTAATTGGAGAAGAAGCTCTTGAAAAGCTAAAAAGAGCAAGAGTTGCTGTCTTTGGCCTTGGTGGAGTTGGGGGATTTGTCGTAGAGGCTCTTGCTCGAAGTAGCGTAGGCAACCTCGATTTAATCGATAACGACACCGTTGCACCTTCAAATATAAATAGACAGCTTATTGCTTTAAGAGAGACTATCGGAAGAGAAAAAACCGCAGTCATGAGAGAAAGAGTTCTTCAAATTAACCCTGAATGCAAAATTAAAACATACAATACATTCTTTTTACCAGAAACAAAAGATGAGTTTGATTTCTCATTTTATGACTATGTTGTAGATGCAATTGATACAGTTACTGGCAAACTAACACTTATTGAAGAAGCAAAAAAAGCGAATGTACCTATCATTTGTAGTATGGGGGCTGGTAACAAACTCGACCCAACACTCTTTCGCGTTGCAGATATATATGATACAAACACAGATCCTCTAGCAAGAGTAATAAGAGGAGAATGTAAAAAAAGGAGAATAAAGAAGCTAAAAGTTGTTTATTCGACAGAAAAACCACTTACGCCTCTATGGAAAGAAGAAGGAAAGAGAAGATCCACTCCTGGTTCTATTTCCTTCACACCATCGGTTTGTGGCTTAATTATTGCGTCAGAGGTTATTAAGGATTTAATTAAATAAGCAAGCTACAATACCTCATCTTTCCACTCTATTATGTTCTTTTCCTCTGTTGAGAAGTTAATTCCTAAAAGATGAATAGATTTATTTTCTTTCATATATGGTTCGTAATACTTGTTCTTCTTTATTTGGTTTATTGCTTCTTCTGCACTTTGATTGAATTTGAACTCAATGATGTAAATATAGTTCGGGCATGTTAATACAGCATCAATACGACCAATGTTTGTTGTTACTTCTCCTACTATATCTGCTCCCATCAATCTCATCATTGAAATGAAACTTGCATGCCATGCATTCTCTTTATTAAATACTATCTCATTGTATGGTATAGAAG
>JBNMJW010000188.1:0-3624 GCA_050874025.1 Candidatus Ornithospirochaeta sp.
ACAACTCCCTTTTTCTATTTAATTACTTATATTAAAAAGAATTACGCTTAACAATCTATATGCTTTTGTTGATTTCTGAAAGACAAAAAAATGAGGCTGTACACCTCATTAGATTTTATAATCTTTCGTGCAACAGCCCCATTTCTGAATAATAATCGACAGCTCCAAAGCAAAGGAGCAATCTCTTTGCGTTTTTTCTATATTCAAAACTCTTTCTATACCAAACGACAGGAATATCATCTTGAATATAAATGCCACTCATTTTCGATTGGTAACAAAAAGGAACATTAATTTTCTTATCAAATTCAACGTTGCTTATTTTTTTAGTCGCATCATCGAAAGCAAAATCCCATTCTCCGTCAAGAATCACAGTATTTCTTCTGATGAAGGCTGGATCAGGATAGGAAGCTTTATTCATAGTTCAACCCCCTCTTTAATAAGCATCGATCTGACAGAGTTAGCGTCTACTTTTTGTACAGAGCATTTACTTCTTAAGGCACACGCAACAATTGCACCAGAAGCTTGCCCTATTGCACTTGCTATTCTCATAACACGATATGAAGCATGAGCTCTATGTGTACCTGATATATTCCTACCAGAAAGACATAAATTTTCAATTTTAACTGGTTGTAAGCAACCTAACGGTATATCGTAGGATTGGATTTGCACAGGAAGTCCATCACTCTCTGCCTGTCCACCCCCATTTGGATTATGTATATCTATTGGAAACGAGGCACCATGTACCACAGCATCCTTGAATGTTCTAGATTTTATTATATCCTCTGCTGTCAACGTATAAAGACCTTTGAACCTTCGACTTTCTCTTACTCCAACGTTTTGTGCAGATGACAAGACAAAGGCATGAGCGAAGCCTGGAACATATTTTCTTAAGAAAGAGACTACTTTGTCTTTTTGTTTTTCAAGTTCAATGGAAGCAGAAGAAAGAGACTTTGCATCCAATGTGTTTACGCCACAAAGTTGAGTTGCGTTGACAAGATATGTCCCCTTTTCCACACTCGGATAGAGTCTGACAATGGAAACATTTTGAGGAAGTTCTCCCGTTTTCTCGCACTCTTTGGACTTTTCTAAATAGCGAGAACCATCGGGAAGAGGAAAATCATCCTCTTCATGGCGACAATGGAGAATACAATCAGGATCAACACCTGAAAGATGAAACATCATACTCACAGGCTGAACTAAGCCATCTTCGTCCCTACCATAAGAAAAAGGACAAGAGGCACGGTAAGCAATATACCCATCACCTGTAGAATCTATAAAATAATTAGCTTTTAACAAACTAGGGCCATCAGGTAGAAGCGCTACAATTTCCTTTATAGTATCATTTTCTACAATAACATCGATAATAGGAACTTGAAGTAATAAACGTACACCATTCTCAACCAAGAACTTTTTAAGAACACTATTTGCTCGATCTTTATCGATAGCTGTTCCTGTATCTGGGCTCTTTATCAAGGATGCAATTTCATCGCTAATTGTCCCTGGAGCAACTTCTCCCATGTATGTTGTGACATCAGAGAGCACCATTGCACCACCAACTACTCCACTCCTCTCAACAAGAAGCACATCAAAACCTTCACGAGCAAGTGTTACCGCCGCAGCTATGCCAGATGGCCCTGCACCTACAACTATGGCATCAGCGCTATCGTAAACTCCAATATCTATACTATATTTCATAAAATCCCCATAAAGGCCTCTGGCCTAGACATTAATCCAATACCAGAGGCTTGTTTAAAAACTTACTGCTGGCTATACCAAGCATTTACGTCCTTAGCAACTTCTGCACCGCCCTTGTTTTTCCACTCAGAAACAAATGCATCATATTCAGTAATTGGTTTTATACCAGTCACAAAGATAATTTCATTGTCGATTACGAGTTGATTAAGGGAAGCTCTATATTTAGAAAGAGACTCTGGTGTAGACATATTAGCTGTTGGTGAATAGACCGCATATTTGTCGAATTCTGCATTCGCAGCATCAAATGCTTTTCCAAGTTCTGCATTTCTTCTTGTTCTTGCCATCCACATGTCAGCATAATCTTTCTCTCTTATACCATTAAGATACCACCAAGCATTTCCTCTTAGTTCAGAGAAGATAGGCATGATTGGCTCATAGTGATTTCCATCCTTTGTAAATGTCTCGCCTTCTGTTCCAAGAGTAATGTATGTGAATGTTGGTTCTGTAAGCTTTGCATTCATGAACTTTACAGCATCTTCTGGATGCTTAGCATTCTTAAGAACTACAGAGACGTTATTCAAGTACTTGTTTGCTCTGATATGTGCTACCCCATTTTCATCCTTCAAAGGCATTACATAAGTAACCTCTGCTTCTGGAACATTTGCGTATAGAGCAGGAACCTGTGTTGAAGCTTCATACCAGTTAGAAGGGATAGCAAATACCTTTCCTGATGTAAACTTCTCATCAAGGTTAACTTTCTTGTTGATTGCGATGTCTGCATCAATCAAGCCTTCTTTATAAAGACCAGAAAGCCATGAAAGATACTCTTTGTATTCAGGCATTTCAACATAATGCTTTAATGTGCCATCTACATCATTCCACTCAAAATAGATATCAAATGCTGAAATTAGAGTTTCTGCATAAATACCATTTGGACTACCTGCTGCCATTGCAGAATATGGAATCATATCTGGATATGCTTTTTTGACAGCTCTGAGGACGTTTGCGAACTCTTCTTTAGTCTCTGGAACAGCAAGGCCAAGCTTGTCGAGGATATCCTTTCTCATAAGAATTGTTGACTCAATATTAGCCCTTTCATTCATCATTGGAACACCATAAATCTTGCCATCGTATGTTGTAAGCTTCCAAGTTTCATCGCTTATAACACTCTTCATTTCTTGGCCATACTTTGCAAGAAGGTCATCTAAAGCCATGAATCCATTTTGTCCAACAAGTGCACGGAAATCATCTGGGCTCATTCTGACGATATCATAATCAGCTCCAGAAGCAATCTCGAGACTCAATCTCTGAAGTGGATTGTCTTGGCTATTAATAGAATACTCAACAGTGTAACCTGTTTTTTCTGTAATTGCCTTTGCTGTAGGGTCAGCATTGACATCTACGTTGGCAATAAATGTTCCCATTACCTTCAGCGTAGGCTTTTCAGTAGAAGTAGCCTCTTTCTCTCCTGTTGCATAAACAAAAGAGAAGCACATAGTGAGAACAATTAACAATGAAATAACTTTTCTCATAAAAAAACTCCTTTTTTATCTTCAGCCCTTTACAGAGCCTATTGTCATACCTGATATCAAATAGCGCTGGCAAACAAGATAGAATATGACGACTGGGATCATACTCAAAGTAATTGCAGCGGCTTGCATTCCTGCAGAAGGGAGATTCATCGCATTCTCAAACGCATTCTCGCTTGAAAGCGTACTTGCAGATGTAATCAACTCATATAGATATAGTTGTAAAGGTTTCACTGTTAGAGTCCATTAAAAATGTAACGAAGGGAGTGCGGACGTTTTCTTGGACTAAATTATAAAGCTAGACCGAGTCCAGTTCTATACTCCTTTGGACTTTTGTTGTTTAAACCTACCTTTATTCTTTCATTCCTGAACCAGTTGAGGTACCTGTCAATGAAGTACA
>JBNMJW010000189.1:0-3561 GCA_050874025.1 Candidatus Ornithospirochaeta sp.
AAAAAATCAAAGCGAAAAAACAACCTACAAACATGATATAAACCATGTCTGGAGGTCTGATTGCTTGTGAAAACTTTGAATATCAACGTTTTATAGAGTTTTTTGCTGGTTTGTATAGTTCATAAAGTTATGAAATCTTTAATTAAAATATTAAATCTTTTTGCTTGTTCACAATTGAGAAAAAATATATATCCACCGACAGTAAAATTCGATCTTAATTCTTCTTCAAATTTTCCATTTTTAAGATATTTTATCCAAGAAAAATAATCAGGACTTCCTTCCCCATTCCTTCCTTCTAAAAAGAGAATAAGAGTTCCACCATCTTTGAGAGAAGAAATAACATTATCTACTGCCTTTGTTCCTTGATACAAAGACTCATCTTTAGGAAAACCACCACAACTTGTTACTACAACATCGGCCTTCTTCTCTATTTCAACTGTATATATCTTCCTTACTTCTTCTGTAGCTTTCTCCCAAGATTTTCTCCAATGACCAGAAATAATTTTTATTAAATTAAATTCTGTGTCTGTCACAAGATTAATCATAAAGAGATTTTTCATCATAGATGCTGCTTCTAGCATATCTTCATTTAAGGGATTATCAGACAAAACTCCATTACCTATTCTCTTATTGGAAACAAAGCTCTTTGCATCTAATGAGTATGCATGATTGTGATTTATAGTTTCGAGTCCAGCAATACCGGGAAGGATACTCTTTCTTCCCCCTCCAAAGCCTGCCATAACATGATAGGTAACAGCACCAAGACAGATTACTAAATCAGCTTCTACTGCATCTTTATTGATGTAGACTGGAGTATTAAAACTAGTAGTTCCCAAATATACGAGGTTTTCATCATCACTTGCATTATGATTTATTACCTTAACAGAAGAATACACTTCTGGCGTAACTAACTTCTTTAAATCCTCACTAGATCCTCCCTTATGTGTTCCATTTGCTATAATTATTTCTATATCACTTAAGCTTTTATTACATTTATCAACTAAGTATGAAACAATGTGAGGAACAATTAAGTCTTGTCTCATCCAAAACCTTGTCATATCACTAACAACAAGAACAATGCTTTTTGCCTTTGCTGCAACAATTCTGAGGCTGTCAGAGCAAAAAGGATTATCTAATGAAGAATAAAGTTCTTCTTTAATATTACTAATAGTCTTAGTTTTGTTGCCATCAAGAACGGAAATAACTTGATTCTCTTCAAGTAGAAGAGAAACAACTCCATCTCCATATTTAAAACTATATTCTTTAATCATAGCTTAGCCTTAACTATAAAACCTTATTAAGAAAACTAATAAGTCTTGGACTTTTGGGTGAATTAAAGAAGTCAATATTAGAGGCATCTTCTTCAATTTTTCCGCCATCAATAAAAAGAACCCTTGAGCTTACTTCGCGCGCAAATCTCATCTCATGAGTAACGATAATCATTGTCATGCCACTTGAAGCTAAGTTCTTCATTACATCTAATACTTCTCCAATCATCTCCGGATCTAGAGCAGATGTTGGTTCATCAAAAAGCATTACTTCTGGCTCCATCATAAGTGAACGCACAATAGCAATTCTTTGTTTTTGTCCACCAGACAACTCTGAGGGATATGAGTTAATCTTGTTTTCTAATCCAACCTTCTTAAGAAGTACTATTGCCTTCTCCTCAGCTTCGTCTTTCTTCATTTTCTTTATTTTCATTGGAGCCTTAATGAGGTTTTTCATTACGTTCATATTGTTGAAAAGGTTAAATTGCTGAAAGACCATACCTATTCTTTGACGTTGTAGATTTAAGTCTGTTTTCTTTGAGCACATATCAATTCCATCAAAATAAACATGACCTGATGTTGGTTTTTCAAGTTGATTAATACATCTTAGAAATGTACTCTTGCCACCACCTGATGGCCCAATAATTGAGACAACTTGGTTTCTTTTAAAATCTGTAGATATTCCATTTAGAACATTTACATGGCCAAAGCTTTTATATAGGTCTTTTATTTGAATAATTGTATTATCTAACATGCTTCATCCTTTTCTCTAAAAATGAATTTAATCTTGAGCCTGTAAATGTAAGAACAAAATACATACAAGCAGCAATTGCAAGGCAAGGAAGGCTTCTGTATGTAACAGCAATAACATCATTAGTTCTAAACATTAAATCTGCTATTCCTATTACAGATACAATCGATGACTCTTTTATTACAGAAATAAACTCATTACCCAATGCAGGAAGTATGTTTTTTACAGCCTGAGGGAGCACAACAATAGTCATCGATTCTCCATATTTGAAACCAATACTTCTTGAAGCTTCTAGCTGTCCATTATCTACGGCTTGAATGCCAGATCTAATTATCTCTGCAACGTAAGCACAACTATTCATGCTCATTGCAACAATACCAGCCATAAATCTAGAAAAATTAGGTATAAATGAGATATCTAGAAAAGTAATGCCTATCATTGGAAGTCCATAGAAAATGAACATAAGCTGTACCATAAGAGGCGTTCCTCTTATAAACTCAATGTATGCACAGCTTATCCATTTGAGTGGTTTAATTTTGCTCATTCTCATTACAGCCATTAGAGTGCCAAAGAATACACCAATAACAACACTAGCAAAGGCAATTATAAGCGTATTTTTGACACCCTCTAGGAAGAATGGATAGTACTTTTCAAGAAGCAATCCTATCTGAGTGAAAAAGCTCATTCTTTATAGTCCCATCTCTTTCTGTAAGAAAACTGCTTCTTCTTTAGCTTTTAAATATGAGCCATCGGCAAGTACTTTATCTAGAACCTTATTAACTTCTTCAACAAGGTCGCTATTTCCCTTCTTTATAACAACTGACTTACCAAAGCTTGCCTCTTTTGAGTCAAACTTATAGTTGGAATTAGCAAGTTTTCCTCCACTTGTTTCTATAATTGACTCACCTACTGCAGCATCAACAACAAGACCTGCAATATTTCCGTTCTGAACTTCAAGTGCTAACTCTGGATACTTAGCAAGTTCAAATAATTCAGACTCAGTAAATACTTTTTTAATTAAAATTGACTGGATTGTACCCTTCTGCGCACCAATCTTTTTTCCTTTGAGGGATTCTTTTGTTGAATACTTTTCTTTATTCTCTGAAGCCACTACAAGATACTGTAAGCTTTCTTCATATATATTAGAGAAGTCAATTACTTCAGCTCTTTCAGGAGTGTTAGTAAATGCAGCAATTCCTAAATCAACTTGTCCTGATTGAACTGCAGGAATAATACCATCAAATGACATGTCAACAATCTCTAACTTTACTCCAAGAGAAGATGCAATTTGTGAGGCAAGGAACATATCGCAGCCAACTATATTGGCATTGGAATCTTTGAACTCATATGGAGCATACTGTGCTTCTGTAGCAACTACAAGTTTTCCTGCTTTTTTTATTTTTTCTAATGCCGATGTAGTTTCACTTGTTCCTCCAGCATATAGAAAAGAAGAAACTATCATAACAAGTACACAAACAATTAAAACCTTAAAACATTTTTTCATATCAAAACTCCTAAATTTTTATTAACGATGTTTTATGA
>JBNMJW010000190.1:0-3528 GCA_050874025.1 Candidatus Ornithospirochaeta sp.
GGATACAATACAGGATGTTTTTATGGTGGAGTGGGCTATAAAGAGCAAGAGAAAGAGATCGAGGATGGGTTAAGTCTGTATGTTGGTACTCCTGGTCGTCTTTTAGATTATTCAAAGAGCAGAAGAATAGATTTTCGTACATTTGATATCGTAGTATTGGATGAAGCAGATAGAATGTTTGATATGGGCTTCTTCCCAGATATAAAAGCAATGTTTGCATCCTTTAGAGATAAAGAGTCAAGGCAGACAATGCTTTTTAGTGCAACAATGACAAGTAGGGTCAAAAACCTTGCTTGGGGGTACATGAATAATAGCCTCGAGATTGCTGTTCAACCTGAAGAAATAACTGTAAAAAATATTACTCAGGAACTCTTTCATGTAAGCAAAGATGAAAAATTTGATCTACTTTTATCTATACTAAAGAAGCTTAACCCTTCTTCTTGCCTTATATTTACAAACACAAAAGATAAAACAGTAGAAGTATCTCAAAGATTAAATATGAATGGGTACAAAACTGAATATCTGATGGGAGATATGGCTCAAAGTAAACGTCTAGAAACAATTGAAAGAATGAAGAAAGGCGAGCTTAAGTACCTTGTTGCGACAGATGTTGCTGCTAGAGGACTGCAAATAGATAACTTAGAGCTTGTCGTAAACTATGACATTCCTGAAGATTATGAGAACTACGTTCATAGAATAGGTCGAACTGCCCGTGCTGGTAAGAGTGGAAAAGCAATTACTCTTGCTTGTGAAGAATATATTTATGGCTTAGAAGCTATTGAAAACTATATTCAGATGAAGATTCCTGTATTGTGGCCAGACGAGGTTAGACTAGAAAAGGTAGAAGATAAGTCTAAGGACTATGGTAGCAATAGGCATCTAAGGGCTGTAAGAAGAACTGCTTCCTCTAATAAATCAAGAGTAAAGAAGCCTACATTTAAAGATAAAAAGGTTACACAAAAGAAGAAAGATGGGTCTGAAAATAAGTCTGCAACAGACTTTAATAAGTTAAGTTCAATGACGCTTGAAGAACGCATGGCTTACTATAAAAAGACCTATTCAAATCAATCAAAGAACGAAAAAACAATTGTCGAAAAAGAGATGCCAAAGAAGAAAAGTTTCTTTGCACGAATTATTTCCATTTTCAAAGGGAAAAAGAATGGATAAAAAGAAAGGATTATTCTCTCGCTTTATTAGTTACTATAAGCCATATAAGTTTTGGTTTATTTTAGACTTGGTTGTTGCTTTTTTATCTAGTGTTCTATCTATTGTTGCTCCTTATTTTGTTAGAAAGGTGCTTGCAATTATACAAGGTCCAAAAGATGGGATTGTATATTCAATTATTGTCTTCTATTTAGCCTTGATACTCTCGTGTTATATATTAGAATCAGTTTGCACATATATAAGAATAAAATGGGGACATTATTTAGGTACGTGGATAGAAAATGATATGCGTTCGGATTTGTTTCATCACTTACAGAAGCTTTCTTTCTCGTATTTCGATAAAACAAAGACTGGCGATATTATGAGTAGGATATCCAACGACCTATTTAATATTGCAGAAGTTGCGCATCATTGCCCTGAGGATATAGTAATATCTGT
The DNA here is from genome assembly GCA_050874025.1 of Candidatus Ornithospirochaeta sp. Classification (GTDB taxonomy): domain Bacteria; phylum Spirochaetota; class Spirochaetia; order Sphaerochaetales; family Sphaerochaetaceae; genus Ornithospirochaeta. Next base: position 1,603 of record JBNMJW010000190.1, read on the forward strand.
ACTAACTATAACAGGCGCTTATGTTTTGATGTTTATTATGTCTCCTCTTTTAGCTTCTGTTTCAATTATTCCACTTCCAATCATGGCAGTATATGGAATCATATTTAATAAACGATTAAAGAATAAAAATAGAGCAATAAGAAAGCGTATTAGTGAAATTAATGTTACAGCTGAAAACTCTATTTCAGGCATAAGGGAAGTTAAATCTTACTCAAGAGAAGAGTACCAAGAACAAAAGTTTGCAGAGTCTAATGTGTCGCTGAAAAATTCTAGAGAAGATATGTACCAGGAGATGGCATTCTATCAAACAGGGATTTCTTTTATGCGACAAATCTACTACTTTATAACAGTTGCAGGTGGAATCATTTTAATAATAAACGGCAAAGTTGGAGTTGCTGACTTGCTTACTTTTATTCTCTATGTTTCTGTTGTTCTTCCTCCTATAGATAGACTTATTAACTTTGCTGAGCAATATAGCCAAGGGGCCTCATCTTTTGAACGCTTTACTGAGATTATGGATGTTGCACCTTCAATTTTAGATAGACCTAATGCAAAGCCATTGAAAGTAACTAAAGGAGACATTGTTTTTGAAAATGTTTCTTTCCACTATGAAGGTGAAGATGAACCTGTTCTCGATAACCTTTCAATGAAAATTGATGGCGGAAAGAGAGTTGCTTTAGTTGGAGAAAGCGGGGCAGGAAAGAGCACAACTGTTTCTCTTCTTGCACGTTTTTATGAAAGAGATACAGGTTCAATTACAATAGATGGACAAGATGTCTTAGATGTGACTCAGCGTTCTCTACGTTCAAACATTGGCTTTGTTCAACAAGATGTGTTCTTATTCGATGCTTCTATTCGCGATAATATTGCCTATGGACGTCCAGATTGTACTGACGAAGAGATATGGTTTGCACTGAAAAAAGCCAATTTGAGCGATTTTGTTTCTTCTCTTCCGTTAGGACTCGATACACAAGTCGGAGAGAGAGGCACGAGACTTAGTGGTGGTCAAAAACAAAGATTAAGCATTGCACGTGTATTTTTAAAAAATCCACCAATACTTGTCTTTGATGAGGCAACAAGTTCTCTAGATACAGAGAGTGAAGCTTTAATTCAAAATGCTTTTAATGAACTTGCAAAAGGACGTACTAGCATTGTAATAGCACATAGATTATCAACTATCATAGATAGTGATGAAATTTTTGTTTTAGATAAAGGAAAGATTGTTGAAAAGGGCACCCATGAGGAACTTTTAGAGAAAAAAGGCCTCTACTATAAGCTCTATTCAATAAAATAGGAATGCATATGAAAAAAGCTCTAAAAATAATCCGTTTAACTATTTCTATAATTCTTGTCATTCCTTCTCTTGTTCTTGCAGTGGTAGGTTTGTTTTTCTTTTATTTCTTTTCCCTATTTAGAGCCCAAAAATTGGCTCATTCAGTATCATCCTTTTTCTATTTAATTCTCTGTTGGTGGATAATGATAGCTATAGGAGCAAGAGTACATGTTGATGGAAAAGAAAATATACCACCTAAAGGTGAAAGCGTTATCTATTCACCGAACCATAATTCTATGATTGATATTCCATTTTTCTATTGTTCTCTTGGTCGTTTTCCATCAATGATGGCAAAAAAAGAGCTATTTAAAGTTCCTCTTTTGCATGGTTTGTTGATCTCTCTTAAATGCATAAAAATCGATCGCAAAAGTGCTCGTAGCATTGTTGACTCAGTTCGTCAGGGCTGTCAGTGGGTAGATGAAGGTCATTCTCTTGTTGTTTTCCCTGAAGGGACTAGAAGCAAGACAGGCGAAGTAGGAACTTTTAAAAATGGAGCTTTCAAAATAGCAGAAAGAACTAAGTGTAGAGTTGTTCCTGTTGTAATTAAAAATGATAGGCTCCTTGTTGAGTCTGCTCATCGTTTAGGTTTTATA
>JBNMJW010000191.1:0-3516 GCA_050874025.1 Candidatus Ornithospirochaeta sp.
ATATAACCTAAAACTGTAAGTAATAAGCCTATTGCAATAGTCCATTTACGTCCAATCTTATCGGCAATAGAACCAGCTGTTGCGAAACCTATAACAGAAGCAAGTCCACCAATGATAGTAAGTATCATAGTTGCACTAGATACGCTATTAAGGTAATAAATTACGTAGTTTCCTATATATGTTCCAATAGCATTATCTGCCATAAACCAGAAGAATTCTGCAATTAAAATTGCCCAAAGCATTGCTTTGTTTGCCTTGCTCATAGGCTTAGAATCATCAATAGGATTTTCAATTGCTGCTTCCCTTTCACCCTCTTCTAACTCATCTTTAATCTCTTCTTCAATCTTGTTCTCTTTGATTGTAAAGAAAAGGACGAGAGCAGAAACTGTCATTAAGACTGAAGCTACAATAAATGGTATTTCGATAATCATGAGCTTTCTTGCTTCATCTTGAACGTTGATATAATTAGAAAGAGGCAAGAATATACCGAGGACTGTTGCTGCAGCCCCGCCTAAATAACCCATTATGTTAATAAGTCCATTAGCCTTTGCTCTTAATGGCTTTGGAGTAATATCTGGCATAAGAGCAACTGCAGGGTTACGATACATCATCATAAAGATGAGGACTAATGCCATGCTTATAACCATTCCAACCATATTATTGTAGTGGAAAAAGAGCGGAATAAATGGAAAAACAATTGCAGAGACAAATGTTCCGACAAGAGTATATGGCATTCTCTTTCCAATAGGAGTCTTTGTCTTATCTGAAAGACGACCAAATATAGGCAAGAGAATCAAAGCAGCAGCATTATCGCATGCCATAATAATTCCAACTATCCATTGGACATTTAATATATGATGAGCATCTCCGGACGCTTTTAATTGAGAAGAACTTTGACCATACATCTTTCGCGCAAAAATATCTGTCAAAAATGTTGGACACCAAGAATCATAGACTTGCCAAAGTAATAATATGCCAAAGAACGCAAAACCTATAAGAAGAGTTCTCTTATAGTTTAATTTCAATTCAATTCTCTTATCAGACACAATAACCTCCAAAAGGGTTGTCAATTATTTCCATTATATTATCTATCAAGTATCCTTTCAATTTTAATAATTACTTGCATGTTGTTAAAAAGATGATAAAAGTGTACAACATTCGAATGGCTATTACTAATCTAGAAGAACTTGAGAAATATATTTGTCTTACAAACGAAGAAAGAGAATGGGATGCAAACGGAAAAAATACACTACCAATTCTTATCTCTGATAATATTATTCCCCTAATAAATGAAGAAGCTATAAGACACCAGTTTGTTCCAACGAGAATGGAAAATGATGATACTGTAGGTACTCTTGACCCTCAAGAGGAACATAGATATTCCATTACACCTCGTTTAGTTAGGCGTTACAAAAACAGAGCCGCATTTTTAGTTACAGATAGTTGCTTTGCCTATTGCAGACATTGTTTTCGTCGTCGTTTTTCAGGTAGTATGGTTGGTCCTTGTAGCGATAGTGATATAAAAGATGCACTTAATTTTCTAAAGGAACATATGGAAATAAAAGAGCTTCTATTAACAGGAGGAGATCTTTTTACTCTTAGTAATGAAAGATTAGATTACCTTTTATCTTCATTAAAAGAAGCTAGAGAGGATTTAATACTACGTCTATGCACAAGAGCTCTTTTTAGTAATCCTAAACGTTTCACACCTGAACTCTTTAAGATAATTGAAAAGAATAATCACGGCGCTCCATTCTATCTCTTAACACAGTTCAATCATGCAAGCGAACTCACTCCAGATACGAAAGTCGCTATCGAAGGCTTTGTAAAACTCGGAATTCCTATGATGAATCAATGTGTGCTTCTTAAGGGTGTTAATGATACGCTTGAGGCACAAGTAGAGCTTTGCAATACCCTTCTCTACAATAGAATAAAGCCATATTACCTATTCCAAGGTGACCTTGTACAAGGAACAAGGCACCTAAGAGTAGCTCTTTCTGATGGCTTAAAGCTTGAAGAAGAGATGAGAGAAAGTCTTTCAGGTCTTGGCATGCCTCAATACACTCTCGACTTACCTGAAGGTGGTGGAAAAATTCCTCTCTCAAAGTGCTACTTAAAAGAGAGGAACAACGATATTTGGACTATAGAAACTCCAGATGGAGATATAAGGCACTACCCAAATTAACTAAGTAGAGAAGAAATAATTGCCTCAAGCCCTCGCTTTGCTTTATATAGATCCTCTTCTTCAATGTACTCATCAACGATATGAGCACACTTTTCTTCTCCTGGGCCATAGCCGATAGTTGGTATTTTTCTTTCTCCTGCGTAGTGGCTACCATTAGTACAGAAAGAATAGTGGCTGTAGCCTTCAAAGAGATTTGCTCTTTCTAGGCCTTCCTTTGCCTTTTGAACAATAGGACTTTCTATTGGATACAACCAAGATGGGAAGAAGCGTGGACTAGAAAGAGTAAGGCCTGTGTAGCTAGTAGTCTTCCCAATGGCTATTTTGGCCTCTGCTTTTATTTTCTTCTCTTTCAAAATTCTATTAATTGGCTCTATTACGCTCTCTTCTGTTTCACCTACAAGCGTACGCCTATCATAAGTAACAAAGCATTTTTCTGGAACGATACTCATCCCAGGGAACGGGCTAGATATTATATCTGTTAACACCATAATGCCACGTCCCAAAATCTCATTTTCGTTTACTTTAAGTTCTTCTATTGTCTCTATTGCTTTTATTGCATTAAGAACAGCATTTTCGCCTTCTTCTGGATTGGATGAGTGGCAACTCTTTCCTTCTGCTGTAAGTAGTATTTCGCATCTTCCTCTCTGCCCTATATTTAGTTTACAGTGAGTTGATTCACAAATAATTACGTAGTCCGGATTGAAGATTTCGCTTACTTCTCTAGCACAAATTCCCTCAAAGCGTTCTTCTTCAACAATGCAAGAAACAACAATTTTTCCTTTCTTAATGGTCTTAACAAATTCGCTACTACTAGCAATTGCCGCACTAAGACCTCCTTTCATATCTGAAGTGCCGCGGCCATAAAGTCTATCACCACCCTTTGTTAGCAAAAATGGATTATGCTTCCATTTTGTAACATCTGGAACGCAAACTGTATCTACATGACTATCAAGTAAAACAACAGGGCCTGGAATATGAGAATCGATTACACCACAAATACAGCCAGAAGGTGTCTTTACAACTTCAAAACCAAGAGATATAAAAATGTTTTCTAGTTTATTTACAATTTTTTCTTCATTTCCTGTAACAGACTCTGTTTCAACAAGAGTTCTTAAAAGTTCTAACAGCTCTTTATCACTCATATCTAAATAATACCATACTTAAAAGACTCGTCGATAAAAAAATGGGGCTGTATGATTCACATCTAACTTTTCCAAATGTGAAAACAAAAGAAAAATTCCAAATAAGAAATAAAGTAGTTCTAAGAAAGCAAGAAAGTAACTTATAGTTTAAGAAAAGAGAGGTTTGGGGAGATGGAGTTTCCTCCTTAC
>JBNMJW010000192.1:0-3424 GCA_050874025.1 Candidatus Ornithospirochaeta sp.
ATCTCTCTTTATCCTAGCGACAGCGATATTAGAGAAGAAGAATTAGAGATTATTACTCTCGAGAGTATATTTGTTAATGGCCTCTATAATGACATAAGCTTTAAAGTTAGAGATAAGCTAGTAGTCTTTATAGAGTGCCAATCTACTTGGTCTCCTAACTTGCCTTATAGAATGATTGAATATTATGGCGAGACAATTGGAAAGCTTGTTGATAATTGGGATGACAAGAAATATAAGAACAGGAGAGATTATATACCTGACCCACATTTCTTCTGTCTCTATACAGGAGGAAGAAAAGATATTCCTAATTGGCTATATGGTTCAAGTAACGAAGGAGAGAAGAGAAAAGAATTCTGTATGCCTGTAAAGGTAATAAGCCGAAATAATGCACTTGGTATACTTAAAGAAATCTGTATATTCTCAGAAATCTATGATAAAAATAGAGATAAGTATGGGCGAACAGAAATAGCGATACAAAAGACAATTGAGGAGTGTCTAGAGTGCGAAATACTAGTTGACTTCATTAAAGAGCATAAAGAAGAGGTAGATGAAATTATGAGAAATATGAGTCAAGAAAAAAGAATCAGGAAGTTTATAGATTTCTCTAGAGAAGAAGGTCGAGAGGAAGGATTGTTAGCAGGACGAGAGGAGGGATTGTTAGCAGGACGAGCAGAAGGCCTATTAGAAGGCAAAGAAGCTGGTATTGCTATTGAGTCCTATAGAGTTACAGAAACAATTAGTAGTCTTACTATTCCTGACGAACTTAAAAAAGAGATCTTAGAGGCACTAAAAAAATAAACTTTATTAAAACTTAAAAGGCCATCCATATGCGGACGGCCTTTATTGGTTCACAGAATATGATTTAGGAAATCTTTAGTCCTTTGTTCTTTTGGGGAAGTGAACATATCTTCAGGTTTTCCTTCCTCAACAATTACTCCGTCAGCCATAAAGATGACTTTATCTGCGGCAGCTTTTGCAAATCCCATTTCATGAGTTACTAAGAGCATTGTCATGCCACTTTTTGCTAGTGATAGCATTACATCAAGAACTTCTTTAATCATTTCTGGATCCAGTGCGGAAGTTGGCTCATCAAAGAGCATTGCCTTTGGTTCCATTGCTAGCGCTCGTGCAATAGCTACACGTTGCTGTTGCCCTCCAGATAGTTGATGTGGTTTTTGGTTAGCTTTATCCTCAAGCCCGACTTTTTTTAATAAAGCCATTGCTTTCTTTTCAGCTTCAGCTTTGCTGATTTTTTTTACCTTTATTGGTGCTAGAGTGATGTTTTCAAGTACAGTAAGGTGCGGGAAAAGATTAAATGATTGGAAAACCATTCCGACCTCTTCCCTTATTTTCCTTATGTCCGTTTTTTCATCCATTATGTCTATGCCATCAATTGTTATAGATCCACTTTGGGCTTTTTCTATGCCGTTTACAGTTCTAAGAAGAGTAGACTTTCCACTTCCGCTTGGCCCAATAATTACGACAACCTCACCATCATTTACCGTTAAGGAAGCATTCTTTACTGCATGGAGCACGGTTCCATCATTGTTCATGTAATCTTTATATAAGTTTTTGATTTCTATTTTAGCCATTTTTGTGTAATCTCTCCTCCATTAATCCAACTAGCCTAGAAAGAATAAGTGTAAGAATAAGATAAATAAGAGCGACAATTAACATTGTCTGCAAAGATAAAAATGTTCTCGAAATATATTCTCTACCACGCTTTAGAATATCTGAAAGCGCAAGAATAGATACCAAAGAAGAATCTTTGAGCATAGAGATAAACTCATTACCAATAGCAGGTAAGACAACCTTAAATGTCTGGGGGAGTATTACATGTATAAATGTTTGGCTTTTGCTTAATCCTAATGCAGTTGCTGCTTCAGTTTGTCCCTTTGGTATTGATTGAATACCAGCTCTAACGATCTCTCCCATATAAGCACCAAAACAGATTGAGAGGGCAACAATTGCGGCTACAATTCCTTCTATATGTATTAAAGAGCCTAGTGCATAGTAGAGGAACATTAATTGAACAAGAAGAGGAATACCTCTAATGAGTTCAACATAAACACCACAGAGTTGGTTGATAAATCTATTTTTTGAAGAAGAACCAAGACCTGTAAGTGTACCAATTAAAACAGCACCAAGAATTGCGAAGATAGTACATTCAAATGTAGTAGGTATACCAGTAACTGTGTATACAAAAATCTTCCAATATACATCTGGTTTTAGAGTACACAATAGGATTAAAAGCGCAACAGAACCTATAAAAGTAAGACGCCAAGAGGTAATGAGGTGTTTGTTGGCTTTTTTAGGTATTAGAACACCATCTGTCATAGCAATTACAGTTGGTTCTTTTTTTGTTTCTGTAGGATCGACAGATATTACCTTATCTTTAATTTCTTTTACTGGCTTATGATTGATGTCCATATTTCTTCCTTATCATTTCATAGTAAAAGGCCAGAGGGGAGAGAAAACCCTCTGACCAAAAGGAGTCAATTATATTAATTATTTAAGACCATATTTAGCTTTGAGCTCATTAATCTTTCCATTCTCACTTACTTTCTTCAAACCTTCGTTGAGGATAGAAAGAAGCTCTGTGTTTCCTTTCTTTACGACCATTCCCATATCATCAGAATTTTCAAATGATCCAGCAATTTTTAGAACTTTAGAATAGCTTTCGTTTGTGAGAACAAAGTCCTCTGCTACAACACTATCAAGAACAACAGCATCGAGATTGCCATTAGCTAAGTCAAGAACTGCAGATGGTGCTTCATCATATGTTGAAACAGTTAAGCCAATATCTTCACAGGCAAACTGACATGTTGAGCCAAGCTGAGCACCAACTTTTTTATTTTCTAAGTCGCTTTCGTTTTTGATATCTGTATTATCATTCTTTGTGACAATAGATAGTGCAAACTGAAGAACAGGTGTTGTAAAGTCAACGCTAGCTTTTCTTTCATCTGTTATTGTTAAGCCTGAAGCTCCGATATCATACTGACCACCCTGTACTCCTGCAATAATTCCATCAAAAGAAACGTTGGCAATTTCAACTTTAATTCCCATTTCTTCGGCTACAGCCTTAACTAACTCTACTTCGTATCCAACGGCATTTCCATTATCGTCAATGTACTCTAGAGGAGGGTAGTCACAAGACACCGCAACTGTATAAACTTTATCTTCTTTCTTCTCAGAAGAACCCTGTGCAAAAATAAATGAAGATGCTAGTAAGACAATTAATAATAGAGAGAGGAACTTTTTCATTTTTATATCCTTATTTGTATATTTATTTAAGATGTGCATACGATATTCTCTTTTATTATATAGGTCAACTACTTTTTTGTATAAAAATACAAAAAATATAAAATATTTTTAAAAACAAGATGTGAGTTTTTCTACATGTCGAATATAATTATTTATATAC
>JBNMJW010000193.1:0-3410 GCA_050874025.1 Candidatus Ornithospirochaeta sp.
AGCCCTGCCTTATTGTAGTCTAGAGTAAAAAAGCGACGATGGACTTCTCTCCATTTGCTTAAACTACGGTCATCCTCTCCTTCTTTATAAGCATGCTCTGTACTTACTTCACTAAAAGGAACAATAGATACTTTCGTATCTTTGATAATGCATGCGGCTTCATCATTATCATAAAGAATAACACTATATGTTCCTACTTTTGGAAGATCTTCATTTTCAATTTCATACGCAATTTTTGAACTCGAAGTTGCGCTCTTTCTTCCTGCAAGAACTAAAGATGCTAATTCATCTGCAACCATTCCTCCACCACAGAACTTCCATATATCATGACGAGTATTTATATCTGTATTAGTAGCGTGGCAATACTCTTGCCACATCATTTCTCCTGTCATTAAGTTTTCCTTTTTGCATCATTCAAGCATTTCTATTAATTTAGAGAATTCTACCTAAAAAACAGAGAACAATTTCTTTTTTTAAGAAAAATGTACTCCGATAAAAAGCGATTAAACCTTTTCATGCTTTATTAAGATTACTTAAACACTTTTGCTTGCTATACGCTCAGTATAATATTTTACACCTAGTGCAATAACAAATGTTGTATTATCGAGTGGAAATGCCCTTTTCTACATTTTGAGTTTACCCTTTACACAGCCATATATTTTCATCCTTGTAGCGTATTTAAATGCTATCTTACTTATCACCAATCGAGGTCAACATATGTTAAGTATTCTGCAAACGTTGGAACGGATGATTGTTTCATCTTTGCAAAGGCTGAGAAAAGCCAAAATGAGTACAAATAGCTCTAATCAACATCTTGTCACATAAATAGAAACACAAAATATGCTCATTTAAACTCATTTGACCATGAAAAAACACCTAAGATTTCTCCAAGATGCTTCAAACTGCATAATATGTTGTGTTATCTAAGATCAAGCTCTTCTAGCTGTCAAGACTGGTCTCTTCTAGCATAGATGATAGCAACAACATGAACTATTTTGTTTACTTCATCAACCATAAAATAGATATAGTAGTTTTTGACTCTACTTCTACGAACGCCTAGAGAGTACCATGGTTCTTCAGACACCAACTGAACTCGTATAGGAGATGTTTTAAGCAAAATTATTTCATTCTTAATCAGAGAGACTGTCCTTCTTGCAGCAATCGGAGAAGCTAACACATTCTTGATGTAATTATAAATTTTTTCTAAATGCTCTTTAGCTTGCAAAGCAAAATCGATGTGGTATTGATCCATTTATTTCTCTCAGTCCACCTCAATACCATTAAAAACTTCATCCATGCTGACTGTTTTTCCTTCTTTGATTTGTGAAATTCCTGTAACCAGCATTTGATTTAATTCGCTTTTTGACATTTCATCGTATGCAGGAACCCAACTCTGAGAAATAGTCAACGAAAATGGCAATCCTCCATGAATGATAATCTGGCGATAAAACGCATCGATTGCCACAGATCTAGGAAGTCCCAACTGAGAGAGAATACTCTCAGCTTGTGTCTTTATACTTGAATCTATTCTTGCATTTACACCTGCTGTTTTAATTGCGGACATACTTTTAACCTCTAAATCAATCAAATAATAATAAAATGTGTATCTATTTGCAACACATTTGCTACAAAACAAGTTTAAATGAGAAGAATCATTACACATTAATAAAATAATTCGACATTATCAGCCTAATGCCTTATAGTTCGGTCAGATACCTTGCCTGTAGCTACTAATACTAAGAGCATAAAATAGAAAAAGAGTAAGAAAAGATGTAAAGACAACATTTTTGTTAAAAGAACTTGGAGAACTGCACGTTCAGAATTAACCTTAAAGCCTACAGCAATAATCATTTGAAGATTGTAATACTTGGTATCACGTGTCACTTGACGAGAACCTTCCGTTTGAACTATCCGGAAATTCCGGATGGTTGAATCTTCATCAAGTTCTGAATCAGAATAGATTTTTTTAATATGCTCATTAATTGTACGAACATCTACGTCATACAGTATAGCTAGCATCTTCTGTGTCAGCCATATATTTTCATCCTCGTAGCGCATTTCAATGCTATCATGCTGATCGCCAACCGAGGCAATAAGTATTCTGTAGCTCTGGAACAGATGGTTATTTCATCTTCTTTATTTGCCAAATGAAATGCCTCCTTTTTCATCAAACTTCTAAAACATAACTATAAGATGATAAATTTTTGGCCTTATTCTACATTTAAAATTAAAGAGGTTACCCATCTTTCTAATATGACATCCTTCGTGTAAATAGTAATAAAAATACAGATCTATAATTATAACATGTAAATATTTTACATTTATAAAGTATCTTACTGCACTTTTTATCTCAATCACTTATACAACAAGCAAAAACGTCAATTTGCACTCTATCGTTCATTTAAGCCAAGACTATTTACCCATTCGAGCACGCTGTTTTGGCTAACGCTACTAGAGAAACGCTGACCAGTCTGCCAGGTGCCAGTACCTGCCATCTCTTCCAACAAAGCTCCACTTTGCCCAAGACCTGAAGAAGATGAAGTTGCAAAGGGAATAACTGTCTTATTTGAAAAATCATTGTTTTTCACAAAGTTATTTATTGGCCATGCCGCAATTCCCCACCAAATCGGATAGCCGATAAACACGGTATCAAACTCATCCCAATTCTCGACCTTTGCAGTAACTAATGGCACATCTCTGAGAACTTGGTCTTCATGCTCGCGGCTGACTCTGCTAGTGCTGTCTGTCCACCTTAAATCGCTAGAAGAATAAGGGATGCTCGGTACAATTTCAAAGAGCTTGGCATTTGTAGTTTTGGCAATATACTCAGCCACGCGCTTTGTGTTTCCAGTAGCTGAAAAGTAGACGACAAGTACTTTATCATTAGAAGCATTTTCATTTGGCGCATCATTAGATTCGTTGGGGATAGTATTATTACTTGTTTTGCTTGTGCAAGCAAACAAAGACAAAGCAAACAAAAAAACAAATATTAAGCCACATAGCTTTTGCATTTTTTTCATCATATTTATTTCCTTCACTTTTGTTCATCAACCGGAGGCACCATTTCTGCATATTTTTTCAGCAATTCTGGCGTACTAGTGTAATAACGCACATTTTTATTTAAAGCTTTAATCTCTGCCATTTCGTCATTATCTAAGGCAAAATCAAAAATGTCAAAATTCGATTTAATGTGCTCAATGTTCTTTGAGCCAGGAATGACAATATTGCCAACCTGAATATGCCATCTGAGAATAATCTGAGCACTAGATTTGTTATATTTTTCTCCAAGTTTTGTAAAAAGAGGCTCTTTTAGAAGCGTTTTGTCGCCATGCCCTAGTGGATACCACGATTGAGCCATAATGTCATTTTCTTTCAAAAAAGCCTTAAATTCGGGCTCTTGATAATAAGGG
>JBNMJW010000194.1:0-3401 GCA_050874025.1 Candidatus Ornithospirochaeta sp.
CCATCATTTCGGTAAGGCACTTGATTCTAAACTTATCTGTGTAAGTCTTTTTGTTTCTTCCCATATAAAGAATCTCCTTCTATATGGTAGCCTCTATCCGAATATTTTTCACTCCTTTGTCTGTTTTATGCTCTTAGTATAACCCTTCTTGGTCTTCTCAATCGTTGTAAACCAGAAATACATCATCTGAGATATATTTCCTTTTTATGGTTGCTCCATCAAATGGCAGTCCACCCCTACTTAGACCGATGTAAGTTTTATTATCTTTTACATCCTGATACGGAGAAAGAAATTGAAACTCGTAGGTTTTATAGCGTAGAGCAACCAACACTGGATTCTGGTAAAAAAGGTCCGATCTCATCAGAAGAAAAACAACCATTGTGAGCAAAACAATGAAGAATATAAACCCTCTTGGTGTGGACACATCATCGACAAGCAACGGAAGAACAAACGTCACAAGAAAAGTCACTCCCGAATCCTTTTTCTCCAATCCAATGATTATCATTTCTCCATGATGATCATAACCGCTGTTCTGTAGATTCGAAAAACCAAGGGCTACAATAGCCGTTATCAAGAACCACAGCAGGCATAGAAATGTAATGACTACATCTCCCAAGAACCTGCTATTCCATGCTCGTCCGACAACTGACCAATCACCTTGAAAAAGGCATGCGAAAAAGCGGATAATCAAGTCACAGTGTCCTACATGTTGAATGAATATAAGCAGGAACAAAGGGCAGAAGGACTGCAACACAAGAAATCGCTTTAACTTTTTATCTTCATTTAGCATGGCAGGCCTCCTTCTCATTATGGAATATCTAAGCCAAGCTGGTCTTCGCGCCTCACAAAAACAATTACTCCTGTTCTTTAATGCTGAACTTATTCATTCAGTAATATGTGCTCTTATCATCTCATACCATCGATCATATGCTTCCGGTTTCAAATGAATACCATCCTTAGTCAAGTCTGGATTCATCGCTCCATTCAGAACATATAGACTGTTGACATCAACATAGGTTGCATTATACTCTTCTGTCAATATTTCTAGTTCGTTATTAAATCTCGTAATCATGATATTGTCCGCACACTCTTTTTCCTTGGCTTCGCTGATTGGCAGTACAGACTGAACATAAACTTTCACATCGGGAACCGTTTCATAAATCTCCTTTAAAAGATTCTTGTACTGTTCAACCACAATGGGCATATTCCGATCAGTCAAAGAATTAATCCCGCCACAGATGAACACTTTCTCCGGTTTTACTGTAGCAAGCATCTTCACACGCTCTATCATTCCATAAATGGTATCTCCGGAAATACCAAGGTTAACAATCTTCTTCTTCGGAAATGCTGTACTCCACTGTCCCCCTCGTGTAATACTGTCTCCGAAGAAAACAATTTCAGCATCAACATTCATCTGTTCCAGACTTGTCTTCCAGCTATCAACCTTCCAGTTAAACGGTTCCTTGTATTCAGCTATACCAAGTTTGAAAAGTGCTTTATTTACATACCCCCCCCCGAGATATTAACAAAATGTTTACTCCTAGAGAGGCTATACAAATCAGAAGCACAACAGCAATCAGCCATTTGTTTCTTTTCCGCATATTGGTTTATCTTCCTTTCCTATATAAATAATTTTGCTTTGCTTAATGTCGATGCCTCTATTTGCATAAACCCAGAAAAAAGCGATTTGATTTTTCTAATAAAATTAAACTCCCAAAAAGTGTAGTATAGAAAAAATAACACTTTTAGCTTTGTTTTTATAACAACACGATATATTTAATGCTATAAAACAGTCGAGTATACAAAACACTTGGCTGTTTTTCTTTTAGCGATTTTATTTTCGTCTTAAAAACTCTGTCTGGAGACCTAAATATTGCTCAATTTTTCTTTACTTTTTAGCAATGGTGTGGTATAGTGTTGTATAGATAAGGAGAGCCTATGATTCCAGATTCTATAAAGAGTTTTAGACCTAAGAATACAGAGATAAGAGCTAAGGGTGGTCACTACTATGTTTACAAGGTTAAAGGGGTATATGACAAAACAACAAAGAAGAGCAAAACTCAATACCTTGGTTGCATAGGTCAGATATACGAAGGGATAGGATTTGTAGCAAATACAAAAACTCCAGAAGTAGCTATTTCAGAAACAAAGGAGTATGGAGCTACTTGGTTTTTGTTTTCCATCTCAAAAGAGATAATGAATAGTCTGACAGACTCCTTCGGGATAGATGGACTTAGGATATATACAATGGCCTTGTTAAGGTTGATAGACAATAATTTAAGACTAAAGACAATGGATATTGCATATGAGAAGTCATACATCAGTCGCCTTATCCCTTCTGTTGCTTTAAACAAGAATACAGCAAGTGACTTTCTTGAGAAACTATCATTGATGAGGCCACAGATGGTTCAGTTCTATAATTCTTTATGTCCTACTAAGTGTGAGAAGATTATATTTGATGGATCTTCTTTTGAGAGTCAAAGTGAAAATCCATATGTTATTAAGGGGTATAACCCACATAACAAAGGGTGTGAACAGATAAGAGTGATGTTCGGTTTTAACAGAGACAGTCATATGCCAGTCTACTGCAAGTCTTTTCTAGGAAACATCTCAGACAAAACAGCTTTTCTTTCGGTTTTAACTGAATTAAAGATGGGTGGCAACATAATAATATTGGACAAGGGATTTTTCTCTTCACCAATATTTGATGCTCTTACTGAAGCAGAAGCCGATTTCATCATTCCTCTCTCAGAGAATGATACAGAAGCAAAAAAATATAATGTCAACACTCTATTAACTGGAGGAGGTCAGTGGTTTTTCTATCGTAAAAGGAGAATTACTTATAAAAAAGTAGCCTACAGCAAAAGAGATGGAGTAACAATGTTTGTCTTCTTCGACGAGGATTTAAGGAGAGTGAGAATGTCTTCTTACTTTTATAAGGAAAAGCTTGACTCTAACTCTCTCACTGACGAACAAGATAAGAAAGTCCATGAAGATACTAAATTCTTCGGAATAACATTCCTAATTGCAAGCAAAGATATGGAACCAAAGGATGCATACCTCGATTACAAGACAAGATGGGAGATTGAGGAGATGATAGACACTAACAAAAACACACTTTCTCTTGGTACTACCTATGAGACAAAGGCAAATACTTTTGAGGGGTGGACGATGATAAACTTTGTTGCATCTCTCATGTTCTTCAAGGCTGACTCATTGATCAAGGAAAACCTTAACGGCGACTATACTGTAAAAGATATTCTGCTGATGGGAGAAGCTATAACAAAGGCTACAAATGGAAACAATGAATGGGTTACGCTGAACACCACTAAGAAGATAAAAGATACGTTTCAAAAGTTGGGTGTTTCTCTAGCTTGAAAATCTATACAACACTTTTTGGG
>JBNMJW010000195.1:0-3344 GCA_050874025.1 Candidatus Ornithospirochaeta sp.
ATTGAAAACAGTGTCGAAGAGATAAAGAAACTTAAATAAAGCTATAGTGGTTGCCTCTATCGGTGACCACTTTTTTATTCATAGAGCTATGTTGACTAAGTAAAATAAAGATGTAACGATTAGATGTTTCGGGATGTAGCGCAGAGGTTTAGCGTATCAGTCTGGGGGACTGGGGGTCGGCGGTTCGAGCCCGCCCATCCCGACTACTCTTTTTCTTTTCTGATTGAGAGAATGTCTGAAAAATAGATAGGCTCTTTTTCCATTAAGATACACTCATTTTGCCTATCTATTTTATCGACAAAGCCTTTTTTATCTTTATATCTATCACCATCATAGTAAGAAAGAAAAACCTCGTCACCTTTTTTTAGATCTCGAAGAAGATTATCTACTTCCATAATCCCATCTTCTGAGAGAATTATCTTATTTTCTTTAAGCATCTCTTCTCTCTTTTTTTCTAATGCCTCTTCTAGACCTCGTAGAGCCGCAAAAGGCATGAAGAGTTTGGCTCTTTGCTCTATAGGCATCTTTTCTCTCTTTTCATTCGCCACTTTTATGGCCTCCTATTTGTTTGTTTCTATCGCGTCCTGTGGCATTTTCTTCGTAGTCCATACCTTTTATGATTATGTTTTTACCATAAGTATCTTTAAGCTCTAATATTGCTTTTTGAATGCGATTCTTCTTATCTTCTTTTTCGTTATCTGCAAATAGGTCCAATTGCCTACCCTCTTCTTCTTTTGTTAAAGAAGAGGCTATAGGATAGAAACGTCGAATAGTTTTCTCCCTATCAACAAGCTGACTGTATAAATCAATATAGATTCGTCTAATAAGAGAATCTTGGCTTGTTGAACTATTAATAGAAGAAGTTCCGTTAGAAAAATCGCCACCAGAAGATTTTGAATAGCCGATACTAAGAGTGAATGTTGATGCTCGCATTTTCTTTTCAGTAAGAAGAAGCGTTACTTCATCAGCCATCTCTTTTACAACTACCAAAGCTTCTTCTGGAGTATAATCTCTCATTAAAACTTGACCAGAAGATATGCTTTTTGCTTTCGGCTTATAAGCTTGAACATCTTTTAGAGTTACACTTTCTCTTCCCCATGCATGATCAATAAGGAGCTCTGCATCAATTCCAAATTCTCTATAGAGCAAATCTTCAGGTGTATGTGCAATTTGATACATAGTATATAGACCAAGACGTGCTAAGCGATTAGACATACCTCTTCCAATACGCCAAAAATCAGTTAAAGGCGTATGATTCCAAAGTTTTTCTTTGTAACTCTCTTCGTCCAAGATTCCTATAAAAAGAGGAGAATGCTTCGCTGTAATATCTAGCGCAATCTTTGCAAGGTATAAATTCGTTCCAATTCCAGCTGTTGCTCTGACACCTATTTCAGTTTCGATTTTATTCATTAGGAAAACAGCAAGCTCTTTAGCTGTCATATTCATGCTTTCTAGATAGTCAGTTACATCCATGAAAACTTCATCAATTGAATAGACAAAAATATCCTCAGGTGCTAGGTAACGCAAATATATACCATAGATATTAGCTGAATAGTCTATGTATTTTTGCATTCTAGGAGTAGCTATAATGTATTTGATTGTTTTTGGAATTTCAAAGAGACGACACCTATTTTTTACACCTAGGGCCTTTAAAGAAGGAGAGACAGCAAGACAAATAGTCTTATCTGTTCTCTCCGGATCTGCAACAACTAAATTTGTTGTCATAGGATCTAACCCTCTCTCTACACATTCAACAGATGCGTAAAAACTCTTTAAATCTATACAAAGGTAAATCCTATCTTTCATAATTATATTTTAGCTTTAAAAAGCCAAAAGACAAAGATTAGCTTAACTCTTTATTGCCTGTGTAGAGGTTGTAGTAAACACCCTTCTCCTTCATAAGAGAATCGTGGTCGCCACGTTCTATAATTCTACCATTTTCCAAAACCATAATTGCATTACTATTTCTAACAGTGCTTAACCTATGAGCAATAACAAATACAGTTCTGTTTTCCATGAGTTTATCCATACCAGACTGAACTAAGCTTTCAGTATGTGTATCGATACTACTTGTAGCTTCATCCATTATCAAAATAGGAGGATTTGCTACAGCAGCACGAGCGATAGACAAAAGCTGTCTTTGTCCCTGTGATAAGTTCTCACCATTATTGGTAATAACAGTATCGTAGCCATCCTTCATCATCATGATAAAGTCATGTGCATTAGCTAGCTTAGCTGCCTTTATTACATCCTCATCTGTTGCATCAAGGCGTCCATAACGAATGTTGTCTTTGATTGTTCCTGTAAATAGGTTTGTATCTTGCAGTACCATTGCCATGGATCTTCTTAGATCTGCTAAATGCATATCCATAATGTTCAAGTCATCGATTGTGATAGTTCCATCTTCAATATTGTAGAATCTGTTAAGAAGATTGGTAATTGTAGTCTTACCGGCTCCTGTTGAGCCAACAAAAGCAATCTTCTGTCCAGGCTTTGCATATAGTGAGATATCATGAAGAACAGGCTTACCTGGGATGTAAGAGAAGTCTACATCCTTCATAACAACACTGCCTTTAAAAGGAACAAGCGTGCCATCTTCCTTCTTCCACGCCCACTTTCCTGTAGATTCTTTAACCTCTTTCATATCACCATCATGAGAGTTAACTCTTACAAGGGTGATTTTACCATTGTCTTCTTCACCCTTTTCATCAAGGAGAGTAAAGACTCTTTCAGCGCCAGCTAAAGCAACAAGAACATTGTTAGCTTGTTGCGAAATCTGGCCAATATTGTTAGAGAAAGACTTTGAAAGCTGTAAGAAAGCAGCTAGAGCTCCGATAGTATAGAAATTAGGCTTATTGATTATTGTTATTGCTCCAATAAGAACCAAAACAACATACTGAAGATGACCGAGGTTGTTGTTAAGAGGTCCCATGGAACTCGCCCAACTATTTGCTTCTGCCATAGCGTGGTTTAAGTTCTCATTAAGCACACCAAAATCTTTCTCACTCTTCTCTTCGTGTGTAAAGACCTTGATTACTCTTTGGCCATTAATCATCTCTTCTATATAACCATTAACATCACCAAGTGTCTTTTGCTGAGTTGCATAATACTTTCCACTCTTAGAAGCAACCTTTTTAGTTGTCCATAGAGTTAATACAAGAGACAGTAAGACTACAATAGTAAGAAGAAGGCTATTCGAGAACATCGAAAAAAGCACCATTACTAGAGTGATTACGGAAGAAAGGAGCGATACTAAGCCATTTGAAATAAGTTGGTTGATAGTATCTGTATCATTAGAGAAACGGCTCATGATACTTCCTCTAGAATTTTGGTCAAAATACGAA
>JBNMJW010000196.1:0-3323 GCA_050874025.1 Candidatus Ornithospirochaeta sp.
GCTAAAACTCATGTTGAATGAGGAAGTCTTTGATGCAGCAAAAAAACATGGCGCTCCATTTGATCGTTCATATGACTGTTATATGAATTTAGATTGTCTCATCTCATATCTAGGAAAGAAAAGCAAAGTTGTAGTTCTAATCGATGAATATGACAAAATGCTTCTCTCAGGTCTTAACAAACCTGAAATAGAGGAAATGAGAAGCGCACTCTGGGGCTTCTTTGAAATACTGAAAGCAGATAGCGAGTATATACGCTTCCTGCTCATTGAAGGCGTTACCAAATTTACGCAGATAAGCGTCTTCTCTTCCATTAATAACCTTAATGATATTTCTCTTGATGAGCCTTATGCAACTCTCTTCGGATACACAGAGGAAGAAGTAAAGCACTACTTCAGCGAGTATATTGAAGAAGGAATATAAAGAAAACAGGCCTTAGCTATGATGAGTACATGGTGAAGCTCAGAAAGAACTATGGCGGCTACAGATTCGCGCCAAGACAGAAAGAGACTTTATACAACCCAGTATCTATTGGCTTATTCTTCTCAAAGGGAGGAGAACACTTTGACAACTACTGGATAGAGACAGGCGGAATGCAGGTATTGATGGATGTTACAAAGCATGTAGATTTTGACATCTCAAAAGATATAACAGCTCCTATAAGCAAGTCAGACATCACTGTCTTCGATATCCTTGAGATGGCTTCAAATGAAGTAAATCCTTATCAATACAAGTCACTATTATTTCAAGCTGGATATCTTACTATAAAGAGCATTAACCAAAGAGGTGATATTTTCGTGCTTGATTTTCCGAATGAAGAAGTAGCTAGAACTTATGCAAAGAGACTTCTTCCTGTGTGCATAAAAGAGAATGAAGCTTAAATATGGTTAACTCGTAGTAGTTACGCATCAAGCCAACCTGAAAACTGACCAAAATTGAGAAAACTCAAAAAGAAAGCGTAGTATGAAGGTTTTGCGTTATTGAAGAGTGAAGAAAAATAGGAATTTTAGGCTATTTTCAAATCGTAGGCAAAAAGAAGGCTGCCGGTGCTAAAAACATCGACAGCTTTAGTAGATTTTTGCCCTTTCTTATTCTGGTTTCTTACGTCCCTTCAAGTTCTCTTTAATGAGTGCTGAGACATTCTTCTTTTTTAACATCGGAAGCATCAAGTTAATAAGAGCTTCAGGGTCATCCTTAAACCTGATCTTTGTCTCCTGCATTGTTTGATAGCCAAGCATAGCAGTTGATATCTTGTAGAAGGAGTAAACAATATTGTTGATGACAGCCATGCACTGCACAGCATTTTTATTAGTAAAAGTGCAGTCATCTTCTCTAAGGAACTTATCTTTAAAAAGGTGAAGTCCATTCTCAATCTGCCATCTGTTATCAGCTGCTTCAGCTATTAATAGCGGATCCTTGAGAGAGGATACGAAATAGTGGTAATCTTGACCTTTCTCTTTTTGATCATCACGCTTATGAGATACCATTCTCACATATGTTTCAGCACCTGGCCAGTCTGCATCAGAGATGATGTCTTTTACCTTTATAAATTCATAATCGCAGTCATTGTGAGTTAAGCTCTTGATCTTTGCCTTTTTATCTGCAAACGCAGCTGCTACCTCATCATAGAACGAGAATGAATTACCTTTTGCTTTAAACACGTAGTGCCCTCGATGTGCAATGATTATCTCGCAAGTCTTTCTTTGGCAGTGCAGTGCATCAGCTGTAACAATCGTCTTCCTTAAGTCATATTTAGGAAGCATTTTCTGAAATTGTGGTATTTCAGATTCTTTGCTTGTTAAAGGTACTGAAGATAAACATACTGATGTAGAAGCATTGTAAATATTGAAGACATTTAAGTTCCTTGTCCCATCTTTTCTGCCAGAGCCATTAAAGGTCTTGCCATCGCCACTCAAAATTCGGTATTTACCTTTCATGCCTTTATCGTGGACTGCGATAGCTTCTAAGAAAGTGTTTATCTTGCAAATAAATGCATCTCTTAAGGCAGCCGCATCAAGGTGGCTAAATATTCTTCTGAAGGTGTCGTGTGAAGGTGTTTTACCTTTTTCTACAAGACCAAGCTCAACAAACTTACACTCCTTTATTCTTACATATGTTGCTGCATAATGGAATGAATGAAATTCACCTTTGATGGCAAGATAAAAACATATTGCTAATAGGTTTTCTAGACCATAAATAGTTTTACCCTTCATTCTGAAGTCGCTAACACCTGAAAGTATATGGAGTAATGTCTTGATTTCACTCTTCCCAATATTCAATGGCTCATCTAGATCGTTGAAGAAGAGAGTGATGCTGTTCATATAGTCTTTGAGTCCCGTTGATTCATTCATACCTTAACTCCATGCTTGTTTAAGATTCCCATTGCTGCAAGAGGGTACTCTTGAGGAGCTTCAGCTCCTTCTGCTACTACCGCTAGCTTCATGATTATCTCGAAGCTCTCTCTGTCATCTCCTAGTGTCTGTCTTTGAAGATCTTTTATCTTTTCTAGTAGCTTTTGTTGCATCTCTTCAGAGAACATTGGGATGGTAGAAAGCACTTCCTCTTTTCTTGAATACGAGAGAAAACAACTATCTATTGCGGTCTCTGAGATAGTACCAAATATGTATTTCACAATGGCTAAGATTGCGAGACATTCACCAAATTTACCGGAGCAGTTAAAGAGGCTCCTTACTAGTCTTCTCTTATATGTTCCATATAAAAAGCTGCTAAGCCCAAACTCAAGATACCTTGGATTAGCAGGTGCATACTTTTTCTTTTCTAAAAGGGTCCCATCCTGTTTGATGATACCGATATATTCTTGCTCAAGCTTTGGGTATTTCATCCCTGGGACTCTATGGCTAGATATCTTATAGAGGAAATAATTATCCTTTTGCTTTCTTACATCATAGCCTTTCTTCTTGTATGGCTTTGCGAATTCAGGCAAATCTTCATATTTCATAATAGTATTGTATTATAATATAATACTATTATCAAGAAGAATCTTTACAAGGCTCAAAACAATCAAATTTCATGCGTAACTGCTACAAAGTGAAAATAAAGCTACAAATCTGAATGTTTATTGGTTATCCTTTAATTAGGAGGTGCCATATGAACGTAAATTTCAGAGGTATCGGTTTCAGTGTAACTGAAGAAGAAAGAGCTTTTCTCGATAAAAAGCTCAAAAAGCTCGGATTCGCAGAAGAATACCTTCAGGATCTCGACATCACAGCAAAGAAGGAGAGCAAAGGAATCGGATTCCATATCGATGCGATCCTACACTTTACCTGGAAGAAGGAAAAGGCAGTATCTGTTGATTGCTATGAAC
>JBNMJW010000197.1:0-3311 GCA_050874025.1 Candidatus Ornithospirochaeta sp.
ACATGGGCCAGATCAAAGGTGCCTCTGTCGAGATCGACAGCCCCATGGGTGATGTGATGTCCAAGCTCTACAACGTGGCTATGGATCACAAGCTCAAGTGCAAGTCCGAAAAGGCTAAGATGCAGAAGGCCATCGACAGCAAGCAGAAGAAGATTGACGAGCTCATGGATGAGTATCGTCGTCTTCAGAAGATGATTGGTGAGCTGAAGTAATCAGCTCACCATCTAGCAAGAAGTCAATCAACCAATCAACAACAACAAATCAAAACATTAGGGTCTTCGTACCCAACAACAAAAGGAGAAAATATTATGTTCGCAAAGTTTGATATCGCTAACCTGTCCAACCTGTCCATCACCATCGAGCGTAAGAACAAGGGTGACAACATTGATGTCTCCTACAACATGGGTCGTATTGATGGCCTCGATATCAATTGCGATATCGAGGCTAAGCCCCTGGTCGAGAAGATCATCAAGGATGCTACCAAGCGTCATGGTAATCATCCTCACTTCGCCGGTAAGGGGGAGCTGAAGGAGAAGTCCAAGGAGCTGGATAAGGATATCAGCAATATTCAGAACCGTATCGCCGAACTCGAGAAGGAGCTCGTGAAGCTTCAGAAGGAGAAGGAGGATCGCCTGGTGAAGGCTATCCAGGAACTTCGTGAAGAAGCTAAGAAGAACATCTAATGATGTCCTTCTAAATAAAGGGGAGTTCATACTCCCCTTTATTTTTTTTTGCATTAGCCCTGTTCCTATGTAGATTAACAGTGATCGAAACATTTAATTAAAGGAGATGATAATATGGATATTGAAACTCACAATCCATTGCCTGATATAGAGATTTATGATGCAGATCATAACCCTCTTCTTATCAGCAATAAAAGTACATACGGTATCCAATTCTATCTAACTAAGGAATCAATTCTAGATGTAGAAGAGTATAGGTCTTTTCTAAAGAATGTCGAGAGGCGTGTAAGATCCTCTGTAACTTATACTCACTACAAGGGATTTCTAATGGGCCTAGGATTAAACCATTGCCAAGTACATGGTTATATTAATGAAGAGATGGCTACATTAGAAATGCATCATGCTATTCTTACTCTGTTTGATATATGCTTTATGGTGACAGAGCATCTTCTTAATACAGTAGGATATGTAACTAGTTATGACGTAGTGCAGATAGTTAAAGATGAGCATAAGCTACATGATATAGCTCTTACTATGCTTAGTAAGACCCCCCACCAGATATATCATTCTGATGATTCTTTTTTGATTCATCCAGATATGTGTATTGGTAATTGGCCTAATTTCATTAATAAGTTTATCACTGGACTTAATCAAGATCTATCTTTCAAGCTTCTCTATTATATTAAGAGAGCTATTGAGGTGGGCACTTCTGATGACAGTGGTTTACTTAAACTAAGAGATTCTATCATAGATTGGAGTAAGTACAATGGAAATAATTGATTATATTGTTATAGCATTTTATTCGGCTATTATGTTTGCAATCATTGCAGCTGCTATTATTGCAGTATTTACATATAGAGCTAGCGTTAGATATAAAAAAGAAATCATTAATACTACAAGATTCCAGATTAGTGCTCAGACAATCATTGATGAGACTATCCCAGAACTATTAATGAGGATAATTGATGAATGCTTTACCGACTATCAGTTAATGATATTGGCTCCCAGGAACGAGGGTTATATCACTGAACAGAGAGAAGAGGAAATTCGATCTGATCTAGTCGCTAAAGTGTCTGAACGTATCTCACCTATTGCTATGGATAAATTATCACTACACTATAATATTTCTAATATTGATAGAGTGATAGGTGATAAGATCTATATTGTAGTGACTAACTACGTAGTGGAACATAACGATGTTAAAGATAAACTGGAAGATGTTCCTAAGCCTAATTACTAAAAAAAAGAAGAGGGGAATTATCCCCTCTTCTTCTCAGCTGTCAGCCTTATCGCTGGCAGCTTCTTTAGCTTCATTGAGCTCCTCTTCAGTAGGATTAGGAGTGTCATAGAGCTTAGGTTCAGCCTTAGCATTGACCTCCTCAATATCCAGATCGATATTGAAGTCAAGCTCATAGAGGTTGACACAGTACCGAATCTTATCCATGACTTCGGTAACCTCATCCTTGTCAAGGAGATCGACATTATAGCTATCCCTAATGGATTTAGTGATAACCTTCACAAGTCCCATGATGATATTGACATCATCCACGCCAAGGAACATAGAGCAGATGTTCTCGATCAAGCGCTCAATATGAAACGCAAGATCATCTCTTTCAGCAACGACATTGATGTAGTCCTTAGACTCCTCATCAACATCAGTGATACTAAGATTGTTGAAACCATCAACCTTCTCGACAATAGTACCTTCGGTATTGCTGTAGTCGAAGGTGCACATGATAATCGCTTTCCATTCCATGATTTATTTCTCCTTTTATGTATGGTATTTTATTTAGATAACTTCTGCCCAGTAAGAGTAGAATTCATCTTCTGTACGTTTGCGAAGTTTAAAGTTAAGATAACTAGAAACTTCCTTATCGTTTATCTCATCCTCATAAAGATCGATAGAGATATAGTCAATGGTATCTCTGATCTTCTTCATAGAGACATGAGATCTGCAGACGGTAAGGTAGTAATCCTTGTCGTCTTTGATCTTCTTTCCAGCGAACCCAACTGCATCAAGCAGTCGGCAGGTCAATCTGCTACTAAGCTCGGCAATAAAGCCATTAGCTCTAAAGCACTGAGCTTCATCTTTGCGATAGAACAGAAGAGAAGGCTTCAGGTCAACATCGGCATGATACCAACCTGTGTCTTCCTGATCTTCTACAGGATCCCCAGCAAAGCAATCAGAGAGGTCAAGATACTTCTCCTTCTTTGCTTTGTTAGATGGATCTTTCAGTCTAAAATGAATTCTCAGTTTCATTCTAAACTCTCCTTTCGTGATGTAAAGTGATGTATACCTGTTTGGTATACATCACTATGATATCTAATCGATAGATATAACTTTTACAAAGGCTCTCCGTTACATCTATGGACTTTATGATATAGAAAATGAAAATACTTTTTATATTCTTTATAATCCGAAAAGAATAGATATGAATCGTAAAGATGATCATAGATATAGAAAAGATTAAAGCTATATCTCGGTGTTAGTTTATTTTCAAGATATGCATTACTTTCGTATATCTTTTCTACCTGAGATATTGAGATGAACTTATAGGATCTAGTTGTATACATTCTACATTCATGCATCTTCTTGTTGAATTGAGTCTTGGTAAGTTTATCATATAC
>JBNMJW010000198.1:0-3277 GCA_050874025.1 Candidatus Ornithospirochaeta sp.
TCTGTTACTATCGATAGAAAAAAATAATCTTTATAACAGAAGGAATTAAAAGAGGATGAAGAAAAATCTTACATTTAAAGAGTATGTCTATGTCGCAAGTATGCTCTTTGGCCTTTTCTTTGGCGCCGGCAATTTAATCTTTCCTGTTCATATGGGACAGGAGGCAGGAAGAAACTTTCTACCTGCAACTATTGGCTTCATTATCACTGGAGTGGGACTTCCTCTTTTAGGTGTGGCAGCACTAGGTGGAAGCAAAAGCGATGGGCTATATTCCCTTAGTAGCAAAGTTAATCCTTTCTTTGCAATTTTCTTTACATGTGCACTCTATCTAACAATTGGGCCATTCTTTGCAATCCCAAGATGCGCATCTACTTCATTTACAGTTGGAATTGATCATCTATTACCTGAAAATAGTAATACATCGCTAGCGCTATTCTTGTTCTCGCTTTTCTTTTTTATTGCAGCATTGCTATTCTCACTCTATCCATCAAAGATTCTTACATGGGTTGGAAAGATTCTTAATCCATTCTTCCTACTCTTCTTATCTATTTTGGTAATTGTCTCGCTTATTAATCCAACAGCATCACTTAGCTCAGTTGAGCCAAGTGCATCATACCAAACAGGATCATTCTTTAAGGGATTTTTAGAGGGCTACAACACAATGGATGCCCTTGCTTCCCTTGCCTTCGGCATTATTGTCGTCAATGTTATTAAGGACCTTGGAGTAACAGAAGCTAATGATATAAGCAAGAATACCATTCTATCAGGCTTCTTTAGCTGTTTATTAATGGCACTTATCTACTTTGCAACAACAGTTATTGGCGTTCAAAGCAGAGGAGTTTTTAGCGTCTCTGCTAATGGTGGCATTGCCTTAGCTGAAATAGCTCATTACTACTTAGGCACATTTGGCTTTGTTATTCTTGCAATAACAGTAACACTCGCATGCTTGAAGACAAGCGTTGGCCTTATTACAAGCTGCTCAGAGACATTCTCAGGGTTATTTAAGAAAGGTCCTAGCTATAAAGCATGGGTATATATCTTTACTCTAACATCATTCTTAGTATCTAACGTAGGACTAACAGCTATTATTAATATTTCGCTTCCAGTACTTATGTTCCTGTATCCATATGCTATTACACTATCTTTACTTGCTATCTTTGGTAAGCTTTTTGATAACAGCAAGATTGTATACAATTGGGTTATAGGACTAGCAACCGTAAGCTGTATTTTCGATTTAATTAATGCACTACCAGCGTCAGTTAAAGAGATGAAGGTCTTCAGTGCAATTTTAAATGCACTATCGTCAATCTTGCCATTCTCAGATTTAGGCTTAGGTTGGGTTGTGCCTTCAATTTTGGGTCTTGTTATTGGCGTAATCCATTACATCATTCACAAAAACAAAAGCGTAGCTACTTGTTAATATATTAGCCAGGGTCAACCTGGCTAATTTTAACGATTAATAATACTTCTTATTTCTTCTATTGGAATCTTTTCATTACGATTACTATATAAAAGACCATTTACTTCTTGGAAAGTATCACAAAACTGAGTGTAACAGAAACCTGAAATATTAGGTATTTTATATATGGCATCAACAAGGCTCTTTAAACGAATGAGAAAGCTTTCTTTTGTCGCTTCCTTTCCTTCGTAGCCCCAACTATCACTCTCTGTATTACTAAATGCTATTCCACCAAACTCTGATATAAACACAGGCTCTCCGTTGTATTTATAACCAACTGCATATGTCTTTCTAGAGGGAAGAGCTATAGGAAAGCCATTCTTCCATTCTTCTTCCATTACCTTTCCATTTTTTGCATAGTCATGCAAAGAAGAAAGATCGCTTATACATTGCTCCCATCCGTCATTGGTGCTAACAAGACGAGATGGATCTAGCGCTTTAATTAAATAGTAAAGGCTGTTGGCAAAATCTTGCGTTGGCTTGTCATTTACAATCTTTCTGACTCCCCACGATTCATTTAATGGGACCCACGCAACTATCGAAGGATGGTTATAATAGAGTTCAACATAATTATAAATAGTTGAGAGAAGTTCCTTCCTTTCGACCGAAGAATAATTGTATCCACTTGGACACTCAGCCCAAACAATTAAACCAAGCTTATCAGCAAGGTAATAGAAATATGGGCTTTCTATTTTTTGGTGCATTCTTACACCATTAAAGCCCATCTTTTTTATTAAGAGTAGATCTCTCTCATATTCCTCTATCGTTCCTGTTAGGAGAGAATCATCAAAGTATCCTTGGTTAAGAATCATACGAGAAAAGAAAGGCTTATTATTTAATAACACCTTTCCATCTTCTACTCTAATATTTCTTAAGCCAAAGCTTGTGGATTTCTCATCTCCATTAGAAAGAGTGAGAGTCAAATAGAATAGAATTGGGTTATCTGGCGACCAATAGTTTAATTCGTCAACAGAGTCTCCAAAAGGAAGCGTAACTCTAATTCTTTTTTCAATTCCATCGACAGCGAAAGAGATACTTTCTACCTCTCTTTCGCTCTCATCTCTTACTAGAGCTTTACACTCCCCTTTAAACTCTTTATTAAAAAGAATAGCTATCTCAATAGATTGAGAATCAACAAAAGGAGTAACAAGAATCCTATCTATGTAAACATCCTGTCGCTCTTCAAGATAAACACTTTGCCAAATGCCTGATGATTGAATATACCAACACCTAGTTGGTCTTTCTTCCCAACTTTGTTTTCCTCTGAGTTGATAATCATTTTTATAGTCTTCAACTCTTAAGACAATTGTGTTTGTTTCGCCTTTCTTCTTTAAATAAGGGGTAATATTTACCTCAAAAGGTAAATAACCTCCATTATTACTTGAAACAAAAACACCATTCACATAAAGAGTTGCATGGTAGTCTACACTGGAGAAAATAATATAAGTATCATTGGTAAAAGTAGATTTTATCTCTTTTGAATACCACAGAATAGGATGATAACTCTTATCATCTATACCGCTCTTAACTGAAGAATAGACATATGGAACATTTATTTTCTTTGAGTAATTATGACTTAAATACCACTTTTCTTTTATTCCAATATTCTCGTCATCATAATCGAAGAGCCACTCTCCATCTAAAGAGATGAAGTTAGCTCTTCTTCCTATAGCTCTATTTATATCTATCATATCTCGGCAACACTTAAAAAAGATGAAGGGAGCCAGCCTCTTTCAACATTTGATCTAAAGTCCCAGCCAAGTTTGTCGTAGCATTTAACTTTATAAGACCAAAAATAGAAAGCAAAAGCACTCTCAA
>JBNMJW010000199.1:0-3263 GCA_050874025.1 Candidatus Ornithospirochaeta sp.
AATGGTATAGATAAATGTACTATGATTAAAGCTGTCTTTGATGACTCTGCTCATACATTATTATCTTCTGCTCTTGCTTAGGGCGACTGAATAGTTACGAAATCAAGTATAATAAATACATATGGAGAATACTGCTAGCTACTCAATGGAAATTAAGGACGAATATAGATGTTTTTATGGTACATACGACATCTATCAAGACGCTGTGTCTTTCCTCATCAAAGTAGTTAATGCAGAGTATGATGAGATAAAAGATGTTAAAGATTCAAAGAAGAGACAATCTATAATCGAAAAGCTTGTACATGGCACTTCTAAAAGAGAAGCCAAATATAAAGCATTCGATAAAAAGTTCTTTAAGTTCCCTTCATACCTTAGGCGAAGTGCTATCAATGCAGCCATAGGTGCTGTATCTAGCTATCGCTCTAACCTTGCTTTTTGGGAAGCTTCAGATAAAAGCCATAAGAGGCCAAGACTAAAGGTCAACCGTAATGAGATTCCAGCATTTTACAAGGGGAACATGTTTCAGCTTGTAGATGATGAGTATTATCAATGCAAGATCAAAATCTTTATCAATAACGATTGGAAGTGGAAGCTATTAAGGTTTAGAAAAACAGAATTAGCTTATCTTGAGAAAAAAGGTTTTAAGCTCAGCCAAGCAAAATCAGCAGTATTAAATAAGAAAGGCAAACGATTTTCCCTTCGTTTTGCATTTCTGCATAGTGTTCAATTAGCAGGAACTAAAGAACGCATACTCTCATGCGATATAGGGATAAACAATGCAGCAGTTGTTTCAGTGATGGAAGAAGACGGTACTGTCCTAGAAAGGAGGTTTATCTCCTTCCCTGTAGAAGAAGACCGTTTTAATAAAGTACTGATCCAAAGAAAAAGAGCTCATTCTGACTCTTGCTGTAAAACTCATCGCCTAGATCGGTTTGCTGAAAACTATAACAGAGAGCTCTCTATAAAGACCTCTTCTGCAATAGCAGCAATGGCTGTAGAGTATGAGTGCGATGTTATCGTGATGGAGAACTTAAGTGGGAATAAAGGTAAGGTACATGGCTCTAAGGCAATGCGCTTAGCTCTATGGAGAAAGAGAGACATTGTCAAAAGAGTAGAAGCTCTTGCCCATTCTAAAGGAATTAGGTTCTCTACAGTATGTGCTATAAACACATCCCGTCTTGCCTATGATGGAACAGGAGAAGTAGTTAGAGATAAAGACAACCACAGCCTCTGTACCTTCACAACAGGTAAGAAATATCACTGTGATCTCAGCGCTAGTTATAATATAGGTGCTAGATATTTTGCCAGAGAGATCTGGAAAGCGTTACCGTTGACGGTTGCGTCCACACTAAAGGCTAAAGTTCCTGAGCTGTGGTACGGAGCACATTGCACGCTGTCTACTCTAAAAGATCTTTATGCGGTTAAAGATGACTTATCATCTTTTACTGAGTCTAGATTGTTCAGTAGATGCGTATTCCCCGTCTTCTAAAGAGGCAACTACACAATTATTCGTAATTGCGTGGGTAGGGGGAAGCTCCATCTATAGATTTATCTTAGGTGGAGAGGCTTCACGCTCAACATTAAATAGAAATCGTTAATAGTCTTAATTGAAGAAAACAATCTTTCTCCTTCGCTGTCTTCAACCATATTTATCTCAATAAAGTTTTTAAAAAAGGGACTTACCAACATATCTAATTATGAAAGTTTTGCCCACTTGCCTCGTTCTTTCTACAAGGAGAATTTTGTCTCTATTTTCTGTTAAATGTTCCTTTATTTGCTCTTCAATTTTTCGATATAACATGTTATTTGACTTTTCCATATATTAAGTGTTTTTTCTATGACTTTTCTAAATCTTATGTACTATTAATCATTATAAAAGAAAAACGTGCAATTATTTACATTAATTACCCATGTAAAGGTGCAATTAATTCGATTTTTTTCTTGTATTTTGGTGCAACTTATACTATTTTGAAGATAATCAAGAGATGAGCACCTATGGAACGAATAGCATTAGAATATCTGGAAAATTGGAAAAAAAAAGAAAACAGAAAACCTTTGATTGTTTGGGGAGGAAGACAGGTAGGAAAAACATACCTTGTAGAAACACTTTTTGCTGAAAAATATTATAAAAATAATTACATCTACATTGATTGCAAAAAAGAGGATGAGATTCGTAATTTTTGCACTAATACAGCTAATGCAAAAAATATTATTGAATTCATATCATTAAAAAAGAATAAGCTGATTAACAAAAATACACTACTCATATTTGACGAAGTTCAGGAGTGTCCAAACATCATTTCTTCCCTTAAATACTTCTGTCAAGACTACAAGGAAATCCCTGTAATTGCCACAGGTTCAATGGTTCGTATTAAGATTCAAAGAGAGAGTCACAAACGAGGAAGAAAAGAAAATAACCATTTCCTGTTTCCTATTGGAAAAATTAACCAACTAACTATTTATCCTATGAGTTTTGATGAATTTCTGCTTAATAGTAATAAGCTGTTATATGATGCTACAAAAAAAGCTTATGAAGAAAAAAAGCCATTAGATAAACAAGTCCATTTATTGGCTATGGACCAAGTATATAGATATATGCTTGTAGGAGGTATGCCAGAAGCAGTAGATGCCTATCTTAATAATGAAAATCTACTTGAAGCAAGAGATATCTTAAAAGATTTATATGACAACTATTTATCTGATATGGCCCTATATCAAGCAAGTCCTGAATCTATTTTGCGTTCCAGACTTCTCTTTCAGAATATTTATAAAGAACTAAATAAAGAATCAAAGAATTTTTCTCCTAGCCTTATTGAAGATAAAAGTAAAACACGTGACTATAGAACACCTATTGAATGGTTGACAATGGCACATATTATTAACCAATCATTCCAACTTAAAGAACATATAACAACACCTCTTATGGCAGATGATGAAGGTAAATTTCGCTTATTTCTTGGAGATATCGGAATGTTCTCCTATCAAAGTAAGGTCAATCCTGCTTCTTTTCTTTCTATAGATAGAGAAAATACACTATCTGGAGTTTTCTTTGAAAATTTTGTTGCCAATGAACTTGTTGCAAAAGGCCATAGCCTCTTCTATTGGAAAGGAAAAACATCTAGCGAATTTGAATTTATTATCGAATCAAATAATAAGCTGTATCCAATAGATGTAAAGAAAGGAAGAGGTACTCTTAATTCCCTTGAGAAATATAGAAGCCACAACAAATATGAGTTTGCTATCAAAATTTCAAAGAACAATTA
>JBNMJW010000200.1:0-3199 GCA_050874025.1 Candidatus Ornithospirochaeta sp.
ACTAAACTCGTTAAAGTAAAGAGGACAAATTATTTATTTTCATTTGATAACAAAACCTCGTTCTAATGCACTGGAACGGGGTTTTTCTATGATTCTAAGCTGCTCTAAGTCCTAAACTCAGGAAGTACTATTATTTATGTCTTTAAATAAAAAGAGGTGCTATTTCTAGCACCCCTAAATGGATTTGAATTTGATTATTCGTAATCGCTTTGACCTATGAACTCTCTTAGTAGTGAGTCAGATGGAACGTATACAGAAGAAACTGGGTATACATTCTCTAAGAAGGCAAGCAGACGACGTGAAAGCGTATATGCTTCGCCTTCTTCACTCTTTACGCTTCGTAAGAGAGGCTGAACATATGGAGATAAGACAGCTATCTCATAGTCAAGTGCGCTATTAAACATAACATCGGCATTGTTTTGATGTGGGAAGATATGCTTAGTCTCTCCTCGTGTAACACTTGGCCACATGGAGAGAGTACGCTCCGCACTCATTCCTCTAGAGCGATGATCTCTTATGATTCTCCTTAAGAGTCGGTTGTCAGATGTAGAGACTCTGTTTGAATCATCTAAGTTTAGTTGCGTTAAAGCAGATATATAGACTCTAAATACATACTTTGAGTCTATTGCACCTGTTATCTTGCTATTGAGGGCATGTATTCCCTCTACAACAATAATTGTCTTTTCTCCCATTTTTACTGGAACAGGAGAGAATGTTGTTATGTGGGTATTGAAGTCGTAAGACGGAAGATTAACGCTGTTGCCACAGACAAGGTCCATCATGTTCTTATCTATTAGCTCCAAGTTAAGTGCTTCAATAGCCTCTAAATCAGGTTTACCCTCTTCATCTTTTGGAGCATCCCAAGGTGGATTGTAGTAGTCATCTAAACTTAGCTTAAATGGCTCAAAGCCTAATAGCTTAAGTTGTTCACATAGTCGCTTCGCAAATGTTGTCTTACCAGAGGAAGAAGGTCCAGCGACAAAGACAACCTTTGCGCCCTTAAGCGCTATGCTATCTGCAATAGAAGCTATCTTTCTTCTGTGTAAATCCTCACTTAGTTTAATATACTCCCCTATTCCTCCTGTAATGGAGAGTCTATTCATTTCACCAACGCTTCTGACGCCTAAGATTCTTCCCCATTCTTTGTATTCTTTAAATACATTGAAAAGAAGTGGATTATCTCTTAAAGGAGCTATTGAGTTTATATTTGTAGATGTTGGATACCTAAGTAACAACCCTTTTTCTGAATACTTTCTTAATTCCCATACTGAGAGTATTGAAGTATTTTGAACAAGAGGCTCGTAAGAAACTTGAGAGTATCCACCTACTCGGTATAAATGAAGAAGAGAATCGTTTCTTGAAGAAAGAAGGAGTTCAGTATTTGGCCTCTTTAGGTTCTTAAAGACTCTAATTGCATCATCTCCAGAAACTGTAACATATTCAATTGAAGCGGATGAAGCCACAATCTCATTCATTTTTTCTTTTATCTTTTCAACATCTTCGTCTTCAATTACGCCATCATCTTCAAAAGAAAAGTAATAGCCGTCTCCTAAAGAATGTCCAATAATTAGAATACGATCAGGTAAAACAATTGAAGACGCAAGAGAAAGAAGAAAGCAAAGTGAATGACGGTATATTCTTCGTCCAAGCATATCAAAAACATGAATTGGCTCAATGCTTGCTGATGCGCTGATTCTCTTTTTTAATGGATAAGCTTCCCCATTAATAAGAGCACCAACAACTAGATTCTGTGCGTATTCAAGCTTTGTGCTTTCTTTTATTAAGCCATGTGCTCTTAGAGCATCCTCGACTGTAGAATAAGCATCTACTGTCCTTACTTTTTCTCCATATTTAATTTCAATTTTATTCATTACTTTAATGATAAAACCCCGTTAAATAAAAGCAAGTCCAATTTGACCATTGGCTTATCTGTTAAACACTAATAGCGTTTTCGATGAAATTTAATCTACACATTAATGGAAATCTTTTTGCTCATATGAAGATAAAAGGCTAACTCTATCAAGCTTCTTATAGCTTATGGCAAAATATATGATTTCTGCGCATGCAGTAATAAGCCAAGAAAAGATATAAAGTAAATATAGAGACGGAATAGTATGGAAATAAGCAAAGATTGTATAAATCCAAATAACACGAAAAACGCAAGATCCCATAATTACAATAATCGTTGGAACAAGACTCTTTCCTATACCTCGTGATGCAGCAATGGTACAATCCATAAACGCTGAAAAAGCATAAGAGAAGCACATAATTCCTGTACGCTGCAATCCTGCGCTAATGACAGCTTCGTCATTAGTGAACAAAGACAAGAATTCCCTTCCAAAGATGAACAAAGCGAGTCCAAGTACTGCTCCTGCTAAAAATGAATATATGATGCCAATAAAGTAGCTTTTAATTACCCTATCACGCTTTTCTGCTCCTAAGTTTTGTCCCATGAAGGTTGAACAAGCTGTATAAAATGCTGCCATAACGTTGTAGATTATGGTATCTGAATTTGCTGCAGCAGAGTTTCCCTCAACCATAACGGAATCGAATGAGTTAACTGCGCTCTGTATAAAGAGATTGGCAATAGCAAAGATAGCACTTTGAAGTCCAGCAGGAATCCCTAGACTGAGGATTCTATTTCTCTCTTTTTTATCTATGCCATTTTTTAAATCTCCAAAACGGAAAGTACAATCATCATCCTGACGGCTTAAGTGAAAAAGAATAAGAAAAGCTGAAATATACTGCGTAATAATACTGCTAAGCGCAACTCCATCTTCTGCCATGTGACAGACGATAACAAAAAAGAGATTAAGAATTACATTGAGGATGCCCGCAATCAAAAGATAAATAAGAGGGCGCTTAGTATCTCCCTTTGCACTAAGTACTCCATTACCAAAATTAAAGATTCCTAGTGCAGGCATTCCAAGTGCATAGATACGGAAGTATAACTCTGCTCCATCAATTAAATCATCTTTTGTTCCTAGTACTTCAAGCATAAATCGTGCGAGAACTAGGCAAAGTACCATAACAATGCAACCTGTTGCTAAACAAATTACAAACGATGTACGAATACTCGCTGACGTTCTTTCTTTATCTTTAGCCCCTAGGTGTCTTGCTACGCAGATATTAACAGCACTTCCCATACCGATAAGAAAACCAGTAAAAAGAGATACCATTATTGTTGTCGAGCCAACTG
>JBNMJW010000201.1:0-3177 GCA_050874025.1 Candidatus Ornithospirochaeta sp.
GAGAAAAGACTTTTAATCAAAAAATCACCTTCAACTTCGTCTTCTTGAGACTCCGTCGGAGGTGATTTATTTCTTTATAGGGCTATTAGCATTTTATTTTTGCTCGTGCAACAGCCCCATTCTCATGAAGGAGGATTTTCTTCTTTTAAAATTGATATAACAAAGTATCTTAAAAATGGAAGCAATGAAATTATTGTCAGATGCGAAGATACCCTTTCGACATCTCAATTAAGAGGTAAACAATCCTGGAAAGGTGGCCTCTTTGGTTGTTGGTATACTCCTACTACTGGTATTTGGCAAAGCGTTTGGCTAGAGGAGGCTGGATCTGTATATGTAGAAGAGTGCTTGATTTCTCCCGATATCAATAGAAATAGGGCAGACTTCTCGATAAAGCTATCTGATGGGAATTTAAATAAGGTTTCAGCGTCTTTGTATTTAAAAGGAGAGAAAATCGGGACGTTAGAGTTCAAAATGAGAGAGCGCGAAGGTTCTGCTTCATTTATTTTTCCTGATTGCGATATTCTCAGATCTGATTATCAATGGTCTATAGAAAATCCTAATCTTATTGATGTTGTTATCAATGCCGGTGAGGATGAAGTTTATCTTTACTTTGGTATGAGAAACATAGAGATAAGAGGCAAAGAAATATTCCTAAATAATCATAGGTTGTATCAAAGACTTGTCTTAGATCAGGGCTATTGGCCTGATTCTCTTATGACTCCACCAACAGGTGAGGATTTGGAAAAAGATATTCTTCTTGCAAAGAAAATGGGCTTTAATGGAGCAAGAAAACATCAGAAAATAGAAGATGCAAGATATTACTATTATGCTGATTTACATGGTTTTCTTGTTTGGGGAGAACTTCCTTCTCGTTATTGCTATTCTCCTCATTCATCTTTGTCAGTTATCTCAGAGCTTGATAACTACATACGTATGAAATTTAATCATCCATCAATAATCGCATGGGTTCCATTGAATGAAAGTTGGGGTGTTTCTAATATTCTTAAAGATAGAAGACAGCAAGCATTTGCAGATTCGCTAGCATGTTATGTAAAATCGTTGGATGGTACTAGGTTTATTTCATCAAATGATGGTTGGGAACAAACAGCAAGTGCAGATATTTTTTCAGTACACGATTATTCTGTTGTACCTCAATGGCTTGGTTCATCCCTAGAGATGGCATCTAATGGAATAGCAGACTTAAGAGAGCTTTATGCAGATGGCTTTTTCTATAAGGGACAGCCTATAATCTTAACAGAGTTTGGGGGAATTGCTTTTTCAGATGGTAGAGATGATACCTGGGGCTATAATGGAAAGGTCGTCGACACTTCTGCTTTTATTGAAAGACTGCGTAATCTTCTAGATAGAGTGAAAGAAGATAATGTTCTCTCTGGTTTTTGCTATACACAGCTTACAGATGTTATGCAAGAGACGAATGGATTACTGACACCAGATAGAAAACCAAAACTAGAGTTTGATGTTTATCATTCTATTTTTTGTTAATCCGATATTGCTTGGTTTGTCAAAGAGCCAAGCATTTTTTTTAATGTGTATAAAGGTGTTGATATATTACAAAGTATTAGGGATTGACGGCATACAAATCAGGCCCCGAAATTGTTTTTATAGGAAGCTTTATACTTTCAAATTGGACAATTTTTATTCCTGTATAGAATTTTAAAGCTTCATTAATCAAACTAGTTTTTCCAATTCTTCTTCTGCCATAAACCAGGATAGCCTTAGATTTATTTATTTTTAATGATTGCTGTATTTGTTGTAATTCTTTATGTCTTCCCATAAATATATTTATACCTAATTTATTTTTACTTAATTTTAATTTTGTAAAATCTAACTGTCAAGTAAACTTGTTTTTAGTATCAAGAATTTACCTTTATTTTGCTATTTGTGGAGAATATGGGCATTTCTGACCTTTTTATAATATATCTTCATTGAAATAATAACCTTGTTCGCTTCCTTTTTCCTGTGTTGGAACAAGATAACCCTCTTTTACAAGGTGCCTAATATCTCTGATTGCCGCAGCTTGAGAGCTTTTTGTAATCTTTGCCCACTTTGAAGAGGTGAGTTTTCCAAAGAATTCCTTGTTTGCAAGTTTATATAGCATTGAGATCTCTCTTGAATTGAAGATTGAAGGATCAAGGTTTGAAATAAAACCTGATATTTTTATTGTCCTGTGAAACCTATTAATGGCATTATCTATTGCTGTTGTAGCAACATTAATATTCCATACAAGCCATGAGGTTATATCATTTGATTCTGATTGCTCTGTTATCTGTGAAATCTCCTTGTAGTATTCATTCCTTTGATTCAAGATAACAGAAGAAAGGCTATATATTCTGAAGCTTTCCTTTGTTTCCGAAGAGATTATGTAGTCGCTTATTGCCCTAGAAATACGACCATTACCATCTTCAAATGGGTGAATTATAATAAACCAAAGAGATGCAATGGCTGCTTTTACAAGAGCATTATATTCATGATTATTTTTGATGAAATAGATGAGCTTATTCATCTCAGATGGAACATCCCCAAAAGGTATTGCCTCATAGGTTATCTCGTCTAGTTTTCCACTTATATGCCTTATATAGACAGCTTCCTTTCTGTATTCTCCAATATTAGATGGCTTAGGGCCTGCCAAATCTTTAAAGAGTTTTTCATGCCACATTTTTATTCTTTGTTCTGTGAGTGCTGCTGTATTATGGATGGCGTCAAGCACTATATCTGATACATTTTCAGAATATGCGTTATTTGAATGATTGGCTAATTCCAAATTAAGTTTTTTAGCGATTGATGAGTATACAGAATCATATGAGATTTTCTCATTTTCTATTGCAAGTGAGGAAACTATGTTTTCAGAAAGACTTTGGGCTTGTATTTTATTTAGATAATCTCTTTCCATTGGCATAAAGATTCTATCTGCAATAGTTTTTCTTTCTTGATAAAGACTATAAGCTTTTTCTATATTTTCTGATGAAAAGGTGAATTCATTCCAATTCTTTCTTTCCCAAATATATCCCATTAAACCTCCAAACTAATCAAAAATGACTTGCTTGATATCAATCTAGTCAAAAATGATTAGACAATCAATATTAAAAAGCTTGCGTAAACTTATTCTGTAAATATTCTAATAGTTTAGAATAGAATAGTTTGTCAGAGAACACATAA
>JBNMJW010000202.1:0-3176 GCA_050874025.1 Candidatus Ornithospirochaeta sp.
ACTCCTTTTTCTTCAAAAGAACCTATTGGAAAAATATCACGATAAAAATCATGATACGAAACCTCTATGCAATTGTTTTTCTCTAAAGAAATATTTATATCCACAGAATTACCTCCTCTATAGGGCGTTATATTATCAATACATAAAAATGTAGGTTTTCTATCTAAATAATAACAAGCAGAAGTATGCTTGTCCAGCAAAACGCCCTATTTTTAGAGTTTCAAACCGATTGAAAACTACCACTTTCACATAAAACTCGCTAAAAACGTCAATTTGGGGGCTTCTAGGGGCAAATAATAAGCAATGTCAATCTCGACACAAATTCTCTATCTAAAATTCCCACTCAAAATCACGAGTATGCTTTACTTCGCATTCTTCATACTCTTTGAGTTGTTCTTCCAGTTCTTCAACTTTTGCTTCTAAAATCTCTTTTTCAGATTCAAGTTCTTGCACTCTTTCTTGTAAAGTGTGCAGCTCATCAAGCTGCTTGATCTCATCCACAGTTAAATTTCTTCCATTCCTTTTCGTAACGCCGGTATAGAAATAATCCCCTATTGGCTTTCCAAACTTATCGTTCAAGTAATCTCTTAAATCCCCATGCAGCGTTCGAAGATCGCTTCTGTTAATCAGCTGAAAGGCAGAAACCTTTTCTCCTCTTCTCTCATCTTTCACTACTGGTACAAAAGCATAATGAAGATGTGGAGCTTCTCCTTTTTCGTCAGCATGAATAGCTGATGCTACCGTATTAACTATTTCAGGGTCATATCTGTTAACAAAAAACATTGCAGCTTCTTTTAGGATTGCATATTGGCTCTCTCTATCGTAAACAAGCAGTTCCTTCGGTAGTGTAACTACAACACCAACAAGCGTGTTAACATCTTTTCGGTTCTGACAAAAAACCTCTGACAGTCTTTTTTTATATACTATTGTATTCGCTAAAAGAATGTTTTAATTTTTTTATTTTCTGTATTTGCTGTAATGGATCTTTTTTAAAATCGTATGTATTTTGTGGTAACTTTATTTTTTTGAATAAAACTATAATTTCTAATAACTTTTCTCGTTTCTTATCTAAATCAGATATTGATATATCATCATCAACTGAAATTAAATCTATAATAACGCTTTCGAATTCACTAAAATCAAAAATTTCATATACCCCATTATGAACACGATGTGCACTTATTTTTTTTATAATTGGATAACAATTTTCATATAACAGTTGCCCAACATTGTTTATTTCATCTACGGACATATTTTTATCTATTTTATCTATTTTTTCTAATTCAATTTTTAAATCATAAATTTGGTTACAAATTGTAGAATCAATATCCTCGTAGGCAGTGTCAAGTTTATAGGCAAAAAAAATGTTAATAGTCAAGGATAAGATTGCCAATACAATTATCAATAAATTTTTTATATTTATTTTTAAGTTCATCATATTTCTCCTATTTCGTGAACTACTCCGACTTATAGAAGTCGGAGTAGTTCACCTTCTGCATCATAGTGTTCATGTACAAGTTGAATATATTTTTCTTGTAAATTCAACAACTTCTTCATTAACTCAGAATCCTCAATAACCTCTACTGGTTTCGACAAAGGATACTTTTGCTCAAGAAGATCAACGGCAACATCATCAAGTTCTATATTATTCTTTTTTCCAGTATGTCCTTTGAACAAATCTGGATTTCTTTTTATGTATTGAAAGACAGAAGAATATGATATGTTTCTGCCTTGTATGAAATCCTTTATTTTCAATGTTTTCACCCCACAAATTGACATTGTTATTAACATGTTAATTAACATGTTAAATTGTACTATATAAGCTTTGTAATTTCAATGTTTTAAGCAAGAGGTTACTGTTACCAAATTGCGCCTTATATCCCCATAGCTGAAGCAAGGGTCTTTACGGCGCAATTTGGTAACATATGCTACAAGCATATTGCATCAGCAAGTGTCTAAAATAACGAAAAAAAGAAAGATTAATTCAAAAAGATGGAGCGAAGTTCCCTTTTATATCTCTTTTAATATCTTTTTAACATCTTTTAGGAGTCTGTAGCCCTTGCAATAACAAGGTTAGAGGTATGTTTAAAAGGTGGAATTACCTGTTTTAAATTAAAATCACAATATCATTTATATCCAAGTGGTACCTAAAAAGGACCTAGAGTTTTCTCTCTAGGTCTTTTTTAGGCTTTTTGTCTCTGTCATCTTAGTGAAACTTTTATATATTTATTTTTTTATAGATATCCCCTCTTGAGCCTATATCAAAAACATATACAAGCAATTCATTGTCTACAATACGGAAAACAGCCCTATAATCACCTATTCGTAGTCTAAAAATGTCATCATAGTTTTTAGAATGGAACTTCTTCACATCATAGATCTGTATGTTCTCCTTGTCCTCTGCTATTTCCGAAAACGCTTTGAAAAATCTAATACCTATTGCTTTGTTTTTCTTGATAAATTTTTCAGCAGACTTCGAATACTTAACCTTGTAAAAGCTCATCTAAAGTCAATTCCTTTCCACTCAAATTATCAAAATCAATGTTCAATGCTTCAATTGCCTCTTGTTCATGTCTGTCCATATAAGAACAATTTGCATTGATATACTCAAGCAGACTTAAGTTTTCACTTTGAACAATCGCTTTTAAAGCAGCCTCTCTTAAAAATTCTGAAAAGGACATCCCACATTTTTTTGCGTAATTATTAATTGTTTCATAAGCTGTAACGGGTAAAGTGATATTTTTTCTAATCGTGTTCATAGTATCATCTCCTTATAAATTTATTATACACACTATACACATTGTGTCAATTTGTTACTCCCACCATTTATCTATAGTTACTCTACTCAGTCCAGTATCTCTATGACACTCAATTTTCTTCCCATTAGGGTTTGATTGTTGCCATTGCTGAACAACTTCTTGTTTAGACTTTCTACCAGAATGTGGACTATTTTCATACCAATTTTCAATCCCTTTTTCAGCTTGCAATATATCTCTATTTGCCCTAGCTAATTTTAAGTGTAAGTTTCGTTTTCTCCCATTTCTCTTATTTTTTTCAATGGAAATATCCGTCCTTGCAACAATGGTATTTATGGGATAAGTAATATAGCTGTCATTATAAGCTTCCAACGCTTTCATCACATCATCAATAGTAAAGTCATCGCCTTTGCTATTCAA
>JBNMJW010000203.1:0-3144 GCA_050874025.1 Candidatus Ornithospirochaeta sp.
GGTTACTTGTTTTGAAGAGGAGGGGCCATCCCCTCCTTGTTTGATTTTTATCTTTAGCGTGGAACTATTCTTTTGTTAATGCACTCTTTTATTGTTAGAAAAAATTAATTACTAGTCACAGACTCGTCGATAAAAAAATGGGGCTGTTGCACGAAAGATAATAAAATCAAATGAGGTGCGCAGCCTCATTTTTTTGTTGTTCAGGAACCACTAAAAGCGAATGTATCATTGAATATAATTCTTTTTAATATAAGTAATTAAATAGAAAAAGGGAGTTGTTAAAACTCCCTAAAATCCTTATAATATAATTAGCAAAAAAAGTTACAAGGAGACCTAAATATGTTTAAGTCAATTAGTAATATATCACTCTCTCAAGTAATGGAACAGGGTTATTTTGATTTTTGTTTTGATTTTCACCAAGAAATAACAGCAGAAGAGAAAGCATTGTTAGACTTGATGGATAACCTTAATTATAAGAAGTTTAATTACAACAAAAGATTAGCCTCATGTAAATTAGACGCAAAGGTTATGTGTATTCTTATTATATATGCAGCAATGAAAGGCTGTAATAGTAGTAGGAAGATAGAAGAACTATCAAGGCGTAATACATTTTTAATATCATTAATAGGTCCAAATACAGAAATTGATCATACAACAATAAATCGCTTTAAGAAAAATAATGAAGAAGCGTTTGAAGATCTACTTACACAAATAGCAATAGAATTGCATAAAAGAGGAGAAATAAAAGGAGAATCAATATTTCAAGATGGGACAAAGATAGAATCTCGTTCTGGGAAATATACTTTTGTATGGAAAAGTGGATTAGAAAAGAATGGAGAAAAGTGCCTAAAGAGGATAGATAAAATCTGTGAAGTGTCAGTAGAAAAAGGAGTAATAAAAGAGGAAGAGAAAAAAGATACAGTAGGCACATTGCAATTAATTCTTACAAGACTAAAAGACGTTGTTGTAGATGATAAAAATAAAGGCAGAGGGGAGCGAAGGGATTTTCGAGAAAAAATAAAAGAAAGAGCAGAGATAGAATACAAAAAACTAAAAGAAATAGACGAAAACCTGTCCATAATTGGTAATGATAGAAAGAGTATGTCAAAGACAGATAATGACGCAACTTTTATGAGGATGAAAGAAGATGCCATGAAGAATGGGCAACTTAAGCCAGCTTATAATATTCAAAATGCAGTAGATAGTGGATATATTATTGCTACAACAATTAGTAGTGATAGAACTGATTATAGGACATGTATTCCAATGATGAATAAGGTACAAGATATATTTTCAT
Organism: Candidatus Ornithospirochaeta sp.; assembly: GCA_050874025.1. Taxonomy (GTDB): domain Bacteria; phylum Spirochaetota; class Spirochaetia; order Sphaerochaetales; family Sphaerochaetaceae; genus Ornithospirochaeta. Next base: position 1,298 of record JBNMJW010000203.1, read on the forward strand.
GGAAATATGAAAATTACTGTGCAGATAGTGGATATGATCTATTAGAGAATTATAAGTATCTTGAAAAGGAAGGCATTAAGGCATTTATCAAGCCTCAAGATTGGGATTACAACAAGAAGAGAAAAATCAAAAACGATATTGGTCTATACAAAAATATGCAATACAACAGTAAGGGAGACTTCTTTATCTGTAGTAACAATAAGAGACTTAAGAAGCAAGGTGAAAAGAAAAAAGATAATACCACTTATAGTTTTTATAAATGTACTAGAGGTTGCAAAAGCTGTCATCTTAGAGCTAAATGCATAGGAGCATCTAGCAAAGATAAGAATAAAAAGAAATCATTTAGTGTTGCTATTGAACACTGGAAATACAGAGAAAAGGCAAGAAAACTTCTATCTTCTGATTTGGGTATTCAGATGAGATTAAATAGAAGCATTATGGTTGAAGGCTCTTTTGCTCAAACAAAGGCAAACAAGGGCTTTAGAAGATTCCTTACATTCGGAAGATATAGAAGCTTTATAGACTGGATTATTCTTCTTATTTCATATGATATTTCCCACTATGCAAACCGTAGATACAATTACTGTTTGGAAGATGTTGATTGGTACACGCCTCCTGAAAACATTGCCTAATAAGAAAAGAATCAAAATTCACTTTTCTAGGGGGTATTGTTTTGAAAAATTCATTTTTAAGATAGAGAAAAGCCTTTTAATAAAAAAATCACCTTCAACTTTGTCTTTTTAGGACTCCGTCGAAGGTGATTTGCTTTTTTTATAGGGCTATTGTCATTTTATTTTTGCTCGTGCAACAGCCCCTCTATAAGAAAAGAAATAATCAATAACCAAGGAAATCTAAAATTTTTCCAATTTCGCTATTTCTAGCCTCTTCTCTCTTCTTTAAGTACTCTTCTTCGCTATATACAGCACTGCTTTCAGTATCAAACTGAGGAAGAGGAATACTATCTTTATTTGAAGATAAGAGTTCATTTAATGCATTCTTAAAGCTTTCAGAAGAGATTATCTCTTTAGCTAACTCTTCAGCATCAACATCGCTAGATACTCTTGAAGCAACAGTCTCTGTGATGCTATCAACAAAAGCCTTATCAGAAAGAAGATAACTTGCTATATCTTCATTAGAAGAGATAGAATTCTTAGTTTCATTAAGATCACTTTCAAGAGATGCAATGGCACTATCATTAGCTCTCTTACCTTCTGCAATCTTGTCTAACATATCCTGAGAATACTTTTCTTCTATTTCAGGCATCTGAGAAGCAACATAATTTGCACTCTTCTCCCCCATTGTGGTAACAAAGTCATCATCCTCTTTAAGGATTGCAGAAACCTTTTCTGCCATCTTATCTTCACTCTTTCTTGCTTCAATATCTGTCTCTAAAGGTTCAGGAACAGACGCGACAGATAATGTCTGTCTATTCTTTGCTTCGTCAAGGACCTGAGAGGAATAATTATTATTTCCTCTGTATGGATTGATAATAAAAGCTGCTACAGCTACAAAAACTGCAAGAGTAATGGTTGCGCTAAGAGCAACTGTACTAGATTTTCTGCTCATGATAACCTCTTTTTTCTATATTATCACAGTATAAGTTAACTTGTCGAGAAAGCTCTTCTAATCCTTCATCATTTAGCATTGTGAACACTTTTTTGTTAGAAGAAAAGAGAGTAGCACCGATTTCTTGTTGATTCTTTGCTCTATTTTTAAATTTTTCTTCATCAATAGCGTCTCTTTGAAGGGCTCGCTTAAGTCTATTCTCATATTTTGACATCACAAATATGATTTCATCACAGTAAGGTACAAAGCCCATTGACTCTAAAATCGCAGCATTAATAACA
>JBNMJW010000204.1:0-3127 GCA_050874025.1 Candidatus Ornithospirochaeta sp.
AGACAAATCATTATTTCGCCTCTATAATCGCTATCGATTGTACCTGGAGTATTTAAAACTGTAATCCCACTATTAAAAGCAAGACCGGAACGAGGACGAATTTGAATTTCATAACCAACAGGTATCTCAGGAAAAAGACCTGTTGGTATTGTTTTTCTTTCTAAAGGAAGAATCGTAATAGGTGAAGAAAGATGTGCTTTTATATCAGCACCAGCAGAGCCTACCGTCTTGTATTCAGGTAGGCTCACGCTATTATCTTTCTTTTTAAAACGAAGACAAATGCTCATTCGTTTTCCTTATTTTCCTTCTTTTCGTTCTTATGGAATCTATCCTTTTTGAAGCCTCTATGCTCTCTCTTTCTATCGTCTTTCTTATTCTCTTCTTTTTTGCTTTCGCCGTCAGTTGTCCCTTTTGGAGTCTCCTCCTCGCTTTCGCTATTTGGCTGAGCATCGATATAAGAGAGATTTAGTCTTCCCATTCTATCAATTTCAGTAAGTTTAACATCAACTTCCTGCCCAACAGAAAGAACATCAGAAACATTCTTAACTCTACTTCTACTTAGCTTAGAGATGTGACATAGACCCTCTTTCCCAGGAAGAATTTCAATGAATGCACCAAAGTCAACAATTCTCTTGACAACGCCATGGTAAATCTTTCCTTCTTCTGGTTCTTCGATGATAGAAAGAACAAGGCGCTTAGCTTCCTGAGCACATGCATTGTTCTTACCATAAATCATTACGTTTCCATCATCATCAATGTTAATCTCTGCACCACTCTGCTCAGCAACAGAACGAATAGTCTTTCCACCTGTACCAATAACAGCACCAATCTTATCTTCAGGAACCTTAACAGAAAGAATCTTTGGAGCAAGTTCACTTACTTCACTTCTAGGACCAGGAAGAGTATCTGCCATGATAGAAAGAATGTGCATTCTTCCTTCTTTTGCCTGATTAAGAGCCTTTCTCATGATTTCAGGTGTAACACCTGCAATCTTAATATCCATCTGGAAAGCAGTAATACCATCCTTAGTACCTGCTACCTTGAAGTCCATATCACCTAAGTGGTCTTCTTCACCAAGAATATCAGAAAGAATTACATACTTAGAGTAATCTGCTCCTTCTGTAATAAGCCCCATAGCAATACCTGCAACAGGCTTAGAGATAGGAACACCAGCATCCATTAATGATAGACAACCACCACAGACACTAGCCATTGATGAAGAACCATTAGACTCCATAATTTCAGAAACAACTCTAACTGTGTATGGGAAGACATCCTTCTTAGGTACAACAGCTTCTAGTGCACGCTGAGCAAGGTGTCCATGTCCAATTTCTCTTCTTCCTGTTGTTAATCGTCCACATTCACCAACAGAATATGGAGGGAAGTTATAGTGTAGCATAAAGTTAGAATATGTCTTTTCGCCATCAATATTATCGAAGAGCTGTTCATCATTAACTGTACCAAGTGTAGTTACAGCAAGAGACTGTGTCTCTCCTCTTGTAAATAGAGCTGAACCATGTGTGCAAGGAAGAACAGAAACTTCACATGTTATTGGTCTAATTTCTGTAACCTTTCTTCCATCTGTTCTTATGCCATCATTAAGAATTGAAGAACGAAGAATTTCATATTCCATATCCTCAAACATCTTATCTGTTTGAGCCATTCTTCCCTCTTCTTCATCAATTAAAGATGCAAACTTTTCTTTTACTTGAGCATGAACTGCACTAAGAGCGTTACCTCTATTCATCTTACCCTTAACAAAGGAAGCTTCTTTTTCTAGTGGATAAGCATACTCTTTCATCTCGTTCATCCAAGATGTATCTTCTTCTTTAATTTCCATGAGAGGAAGCTTTTCTTTTCCACAAAGCTCTCTCATCTTTACCTGAGCCTCACAAATCTGGCTAATAACAGGCTGAGCACAGCTGATAGCCTCAAGCATATCATCTTCACTTACTTCGTGAGCTCCACCTTCAACCATTGTAATGCCATCATGAGTACCAGCAACAACAATATCAAGAGCAGCTTGGCCAAGTTGCTGGAATGTTGGGTTAATAACAAATTCAGATCCAATCTTTGCAACTCTTACAGCAGCGATAGGACCATAGAATGGAATATCTGAAATAGTTACAGCACAAGACGCAGCGTTAATAGCAACAACATCTGGTGTATGAACCATATCAGAAGAAACAACTGTTGGAACAATCTGAATCTCTCTACCAAAAGCCTTATCAAAAAGAGGACGCATTGGTCTGTCAATAAGTCTTGAAACAAGAATCTCTTTATCTTTTGGTTTTGATTCTCTCTTTAAGAATCCTCCAGGAATCTTTCCAGCAGCATAGTACTTTTCATTGTACTCAACAGATACTGGTACGTAGTCAATTGGTTCACTTGGAGCTTCACCACAACAAACAGTTGCAATAACAACTGAACCAGCGTAACGAGCAAATACACATCCATTTGCCTGCTTGCCAATTTTTCCACTTTCAAACTCTAAGTCGATACCACCTACGTTTACTTTTACTGTTGTTAAATTTGACATTAATAAACCTTCTTTCTTTCTTTTTTTGTTCTTTTATAGACATTTTAAGCCAGAGGTTAAACTCTGGCTTATTATAATTTTATTTTCTGATTCCGAGTTCAGCAATTAAAGATCTGTACTCATCAATATCTCTATTCTTAATATATGCAAGAAGTCTTCTTCTCTGACCAACAAGCATTAATAGACCTCGTCTAGAAGCATGATCTTTAGGGTTAGCCTTAAAGTGATTCTGTAAGTCATTAATTCTTGCTGTTAAGAGAGCAACCTGAACCTTTGCATCTCCTGTGTTTGCTGTGTTTCCACCGAACTTCTCGATGATCTGCTTTTTTGTTTCACTTGATACCATTTTTCTTCTCCAAAAAATAGATTGAATCTAATTGCTTCAACTTTCCTGCGTCGTCTACCTTTTCCATTAGTTCTTTCTTATCAATTACAACTTTAGAATCATCTATTATGCAATCAACAACAATTAAAGAACAATCTTTAAAAGCCAACTTCGCTCCATAAACTCCCGGTGGCGGCAGAAGTTGTTGGATGGAAGATTTAAGCATAACCAAGCCTACAGAATTTAGTTCAAATGGTTTATCC
>JBNMJW010000205.1:0-3092 GCA_050874025.1 Candidatus Ornithospirochaeta sp.
AACTCTCCCATCCCTAAATAAACATGTCGAACTTGCTTGTCGTATATAGTTAATCCATTCTCCTTTAAAATTGAGTCGTCAGCCTCTGCTACAAACATTTATTCTTGAATTTTATAGTTAGTCGCATTACTATTGGCATAATTCATAAGTTATAGGTTGGTTGGAGTTTACTTACAAAAATTGCTTTATTTCATTGTAAGAGACTCCTCCTCCTTTTTTACTTCCTCTTCTACTAACTATAAACCTGCTTTAATCTATCTCGTAGAACTACTTTATTTCTTATTTGGAATTTTTCTTTTGTTTTCACATTTGGAAAAGTTAGATGTGAATCATAAAAAAAGGCCAAGCAACAAAAGATATGTTGTTAATTTTTTTGTGCTATATTAACGTAGATAGAAAAGGAATTCCTGTTATGGAGGTTTTTGTATGACATATTTGAATAATATTAAATCAATTTTACCTTCTTGGCTTGAAAAGGAAATTAGCGTAAATAATTATAAGAATTATCAAACCCTTGATTTTCCTTTTTTAGACTGCAATAACGATTATTTAAGACTTTATATTGTTCATAAAGAAGATGGAAACTTATATTTTACAGATGATGGAGACTCATATTCCTCTTTAGCAGAAAGGATTATTGGAGCAAAAAATAGCATCTCTTCATTCTTTGATGATAAGGTTATTCAAATTGTTAATTCTTTACCAATGGTTAAATTCAATACCACAACAAAAGAATTATACAATGACTGCAAACCAACAGATGACTTGGGCTTTATTATTTCAATGATGATTGAGGCAATGATCAGTTTTTCTGTAGCTTGTAATTTTTCAGTTTTTCCGCAAGAAACAAAAAAAGTCACTATGAAATTTAAGAAAACTTTTGAGTATGATTTTTTAAAGAAGAACAACTGCAACTTCGATACCAACCCAAAAGTAATGGGCGAAGAATTGGGCGAGCATACTTTTGACTATTTAGTTTATTCAAAACAAAACAACTACATAAAACTTCTAAATGATAGAGATTCTACAACAAAAAAAGCATTGCTTTACGATTGGAAGGATGTTCGTAATTATAAAAATCTTCCCCCTTTAATTGCAATTTCAAAGGGAGATGATCCACAAAAGATTCAGAATAAAAAAGAAAATGAAAGGCTATCACAAATCATTAGAAACAATAACATTCTTCTTTTCTCTGCCAAAAGTGATAGAACTAAGATTGATAGAATATTATCAGCATAATAATGCGAGATATTCATAGAATCTCTATTAATGCCTTCATATATTCTTTTAGTTCTTCCTCTTTATTTTTGCTTGTTTCGTTTACTTCACTTGTTGTTACTTTCTCTTCTTTTATTCCACTTGCCATGTTAGTAATAAGAGAGAGTGCAACAAATGGAATCTTTTTATCATATAGCTCTATAGCCTCAAAGACTGTGCTCATTCCGACGCAATCTGCTTCCATAATACGACCCATCCTTATTTCAGCAGGTGTTTCAAATTGAGGCCCTGAAAAGTATATGTATACACCCTCTTGTAACTTAAGCGATGTCTTAATAGAAAGCGCTTTCTCTCTTAACTTTTTATTATATATCTCCCCTATTTCTTCATTGGTTCTTTCTTTAAGAGGTGTAAGACTATTCGGTTTTATGTGATCTTTTATAACAACAAGATCTCCCTTGTTGTACTCTCTATTTATAGCTCCTGAAGCATTAGTGAGGATTACGTTTTTTACATGTAAGCTTTCAAGTATCTTTATACCGCTTACTGACTCTTCTGGAGTATAGCCTTCATAATAGTGAAAACGACCAGAAAGGCATACTATGCTTTTACCACCATAGTATCCAAAGATTAATTCGCCTTTGTGTCCATCTACAGTACTTCGAGGAAAGTCTTCAATAGATGAATAAGGAATTGTTCTTTTATATGTAATATCATCACTAATGGAGTTAAAACCAGTTCCAAGAACAATGGCAATATCGACCTTTTCACCAAGTTCTTTCTTTATGTATTCTACAACTTCTTCTCTTTTCATCTTTTCCTCTATGCGTAGTATATATTCATTTTGCTATGTATTGCAATTTTACTTTCTATTTAAAATGTAATACGTATTGTTTAACTATATTCTCTTTTTCCTTCTTTCCATTTATACTCAAAACATGGAAAGAGAAGATGAAGGTCTAGGCTTTTTGCTACAATATGACAACATTGCATCATATGACAACGGAAAAATAAGAGTATTAGATAGAAGAATATATCCTGAGAAAATAGAGTTTCTAACTCTAACTACAATTGAAGATTGTGCTCTTGCTCTGAAGAATATGGTAACTCAATCGGGCGGACCTTTAACTTTTGCTCCTCTATCTATGGCTCTTACTGCATATAGGTACCATAATGCCAATGATGAAATTTTTAAAAGAGAATTAGAGCACTCTGCACTGCTTCTATCTTCAGCTCGTCCTACAACAAGCAAAACGATTTATAACCTAACATCCAAAATGATTGACGTTGCTTTAAAGGCAAGGCAAGAAGGAAGAAGAGAAGATGAAGCTATAAGAGAAGCTGTAATTAACAATAATAACTTTAGATATAAAAGAATAAGGGAGGCAGCATCTCTTCTTGTTGAAAGATTTCCAACAAATCCAACGCTAATGACCCAATGTTTTGGAGAAGTAGTGCTCGGTATGGTCTTAAAAGAAGCAAAAAGACAAAAAGGAAATGTTCGTCTTTTTGTTCCAGAAACAAGACCATACTTACAAGGAGCAAGACTCACTAGCTCTGTGAGTTATGATATGGGGATAGATACAACTCTCATAACAGATAACATGGCTTCTTTTGTTATGAAAAATGAAAACGTGGATGCTGTCTTTACAGCTAGCGATGTTATTACACTCTCTGGTGCAGTTTGTAATAAAGTTGGGACACTTGGATTGGCAATACTTTCTTCTTACTACTCAATTCCATTTTATGTTGTTGGAACACCTAATAGAAATATTAAAACAGAAGAAGATATTACTGTTGAAATGAGAGATGGAGAAGGAGTCCTATATGCAATGGGAAAAAGAATAAATAATTTGCCAATAAAAGGCTACTAC
>JBNMJW010000206.1:0-3085 GCA_050874025.1 Candidatus Ornithospirochaeta sp.
CTCTGTTATTGTCAGTGTTGATGGCTCTGTCCTTTGGGAAAATAAAGGCACAAAGAAGCAACTTTCCTTTGAGAGTTTTATTTCATCCGTAATTGATGAAGCGTTTGAAGCACATAAAAAGATAAACATTCCAGTTCTTGCGCTTTCTTTCTCTCTTCCTGGTCAAATTGATTCCGAGAAAGGTATAATTGACTATTCATATCCTTTCAGATTGAGCGATTATAATTTCAGGGGATTTGTTAAAAGCAGATATAATTTTCCTGTTTATTTGGATAATGATGCTAACTGTGCGGCTTACTTAGATCTCCATTCTACTTTGGGACAAAACTTCTCTTCAGATTCTCTCTCTGTTGTTGCAGATTTCCATGAAGAAGCAAAGAAGAATGATTATGTTGCCGGAATTGGAACTGGTATGGGTGTAATAATAGACGGTAAGGTTTATAAAGGTGCCCATAACTCAGCTGGAGAGTTCTGTTCTCTTTCTTGGTCTAGCAAAGATAGCAACCAATCAGGTTTAAGCTTAGAAACACTTAAAAAGACAATTGATGATAAAGAAAGTTTAAGACTGTGGATAAAAGATACATTCTTATCATTAGTTCCACTATGCTCTGTAATGGATTTCTCAAAGGTTATTTTGCATGGTAATCCATTTAGTGATGAAGAATGGGTTAAGAAAGTATTAGAAGATGAAGTTCCATCATTTATTGGAATCTTGAAAAAAACTAATTGTGATTTACTCTTTAATTCTGGGGATGAATTAGTATCTGCAAAAGGTGCAGCACTAATGTATTTACATGATTTATATTCCATTCCTGATTTAGAAAATAATAGTAATGAGAAATGGAGTTGGGATGAGGTAATGGAATTCTCTCAAAAGCAAAGAAGAGAAATTGGAGGGAAAAGATGAAGAGTACAGGCACTATAAAATCTTTGTCTAGTAGGAAAGAGGAGAGGGTTGCATATTGGTCACTCGTTCTTCCGGGTTTTTTGATTTACCTGTTTGTAATGGCCTTTCCTACAGTATTTGCTCTTTTTTTAAGTATTACAAACTACAAGGGTGGGGCATTATTTGGACCCAAAAGAAGACATTTTGACATAGTAGGTTTTGAATACTATGCAAAGATGTTCAGTGATAAATACTTCTGGGTAGCACTGAAGAATAATATGTGGATTACTCTTATATCTGTTTTCGGGCAGATTCCACTTGGTTTCTTCATGGCTTACTTAATTTTTAGAGGTATGATTAAGGGAAAGGATTTCTTCCAAACAGTAATCTATCTTCCATGTGTTATTTCAACAGTTGTTATTGGTAGACTGTGGAAGGCTATTACTGCACCAAATGGAGCTCTTCCTGACATCATAAGACTCTTTAACCCAACATATAATCCTTCAAATAGTTCTCATCCAATGATTCCTGTTCTTTTGGTTATTCTTTGGATGTATACTGGAACATATTTAATTATCTTCCTTGCCAACATGCAGAAGATAGATACCTCTGTTATTGAAGCTGCAAAGATAGATGGAGCAACAGAATTTCAAGCTCTAAGATATATAATTCTTCCTGCTTTAAGTGGAGTAATTGTCACATCTGCTATTCTTGCTATTTCTGGTTCTCTTAAGAGTTTTGATTTGATCTATGTCATGACAAGTGGTGGCCCTGCAAAGCAGACATATGTACTTTCTATCTACATGTATGACACTGCATTTAAAGGTGCGCCAAATTATCCACTTGCAAATGCTGTATCTATTGTAATGTGTATTATCTCTTTCGCTCTTATCGGTGTAACAAAGTTTGTTGAGAAGAAATTTGGAGGTGAAGAATAATGAGTAGCCATATTAAAGATAACGAATCTGTTGGAAGAAAGATTGGAATGGCATTCACATATGTTATTCTCATACTCTTTGCTGTTCTTGCTATAGCTCCAATTCTTTGGCTTGTTATGAGCTCTTTTAAGACAAGTCAGAGTTACCAGTTAGATAGATTAGGTTTCCCTCATGAATTCTTCTGGCAAAACTATAGAGATGCTTGGATTAGAGGACATTTTGGAACATTTATCATTAACAGTATCATATATACATTTGTCACTGTAGCTGCTGTCCTTCTCTTAGGTATGATGAGCGGATTTGCATTTGCGAAGATAAAAATGAGTTGCACAAAAGCTCTCTATGGTTCATATATAGTTGGAATTTTGATGACTCTTCAGTCAATTATGATTCCTTTATTTATCGTAATCAACCAAGTTGGCCTATATGATACAAAGCTCGGAGTTTTAATTCCATATATCGGAATTGGTCTACCAATGGGTGTATATCTTTGCACTGAATACATTAGGAGCATTCCTGATGCATTAGTTGAGTCAGCACGTATTGATGGTGCTTCATACATGAAGATTTTCCTTTCAATCGTCGTTCCTATGGCAAAACCAGTAGCTACGACATTAGCAATCTTAACTGTTTCAGGAACATGGAATGAATTCATGCTAATCAACATGCTTACATCAAGTACAAAGAACAAATCATTACCTGTAGGTATACAATCTTTCGCTGGTTCACTATCTACAGATTACGGAAAACTATTTGCATCTCTTGTTATAGGTATGTTACCAATGCTTATTTTCTACCTTGTATTTAGAAAGGAAATAACAAAGGGTGTCGCAGCTGGTGCTGTGAAGGGTTAAGGATTTTTGGCCTAGGCCATTAAATAAAAAACGGATGGAGGCAATTTAGCCTTACTCAAATTTTTCATCATAAGGAGGAAAAGATGAAAAAGTTAACAGTTCTTCTTGTTTTAGCACTTGTTGCTACTCTCGTATTTGCTCAGGGATCAGCTGAAGCAAATTCAGGCAAGACTACTATCAGAGTTTTGAACTACATTGATATGTCAGAACCTAATAGTGCAAATGAAATTGAACAGATTTGGAATAAGTTCTCAGAACTTCACCCAGAAATTGAAGTAATTAGAGAAGATTTATTCAACGAACCATTCCACCAGAAGGTTGAAGCTTATGCTGCACAGGGTAACCTCCCAGATGTTATGTACGCTTGGCCAAGTGGAAGAAGCTCTACATTACACACAGAGCACCTC
>JBNMJW010000207.1:0-3055 GCA_050874025.1 Candidatus Ornithospirochaeta sp.
GAATAATCAAGAATAATACTATAATTTTCCTAGAATAATCTACAGGAAGACTGGGAGATTGGGCCTCGAAAGCAATTCTAGGAACAACATTTATTAATATGTGGCGAACAGCAAAGATATATAATCTTAAGACGAAGAAATTTGAGAAAAAGAAGATTTGGGAGAGAGATGATATTGTTAGCACAGACAACGTAAAAATACCTGTAAATAAGTGGAACGAAAGAATATCAGAGTCTTTTTCAAAATTATCTAAAGAAGAACAGAAATTGTTTTCTAGAGCTGAAGATGATAATACTTAGACAGAAAATAGTTCTAGAATCTTGTAAGGGACATGAATTAAATGGGACTCCTGATTATGTTAAAAATAAGAAGTATAAGAATTTAAAACGAAAGAAGAATGATAAACTCTGATTTCGTTATTATTTTCCTAGAATAATCTACAGGAAGACTGAGAGATTAGGACTCGAAATCAATTCTAGGAACAAAGGATAATTTAAAATACTGAACAACAAATGAAAAAACATGAAGGATTTTTTCAGAAGATATTCGGAAGTTTCTCTGTAGGATCTTCTAGGGTACCTCTGAAAAGTAATATATTTAATTCTGGTGGTGGTTATAGTAAGATAGGATCAACAGGAGGAAGTAGATTTGGTTCTCAACGTCAGTCTCCTCTTCTTGGAAATGCTAGTCCTAGTAATCTTGCATCAGGATTTTATAATAGAATTGATGAATTGAAAGGATATCAGTTGCTTGATGTTGTAAAACTTGCCACTAATTTCTTTTCAGACTATATCATTAATTTCTTGGAGGATGGTGGAACTCAGGCTATCACAATTTTGAATGAAGATGGTAATACTGATGAAACTAAGACTGAAAGAATTAATGAGATTTTATTAAAAGACTTAAAGATTTTTGATTTCATTAGAGATCATGTCAAAGATATGGTGTTCTTTGGGTCTTATACGTCTATGATTCTCAGAACTAAAGATGAATTAGGACACCAAAAATTTAGATTTGAGGAGATTAATGATCCTACTAGTGTTATTATCAAAAAATCCAGAAATGCAGAAGGTTCAATAGAAGAAACCTATATTGCAAGAGGTGATGATGATAAGCTATATGAAATTCCGTCCGATATGGCATTTACCTTAGGATCTATTAATCTTCGACTTATCAATGACTTGGCTGATGGTTGGGAGCATAAGAATCACACACAAAAACCTACTTTTGGTCAGAAAGGGGAGAAGAATCTAGATCATGTTCTTAGAAAGGAATCGTATAGTGCAGGAGAACCATTATTTTATTCTTTGATTCTTAAGGTTAAAGAGCTAGTTATAAAAGAATTACTTGTTAGCTTGATATCTTTGCGCGATTTAAGTAGCGTTCAGATCTTTTTGTTGCAATTTGATAAGCAGACACCAATTGAGACCGCTACTGAATTATGCGCAAGAACAACCAAGCTAGCTAATAATACTAATGAACTAGCAACATTCCTTACAAGTCAATTTGATGTGATATCGTTCTTGGAAAATACACTATCACAATCAGCTAAGTTTGTTCCTGATTATAATGCTACTATTGGAAATAAAAATAGTATGCTTCCTCTTGATAAGCTTTCTGATAAACTTCTTGATATTATGCAAAACCTGGATGCTTGTAGAAGTGGTGTTCTCAGTCCTCTTGGTATTCCATCAACAATTCTGGATAGTACCTCTGGATCAAAATGGCAGATATTACAGCAATCCGAAAGAGCTAATTCAAGAGTGACAGGATTCATGACCGGTATTAAGGAGAGTGTAGTGAACTTGACTTGTATGATTTATAAGACTCTTTATGGAGAAGAACTTGATCCTAGTCTCCTACAATTACATATCAGCGAAAAAACGAGTGTAGAATACAATAATCAGATAAATCAATCAGAATCAATTAGTGGTCTGGTTTCTGGTATTAGTGGAATCTTAACAAACTCATTACAAACGCTAGAAGCAGCTGCACCTCTTATTGATACAAAGGCTTTTCTTGGTTATATTCAGAATTTGTTAAAAGACATTGATCCTGATACTGAGTCATTAATTTCTGAGGATACGATTGATTCTTATGTTAAAATGGCACGTGCAAAATTAGCTGCAATGTGTGAGCAACAAGGAATCGACATAAATGAAATTTTACCTAATGAAGAGGAGAAGTCATTATGATATTAATACGAAAAACATACTCTGATACCAAAGATAAAGAGAAGGCTGCAAAGTTAGGAAAAGCAGCTGGTGTATCTCTTATAGGTCTAGGAGGTCTTACATACGGTGGAGGAAAAGTTCTAGATCATCTTCACAAATATGCTGAATCTGGAAAAGCTAAACCAGAGCATGTTAAGAAGCTCCTACATACTGCACCAAAAGAAGCAATTAAGGGAGCAAAATCTACTGGAAAGCTTGGTATGGCAGCAGGAGCATTAGCATTAGGTGCAGGATTAGCTTTGAGTCATAAGGCAAAGAAAGAAAAAGAGAAGAAAGATGATAATTCCAAGGATTAAAGTATTTTCCGAGGATGATCAGCAGAATATTCAACCACCACAACAATCTGATGTAACTAGTCGTGATCTTCTTATTGAACAAATGAAAATGCAACGACAAGCTATTCAACTTCAGCATCAAAGAGAGCAATTACAAGCTAAGGAACAGATGGCTAAGGCTAGAAGAATGGTCCAAATTCAAAAGATGCAGAAGGAAGAGGATCAATCTAAGGCTAAGGATCAGATTAGAATAAAGCAGCAAGAGAATGGTGAGGATCCTAAAAATACAGGGCTTTATAAATCTCGAGCTACTAAGGTTCAACCAGTAAGTATGCCTACAAAATGATAGAGGAAAAAGAGAAAACATTTACTGAGGGCGTAGAGGAAGGTTCTGTTGAAAAGAAGACACCAACCTTTAATCCTTTTGGGAAATGATTTTAGTAAGAAAAAAGAAGGAAGATTATATTAAGGATGGTCAGAAGGCTATAACAGATACTGCTGATCTTTTAGAAGGTGGTATTAAGAAAATAGATGATCTTGAAAATC
>JBNMJW010000208.1:0-2966 GCA_050874025.1 Candidatus Ornithospirochaeta sp.
GTATATACTTTTCCTTTGTGATTACCGCTTCCAAGTGTAATGAACTCAGGTCTAATTCCAACAATTACATCTTTGCATTCACCAATAGGTTCCTTTGATGTATACAAAAGCTTAGTTCCAAAGAGTGATAACAACCCTTCTCTCTCTGATTTTCTTTCAAAGACAGCTGGAATAAAATTCATTGTTGGGTTACCAACAAAGTCTGCAACAAATAAATTTGCAGGCTTATCGTAAACAGTGAGAGGTGGTTCATATTGCTGTAAAACACCCTTATTCATTAAGCAAATCTTTGTTGCTAGCGCCATAGCTTCCATCTGATCATGTGTGACATAAACAAATGTTGAATCTGTATCTACATGAAGTCTCTTTAATTCAGAGCGCATTTCAAGTCTAAGCTTAGCATCCAAGTTAGATAGAGGCTCATCCATGAATAAGACCTTTGGACTTGGAGCAAGGGTTCTTGCTATGGCAACACGCTGTTGCTGACCACCAGAGAGCTCAGAGGGATAACGCTCTACAAATTGCTCAATCTTAAGCATTTTGAGCATCTCACTAACTCTTTTCTTAATCCTTTCTTTATCCCACTTTAAGTTCTCAAGGCCAAAAGCAATGTTTTGATAGACTGTCATATGTGGCCAAAGAGCATAGTTCTGAAATAAGAATCCTATGTCTCTCTTTGAAGCAGGAATATCAATTCCTTCTTTACTATCAAACACAACCTTATTGCCAATAGTAATTTTACCTTCTGTTGGAGTTTCAAGACCTGCAATCATTCTAAGGGTTGTAGTCTTTCCACACCCAGATGGTCCTAGAAGTGTAATAAAGTCTCTATCATCAATAACTAAATTTAAATCATCAACTGCAACAAATTTATCAAATCTTTTTGTAACGTGTTCTAATACAATTTTTGGCATATCAACCTCCAATGCCTTTGTCGATGCTAGCACCTGTTAACTTGTTAGTAATAAACTGAACAAGTAAAACAATCATAATAATAAGGAAGTTTATTCCATTACTAATCTGTGTTAATCCATTTACCTCGAAATCCTGTAATACTCTTGTAATAATTGAGCCAGGAGCCGCAATCAAGACGAAGAGAGAGAGCTCTCTCATACATGAAATAAATGGAAGAAGATAGCCTGAAATAAAGCTGGCCTTCTGAATAGGAATAAGAACCTTCAGCATTCTTTTCCACCAAGGTACATTCATAATCATGGCTGCTTCTTCAATTTCAGTAGAGAGCTGCAACATTGAATTAGCACCACTCTTGGATGCAAATGGTAAAAACTTAACACCACCAACGATAATAAGTAACCAAATAGAACCTCTCAAAAATGAAAATGCTTTCATGTACGAAACAGATAGATATACAGCACCAAAGCTCATTGCAGGTATTAAGTATGGAAAGAATGCCATATTAGATACCCATCTTGCTAAACGAGAGTTCCTCTTTCTTGCAACAGCATATCCTATCATAATACCAGAAGTACCAGAAATGAAGGCAACGGCAAGAGATAGAACAACACTCATTCCCATAGCTTTCCATATGGTTGGATTGCAAAGAATTCCCTGAGATGAACCATAAACCCTGTCTTCAAGAGTATCTTTAGTTGTCCAATAATATAGAGAAAGTGTGGAATAATCTCCAGGAACCTCTAATAGAGACTCAAGAGCAAAGGAAACAAGAGGAACAATTGCAAGGAAGATAGCAATAACCATTACGACTACAGTAATAATTCCTCTAGCCTTTCCTAATTTTACAAGAGATACCTGTCCGCTCTTTCCACTGACTGTCGTAAATGATTTTCTCTTTCCTGTGAACTTATTGTTAATTGTAAGAATAACAATAGAAAAAAGAAGAAGAATAATGGCGACAACAAAGCCCTGGCCTTGCATTGCTGATGTATTAAAGAGGGAACGCATTGTTGTAGATATCGTGGCAAATGAGCCATTCTTATTTAAGAATGATGGAACAGTGTAACTTGAAAGACTACTTGAAAATACTAAAAGTACTGTTGAAATCAAAGCAGGCATTACTATTGGAAGAGTAACCTTTCTAAGAATTTTAAACCTACTAGCCTTAAGTACAGTTGCTGCTTCCTCTAGGTTTGCATCCATATTTCTTAAGATTCCACCGATTAGTAGATAAGCAAAAGGTGCGTAGTGTATACCCAAACACATTGCACAAGGGAAAAATCCATACAAAGCCCACTCTGGAACACAAAGTCCTGTAAGGCTTTCTAACATTCCTACTTGGTTATAACAAGCAACGATTTTGCTATTTTTAAAGAAGTTCTCCCAGAACATTGCAATTGACCAGCTTGGCATAATGTAAGGAAAAACAAAAATAGTAGATAAGAACTTTTTTCCCTTCATATCTGATCGAGTAATAAGCCAAGCAACTGTACCACCTAAGCCAACAGCAATTAAACAGCTTATTAAAGCCATAAGAATTGAGTTAAGAAGAGGTTTCCAAAATGTTATGAGAGAATAGTTATAAAGCTTTTCTGCAAGAATTGTCTTCCAATGGTACAAAGTGAAAGTGCCAACTTTAGCACCTACGTCCCTCACCTCTCCTGCATGTACAATAAACGAATCCCTTAAGAGAGAGAAGAGAGGAAGACAAACGGTAAAAGCTAGAATTACAAAGAAAATCAACGTAATTACATTGGCTGGCTTTGTAAAATAACTTTTTACGTTATTTAGTTGTTTTTTTCGGTCGAATTTTAAATCTAAACCCATTCGATTCTCCAATATAACAAAATAGCCATGGCAAAAACAAAATAGCTTTTACCGTGACTATTTTTTAAAGGGAGGCTTCAAACCTCCCTATGACGAAGAAAAATTGTCAAACTGTAACAAGGCTTCTGATATAAGCACTTGCATCTTTGTAGACAGAGTCGATGTAATCGATATCTTCGATAATTGAATTTGTCTTCCACTCTGTAAGAGTATGATCACCCTCA
>JBNMJW010000209.1:0-2918 GCA_050874025.1 Candidatus Ornithospirochaeta sp.
ATAGAGAGAGACAAAAATGGTCAGCTCCTAGTTTCTTAAAACCACCTTAAATGATTTTGAGCCAAATTTTTTTCCATTCACCTTGAAGATAATTCATTTTTAAAGATAGTCAATACTTTTTGATTGTTATGTTTTATAGATAACTTTTCTATTTACCAAAACAAATTATTTTGCTTTTTATAAAAAGTTAGACTAAAAAAGAATGCCGAAAAGTTGACTATAGAAGAAATTATCGCTAAATTAATAGCGACTTTCGTATAGGAGGCAAAAAATGACAAGTTATAAAGAATTAGGTCTTGTTAACACAAGAGACATGTTTGCTAAAGCTATTAAGGGTGGCTATGCTATTCCTGCTTACAACTTCAACAATATGGAACAGATGCAGGCTATAGTCCAGGCATGTGTTGAAACAAAGAGCCCTGTTATTATGCAGGTTTCTAGAGGCGCTAGAGATTACGCAAATATTAATCTATTGAGAAACATGGCACGTGGTGTTGTCGAATATGCTCACGAGCTTGGTTGTGATATTCCTATCACATTACATCTTGACCATGGTGATTCTTTCCAGACATGTAAGGATTGTATTGACAATGGTTTCTCTTCTGTCATGATTGATGGATCTTCCCTTCCTTATGATGAAAACGTTAAGCTCACAAGACAGGTTGTAGAATATGCTCATCAGTTTGATGTAACAGTAGAAGGAGAACTCGGCGTTCTTGCAGGTATTGAAGATGAAGTAAGTGCAGCTCAGTCTCACTATACACGTCCAGAAGAAGTTGAGGATTTCGTTTCAAAGACAGGTGTTGACTCACTTGCTATTAGTGTTGGTACATCTCATGGTGCTTATAAGTTCACTCCAGAACAGTGCACAAGAAATGCTGATGGCGTTCTTGTCCCACCAGAGTTACGTTTTGATATCCTCAAAGAAATTGAGAAGAGACTTCCAGGCTTCCCTATTGTTCTTCATGGTTCATCAAGTGTTCCACAGGAATATGTTAAGATGATTAATGAACATGGTGGAAAACTCAAAGACAGCGTAGGTATTCCGGAAGAACAGCTTAGAAAGGCAGCTAAGAGTGCTGTATGTAAGATTAATATTGACTCTGATGGTAGACTTGCAATGACAGCTACAATCAGAAGAATCTTCGATGAAAAGCCAGCCGAATTTGACCCAAGAAAGTATCTTGGACCAGCTAGAGATGAACTCAAGAAGATGTATATCCACAAGAATATCGAAGTTCTTGGTTCAGCAGGACACGCTTTAGACTGATTATCTGAGTAGGTAAAATACAAACCTCTACCGTAAAAAGTAGAGGTTTTTTCGTAAACAATTCTAGAGATAAATGCTATGTATTCTTTACTATCTTCCATGTTTATACACTTTCAACTTTTATCAACATAAAAACTCTACTCTAGAATCTTTATCGTCCTTATAGGTTCAATAGGTATTTGCATATATTCGCCTTCAACACAAAGCTCTATCCATTCATCTGTGTAGTCTGAAAATATTCCATTTAAAGTATCTCCAGAGAAAGATGAAACTAATACACTCTTCCCCATAAAATCATCAAAATCAAATAGCCATTTTTCCATAATTAACTCCCACAAAAGTCTATAGCTCACAAAAAATATAAACAAGATGAAAAATTTTATAAAATAATCTCTTATATAATAATACCATCATTTGACAGTGTGGTTTTCTTAGTGCTAATCTTTTTTAAGTCTAATTAGACAAATCTTTAATTATATTTTGCATTTTGCCTACAAAGGAGAGTAATGGCTACAAAAGATTTAAGGATCAATCGCCAGATTAGGGCGAGAGAAGTCTTTCTGATTGATGAAAGTGGTAATCAGAGAGGAGTAATGAACACTTTCGATGCTTTAAGGATTGCTGAAGAAGCAGGACTAGACTTAGTTGAAGTTTCTCCAATGGCTAACCCTCCAGTATGTAAGGTACTTGATTTTGGAAAGTATAGATACGAACTCGAGAAGAAGCAGAAGGAAGCGAAAAAGAATCAGGTTGTAACTAAACTCAAAGAAGTTAGAATGCAATCAAAGATTGCTGATAATGACATCAACACAAAGAGTAAAGCAATAGCTGAATTCTTGAGCGAAGGAAACAAAGTTAAGGTATCTATCAGATTCAAAGGTAGAACCATGACTCATCCTGAACTTGGAAAAGATGTCTTAGATACAATTCTTGTTAAGTTAACAGAGATGGAATGCCCTTTTAACCTTGACAAGACAGCCTTCATGGAAGGTAAAATGATGAGTATAATGCTATCACCATCAAAGAGCTCAAAGCAAAAGAGCAAGCAGGCTGTAGCAGAAGAAAAAGATAAAGAGTAATTCACTCCCGTATGGGATTGAAATAAAAGTAGCTTCCAGGGTTCTTGTTCCTGGCGGTGCTAGAGGAGGGCAATATGCCTAAGATGAAAACAAGAAAGAGCGCAGCAAAGCGCTACAAGGTCACCGGAACTGGTAAGGTCATGATTAAAAAGCAGGGATCTCGCCATATTCTCACAAAGAAGAGCTCAAAGAGAAAGATGAATCTTCGTCATCTCGGAGTTCTTGCCGATGTTGAAGCAAAGAGAGCAAAAGAAATGCTCCCTTACGCTTAATTAAGGAGGAGAGATTATGCCAAGAGCAGTTGACGGAACCAAGAGAAAGGACAGAAGAAAGAAAATTCTCGACCAGGCTAAAGGCTACTATGGTCGCAGAAGCACCAACCACAGAATTGCTAAGGACGCAGTTGCTAAAGCTGGCCAGTATGCATATCGTGGCAGAAAAGAAAAGAAGCGTGACTTCAGAAAGCTTTGGATTAGCAGAATCAGTGCTGCAGTTCAGGCTGAGGGTCTTAACTACTCTCAGTTTATGCATGGCTTAAAGCTTGCTAATATTGAGCTTAACAGAAAGGC
>JBNMJW010000210.1:0-2913 GCA_050874025.1 Candidatus Ornithospirochaeta sp.
ATAGTTACACATATTCGACCGTAGCAACAATATAACCGGCATATTGTGCATCCATAAACTTTTGGTTTCCATCTTCATAGCGTGGGGCGACAATCTCCATGGCTATCTTTGAAACAACAGGCGTTGAGGATGCACTTTCATCACTAAGTGAAAAAGAGATTGTACGTTCACTATTACTCATCTTTTCTAATGGTTTAGCAACAATTACTCCTATTTCTTCATTTGTAGTAGCATTTGTAACGCTAACATTGTAGTTTAAATGAATGTCTTTGCTACTTTGTCCCACAAGCATATAACTCTCGTTTTGTAAGTCTAAATCATTAGCTGAAAAGAGAAGCGAGACTTTAATATTTTGGTCTGTTTGATGGAGACAATAAAAATAAACAACAGAAGAGAGAGATGTTTTATCTTCACCATCAATGAGAGGAAATATATAGCGATTGTCTTTAAGATTTACACCATTATTTTTACTATCGGAAAAATATATATCATCGCGTCCAACTTTATTGAGCATCATAGAAAAGTTAATGTTTTTATCATACTCACCGGAAGCAAAGATAGATGATGCAATAAAAAAAGAAAGAACAATTATAACTATTTTCTTCATCTTATTTTCCCTCAACTTTTATAGTAAATGTTGCCTCAAAACTCTTTGTTGTACCAAAATCTGTATTACTTGGGACTACGATTTGAAACTCTTTTGAATACACTCTTGGAACATTGTAAGAGGACTCTTTTTCCTCTTTTAATATATATGTTTTGTTTGCTTCATCTGAATCAAAGTTCATATCTAGTGTATTAACACTCCAAGAAATGCTTTTTCCTTCTCCTGACAATTCTGATGGCAAAACTAGTGATAGTTTTATTGGAGAGGAAACAAAGGAGATAGCATAGATATATACGCTATTGGTTCGCCACTCTCCGCGTGTTGGATCATATGAAAAGCTCAATTGCTTTACATTGTCCTTTGGAACAATAGAGGAATTGACACTAGTGTTAGAAACGCCAACATAGACCTTATTTACAACAGTTAAAGAGAGGCGAAGAGTATCTGAAAAAGAATTTCTTGTTTGTGCAAAAAGACACATAGTAACTAAAAGTAGAATAGAAATAATAATTACACTCTTTTTCATCATATACTCTCCAAACGTAGTGTTAGCTTGGCAACAACTCCCCTTTCCTCTGAACCTTTTGTAATAATGGTAATATTTAAAGGTGAAGAGTTAGAAAAACGACCATAGTTAGTAAAAGAAGCAATATCTACAGTTTGATTTAAGTTCGATTCTGATATAACCACGCTTTTATTAATCTTTGTTTTAGCCTTTTCATCCTCAAATGGCGTATAGGAATAATCAATTTCCGTTGCTTTAGTTGTTGGCATAATCTCTAAAACAAGCTTTTGGCTACTCCCTTGTGCTATATGCCAATAAAGAAATGTAGATGCACTGTAAACTAAAGCATCCTCAGCTGTAGTAAGTCCCTCTGATTTCATAATCAAAAGAGAATTTTCATAAGGCGTAGTGTTATCACCAATAATAGGTGTTTGAGAAAAGCCAATATTTGAGTAACAATTCTCTATCCTATTGAAGTCAAAATTCACTAAGAAGCTATATTGCCCTTCTTTTCCATCCCATTCGTAATCATCAGATGCAGCAATAAAGGAAGATAGCATAAGCATCATTATTAATAAAAGAGTTATTTTCTTCATGAGTTAGTTTCCACAGTTAAAGTGAGGTTTCCAATTAAGGAAGTCCCTGCTGCCATATCTTTTAAATTATCCAAAATAGATATATCCATTCCTCTAAGACCAGAGATTATTTGATCACTACTTTCTTTGCTATATACAACATAGCCCTTAGCGCTATCTAATCTAGCATCATTTTCTTTCACAGATTCCTCTGTGGTGCCTTTAATAAGAACATAATCATCTCTCAGCGTATTTCTTGATTGTGCTGTGTATTTGCCATCTAGAGATGCAAATGTTGGATCTTTTGAAATATATAGAGTTACTTCAGTATCTGTTTCTATATTCCAATATAGATAGACAGTACCCTTACCATAAAGCTTGCCATCTTGTCGAAGATTGCTATCAGAAAAGAGATTTTCTTCTACAACGCTAAGCTCGAGTGTCTTTATATCAACAATTTCTAAAATATTAGATGAAGACGAGAACCCTACATTAATCTTCTGCGCACTTGGTACAAGCGTCACTCTCATCGTTTTTGCACTCAAAGAAGAAAAGAAAAGCGAGAATAAAATAGCTATAGATATAATTCTTTTCATGCTTCCTCCGTTAGTGTAAGCGTAAAGATCGAGAAGTATGTATTGTTCTCTACGCTAGTTCTAAGATAGTTCTCTGTTGTTATTAAAAATTGCATTCTCTCGTATGCCATAACCCCATTAGATGGATCAAAACTAAATATAGTTGAGCCATTTTGAACAGTAAGAGTATCTTGAGTTGAAGCACCAGAAACCTCTGTTATTCTCTTCAACGTTAGCTTAATGCCACTAGAGTCTGTTGCTCTCTCTACTAAGTCTGTCCATCCTATTTTGATATTTAGCTTTTTAGAACTAATTACTCTGAAAAACATGTCAAAGTCACCATTAGCAACAGCGTGTCCACTAGAAGGATAAAATTCCTTTAGCTCAAGTGATTCAATTTCAATTACATCTTGTGTTCTTGTGCGGCAAAAGCCAAAAAGAACTGTTGAATTATCAACTATTTCATTAGTAGCAAGACTAAAAGTAGCCTCAGCTCTTCCTTCCGAATTATTTCCACTGTAGGAAGAACTATCTGGAAGTGCAAATAATGAAAATGAAAGTAAAAATATTAATAGAAAAGAAAAAATCTTCTTCATTAGATCACCTCCAACATAAGCGTTATTGGAATATGATAAACAGCATCCTTTTTAG
>JBNMJW010000211.1:0-2893 GCA_050874025.1 Candidatus Ornithospirochaeta sp.
ATAACAAAAGATAGCTTCATGATTGGCGCTTATAGAGCGCTAAAAGAAAAAAGCAAAGTAGAAACAACAGCTCTTGTTAAATCAATAAAAAATGAAACAGAAAAGAGAGCAAGAAGAATTGCATTTAACGACACACATCTAAGAAAATCACAAAGCAAAGTTCACCTAGACAAATCTAGCTATGACTCAGGCTCTTCTTTTGGAAAAACGCTCAATCTGAATAAACAAAAGAGAAAGCTACTCAATTAAAAAACGCCCTCTTTCGAAGGCGTTTTTGCTCAAGAGACTCTTACTTCTCAATTGTACAATACATAAAGTACTTGTATCCAAGTGGGTTAGAGAAGAATCCCTTAATAGAATCATCAAGCATGTAGATATCTGTATAGAAATAGAGAGGAACGATACATCCAGACTCCATTAACATATCTTCAGCAAGGTGCATAAGAGCTGTTCTTGTTGTTGCATCTGTGCAAGCCTTGATTGTAGAGATAAGTACATCATATGTCTCAGCCCATGTTCCGTTTTCAACCTTTGTTGAATAACCATATGGTGTGAGGTCAAGTGAGTAGATAGATACATCCTTGTTTGCACCCTTACCATATTGAACATCATTGTTACCACTAGCTGTTGTCCACATATCTAAGAAGCAGATTGGGTCGTTGTAGTCTGCAAGCCAACCGTTTCTAGCGATTGAGTAATCACCACTCTTTCTTGTGTTGAGGAAGGTATTCCATTCCTGGTTTTCAAGAACCATGTTGATACCAACTGCAGCAAGAGCAGACTGTAAATACTCACCAATAGCCTTATGGTTCTCGTTTGTATTATAGAGATATGTGAGAGTTGGGAAGTTTGTGAACATTCCTGTTTTCTCATCATAGTCATAGTACTTCTTAAGTGTTTCAACTGCGCTCTGGAAGTTAGACTCGAATGCATCTTCAGATACATCATAGTAACCATAATAGCTCTTATCTGTACCACCAGCTGTCTGATAGAACTGAGAACCATCAGCGTTTGTCATACCCATAGCTACGAATGAAGAAGCTGGAACCTGTCCTGCCTGACCAATTTCTTCACAGATGTAGTTTCTATCAAAGAGAAGAGTAATTGCTCTTCTAATTTCTGCTTCTGCTTCAGCCTTTTCATTACCTGTAAGTGTTGAAGAAGAAGGAAGGATATTCTCGTTAATGTTCCAACATACATAGTATGTACCAATCTGGCCAGCAACTACGAACTCTGTAGGATACTCAACCTTGAGAGCTGCAATTTCGTTTGTAGGAACATCATCGATGAGCTGCCAAGCACCTGTCTCAAAGTTAGAGAGCATGTTGTTAGCATCATCAGAGAGGTAGAACTTAATCTCATCCATTGTGACTTCGTCAGCATCTGGGTGGTTTGGATTCTTCTTAAGTGTAATAACAGAATCGTGAGCCCAAGAAGCAAGATAATACATACCGTTTGATACATATGTGCTTGGATCTGTAGCCCAGCTTTCATTAGCAACAACATCTTCTCTTACTGGGAAGTATGCAGGGAAAGCAAGAAGTTCGTTCCAATAAGCAATATAAGAAGCTGTTGTAACTTCAAGTGTGCTATCATCAAGAGCCTTAACAGCTAAGTCATCTGGATAACCCTTAACAACTTCGAACATATAACCATAGTCAGCACCAAGCTCTGTGCTAGCTGCTCTCTTCCATGCAAATTCGTAATCCTTAGCTGTTACAGCTTTTCCATCAGACCACTTAGATGGGCGGAGCTTATATGTATATGTGACTGTTCCATCAGCATTCTGAGTGCCACTTACAAGTTCCTCTGCCTCATCAGCAACAATAGCGAGGTTGCCATTAGCATCCTGAGCCCATTTTGCTAATCCACTGAAAAGATGTGCTGTTAGAGTAGCACCATCAACTGAACTATTTAAAGCTGGATCAATTGTATCTGGTTCAGAAGCAATACATACTGAAATAGAAGTAGGTTCGCTAGATGCTGTTGTTGTAGAAGCTGCTGGGGCCTTTTCCTGAGAACCCTGAGCAAAAACAGAAGAAGCTAAAACCATAAGTGCAAGTAAAAGAACTAATGTTTTCTTCATAGTTTACTCCTCTAAAAAGATTTGTAAAAAAATATAACGAAAATAGAATTTTTTGCAATACTTTTTTAAAAGAAAAATACAATTTTACGTATATTTATACATTTGTTATTCAAATAACACTTTTAAGGCCAAAATTGAAGTTTTAAGTTACCTTTTTGTTTTCATAGTAACATTTCTAATAGCCAAAAAGAAATAAGAAGCTATATATAAGAGTTTTCTTCATTAAAAAAAAATTACTTTAAGACTTATGTTTTTGATACTAAAAAAGCCTCACCTTTGAAGATGAGACTATTTAGTTAATTAACTTTATGACAAGCTACAAAGTGTCCTGGACTTACTTCCTTAAATTCCGGCATACTCTCAGAGCACTTCTTTTCAGCATATCTGCATCGTGTTCTAAATGGACAACCAGATGGGGCATTTAGAGGAGAAGGAATATCGCCAGAAAGTACAATTCTCTGATTAGCTCTTGCAATCTTTGGATCAGGAACAGGAACTGCTGACAATAGAGACTGAGAATATGGATGGAGAGGATGAGAATATATTTCCTCGCTTGAAGCAAGCTCTACCATCTTACCTAGATACATGACTGCAATTCTTGTTGATATATGTCTTACAACAAGTAGGTCATGTGCAATAAATAGATATGTAAGACCAAACTTATCTTGAAGTTCATCAAACATATTAATTACCTGAGCCTGAATAGATACATCAAGTGCAGATACTGGTTCATCACATACAATGAACTCAGGGTTAACAGCAAGCGCACGGGCAATTCCAATACGCTGTCTCTGTCCACCAGAGAAC
>JBNMJW010000212.1:0-2829 GCA_050874025.1 Candidatus Ornithospirochaeta sp.
ATATCTAGTTCGCCAGCAATTTCTCCAACATACTTTATCGCTCTTGCTTCTGCGCTCGATGGCCTAAGTGCGGCATGATCAATTGGTCTATATTCGCCTTTCCAATTATCATTTATTTCGGTAATTGTCTTATCATCCTCACAATGTACACACACTAAGAAGCCAAGCTCCTTACAAAGAGCGAATATAGCCTTAAGCTCTTCTCTCTTTTCTACAAGGTATCCAACATTTTTATATGTAGTGAATATCTTAATAGCACCAACGCCACTTGCCTTTAATTCCTTCAGTTCAGTTTTTAAACTGTCTCTATAAGCGTAAATGCCTTGATGAAGAGCATAATCAATACTCATCTCCCTCATCTCTTTCTTTCTATTCTTTGTAGAGTTGAGTAAAGAAACTTTATCATCATCAGCAAAATCTATAACTGTAGTAACACCACCGAAAGCTGCAAGCTTACTTCCTTCAGCGAAAGAATCGGCTGTTACTGTTCCCCTGCTAACAAGATGATAATGTGTATGGGCATCTATTATTCCAGGAAGAACGCATAATCCAGAGGCATCTACTACATGAGTATTCTCTGGGCAATCCTCAGGTAAGATGTTTCGCGCAATTCTTTTAATTCGTGAACCTTCGACTAAAACATCACTATGTCGAGTCCACTCTGTGTCTACTACATGACCATTCTTAATAAGTATATTTGCCATATTAATATTTTAATTAGAGATTCTTAGATTAGCAAATGGAGAGTGAAAATCTTTTTTATTGTCGCTTTTTGCAAATAAATAAGGCTCGCCTTAAAAGGCAAAGCCTTAATAATTACTCTTCAATAGAAAAGCACTTTTCTAAGTACTCTAAATCTAAGTCTTTATAAAGAGGGAATCTAGATAGGAGAGCTTCTACCCTAGCCTTTATCTCTTTCTTTATGCTTATATCTATCTTCGCTCTATTTTTGCTTACTTCCCCTTGATGCTCGCCCTTTGTAAGAACAAGAGGCTTTGCAGATTTTAATACTGTAGTAATAATATCTGCTATCTCGTTCATCTCTTCTTCTTTCATTCCAAGTGTTGTAACAGCAGCAGTACCTACTCTTAAGCCCGATGTATACCAAGGGCCATTGGCATCAAAAGGAAGAGCATTACGATTGAGAGTAATACCACATTCTCTCATTAAGCTCTCTGCCTGTCGGCCATTCAAGCCATAAGGTGAAACATCGAGAAGCATAAGATGGTTATCTGTGCCTCCTGTTAAAACCTTTACTCCTCTCTTTATGAAAGCATCTGCCATAGCTTTAGAGTTTTCAACAATTCTTTTAGCATATTCTTTGAAGCTATCTGTTTCTGCTTCTTTTAGTGCAACAAGCTTTGCACTCATAACATGAGGAAGAGGTCCACCTATTACTAAAGGACAACCTTTATCAACACTATCTTTAAACTCTTCTTTGCAAAGAATCATTCCACCTCTAGGACCACGAAGAGTTTTGTGAGTAGTTGTAGTTACAACATCTGCCCACTTAACTGGTTCATATTCATCTGTAAATACCTTTCCAGCAACAAGGCCAGCAAAGTGTGCCATATCGACCATAAATACAGCACCAACAGAATGAGCTATTTCGCTTAGCCTCTTGAAGTTAATTTTTCTAGAATAAGCAGAATAACCAGCAAGGAGAATAAGAGGCTTTATCTCTTTTGCGAGGCGTTCAATCTCGTCGTAATCAAGAAGACCTGTCTCTTTATCTACTGAATATGAATAAGCATCAAAAAGCTGAGCTGAAATATTTTGCCTGTAGCCATGAGTAAGATGGCCACCTGAGTAGTAATCCATACCAAGCAAACGCTGATTATGAAGTTTTTCCCTGAGCTTATTCCAATCTTCTCTTTTCATGTGAGATAAATTCGTTTCGCCTAGCTCTTCCAAAGATGGAACCAATACTCTTTGGTTTAGTATTGCCCAATAAGCACAGAGATTTGCATCTGCCCCGCTATGTGGTTGAACATAAGCATGATCTGCACCAAAGATTCTCTTTGCTGTCATAACAGCTTCATTTTCAATTTCATCAACGTTATCACAGCCGGCATAGAAACGATGAAAAGGAAAGCCCTCTGCATACTTATCTGTCAACAAATTACCCATTGCTGCTTGAACAGAGAGAGAAGAGAAGTTTTCACTAGCTATGAGCTTTAAGTTTGTTCTTTGGTCCTTTAATTCTTTAACAATTTTGCTTGCTACAAATGGAGAGACTTTTTTTACTAAATCCAATTCAGAGAGGTATAATGCCATTGCCTCTGAAATAGAACCATTGTTTTCTTTTAAATAATCAAGTAATGCACTCATACCTTTTACCTCCACATTTCTAAGTAAGCATGACTCTTTCTCAACTTTTCTGCAACAAAAAAACCTCTTCAATTGACATATTTACTTGCTATGTCTAAACTATTCGAGGTTTCACCAAGGAGAAGAAATGGCAAAAGAAGAAGCAATTGAAGTAGAAGGCGTTGTAAAAGAAGCACTTCCAAATACAACTTTCCGTGTAGAACTAACAAATAAACTTGTTATTCTTGCTCACCTTTCAGGAAAAATGAGAAAACACTATATAAGAATAGTACCAGGTGACACAGTCAAAGTTGAGCTTTCTCCATACGAACTTACAAAGGGTAGAATCATTTACAGAGAAAGATAAAACTTCCTACTAGCGGGCAAGAAAAAAGCCCGTTTTTTTATTAGTTTTCAGTCTTTTTTTTCCTTAAGAATTATCCAAATAGCACCACTTCCACCCTTATTAATTGGAGCTGAAGAAGTTTCAAGTACAAGGGGTGAAGAAGATAGTATCGA
>JBNMJW010000213.1:0-2791 GCA_050874025.1 Candidatus Ornithospirochaeta sp.
TTACTCCTGGCTTAATATAAATGTTGTATTCTTCTATGTTGATGTTCATGACTATTATCCTCTTGTGAATATAGTCTACTTTATGGAAATACTTTTTTCTTGGAGATTTATTTGACGCTTACGATAAGTCTGTATGAAAGAGAACATCATAGCGAAGTCTGTCTTCTGCTATTGGGTTGTTGAGGTAATTACCTTTAAATGTTATCCAGTTATTTCCAAGTTTCTTTGGACAGAGGACAAGAACGTTCTTGTTTTTGTTTTCATAATACTTAATGACAGATAGGGCTGTGAATGTCTTTCCAAGGCCTACACTATCTGCAAGGATACAGCCATTGTATTTCTCAAGTTTGTTGATGATCCCTAATGCTGCATCTTTCTGGAAATCATAGAGCATTTTCCAGATTCTACTGTCTTTGAAACCTGTTGCTTCATTAGGCAATGTGTCTTCAGATATATCCTCGAGAAATTCATGAAAGATGTTGTAGAGGGTTACAAAATAGATAAAGGTAGGGGGTTCTCTTTGTAGGCCATTGAAATGCTCTCGATAACTTTATCTGTAACATCCTCCATCTTGTCTGATTTCCAAAGAGAATTAAAGAGCTTAATATATTCGTTAGAGACGGGCGACTCGAATTTGTTTATCATACTGTAGGCATTGTTGCCTTTTTCACATCCGAGTTCTGCTGTCGTGAAACCTGTTATAGGAGTATATGAAATATCATCTATATTCATAAATCCCATCATTGTTTCATCTGTCGTGTTTGATTTGAACTTAACAGTGCGTCTAATCCAATCTGCACATTCTCGTGCGATAGCCTTTTGCAATAACTCATTCCTCAGTTTAATTTCAAATTCGGCACCTGTAAGACAGCGTTCTCTGTTGAAACGTGGAATATAGAACTCTTTTCTTTCTTTTGGTGTCTTCTCTGTTGTAAAAGATGGAGATGTAAAAATAAACCTAAGTTCCTCAATTTTTTTAAGCTCATCCTTGAGTTCTTCAAAAGCATAGATAGAGAAACATGTTGCAGCGATTGAAAGTTTGCTTCCAAATCTTATTTCCTCTTTGAGATCATCTTTCAACTTTTTTGATATGTTGTTTATTATCTCCATTCAATTCTCACTTCTATACTGAAGATGATTATTTATCCCCAGTTTTTTGCTTTCGTTTGTTACTTGGTTGTATCCATTCATTTTTTTGAGAAATCTAGGCTGTACTTGAAGAGTAAGGAGACAACCTAAATATATCACCTCATTTTATGATAGCAACATTTTTTGTGGAAAGTATATGCATGGTAAGATAAATAAGAGACATTTCCATTGTGCTAGGAAGTCAAATTAGATGAAAGGGAAAAAGGGATAAACTCTTAATATAATAGTTCATTACAATTATCTCAAAAATGTATAATTCCAACTGTTATCTTTTTCTGCTAGAGTAGAATCATGATTAGAGAAAGAGAGAAAAGGGTAGAAACTGTGTTGTCAAAAATAGATGGCGGGGCACACATAGTTGTTTTTGATGGCCCTTGTGCCTCTGGAAAAACAACTCTTTCTCAAGACATTACAAGTGTTAGAAATGTAAGCGTTATAAAGATGGATGATTTCTTTCTTCCAATGGAACTACGCACCAAAGAACGCTTTGAAGAGAAGGGTGGTAATATTCATTATGAGCGTTTTATTGAAGAGGTTATTAAACCAATCAAAGAGAAAAGAGATATATCATATAGGGTCTTTTCTTGCTCAACTATGGATTATGTATCTGTTGTAAATATTCCTTTTTCGTCACAAATAATCGTTGAGGGATCATATGCTCTTCATCCTAAATTTGAAAAATATTGGGATTATGCTTTCTTTTTGTCTATAGATACTGAAGAACAGATACGAAGGCTAAAAGAGCGCTCTCCTGAAAAAATCGGCGCTTTTATTTCAACATGGATACCTCTTGAAAAAGAATATTTTTCTTCTTGCTCCATAGAGAAGCGAGCTGACTTTGTCCTCTAAAGTAGCCTTAACTCTTCAAGTGCTCTCTCTGTCACATCTATTGCATTAGAGAGTTCGCTTCTTGCTTCATTAATTCTAGTTTGCACGATGATATCTGATAAAAGGCCATCGCAGAAAAAATCAGCAAAGGTCAAGAAAGTGCTTATGTCAATTTCAACAGAAGGAATATATGCCAATTGATTCTTAAATTCCCAAAGAGAAACGCGGCTTTGATAGAGGAGATCTTTTGCTTTTTCAATCTTTGAGTGTTTCAAAAATGTTGTGAAAGTTCCTCCTCCAAGGATGTCAAATATTCCCCAGGTACGAGCAGAATCTAAGGTTCTCAGTGCTTCGTTTAAATCATTTAAAGCTCTTTCACCAGCAACTATTGCTTCATAATTTGTACTCATAACTTTATTATAACATGGTAGAATTCAACCTGATAAAAAATTTTGAGGTTTTATGGAATACATTAGCTACTATAGTTCAAAGCTTGGAAGGATACTTTTATCGTCTGATGAACTTGGCCTAACAGGTTTATGGTTTAATGAGCAGAGATTTTATGCTAAGGACTTGGATAAAAACTATGAGGAAAAAGAGACTGATTTTATATCGAAAGCGAAGAACTGGTTAGATATTTATTTTGGGTCAATATCTTTTTAGGTGGTTTTAAGAAACTAGGAGCTGACCATTTTTGTCTCTCTCTATTAAGAAAATAGTTTGTTTAGAAGCATTCTTGTTGTTCTTTTTTGTTCGAGGTTTGTATATTTTCTTTATATAAGAAGAGGATTCCTTTTTCTTAACGGCTTTAGAA
>JBNMJW010000214.1:0-2774 GCA_050874025.1 Candidatus Ornithospirochaeta sp.
CTCTTTACCAATGAGCTTAACAAAATCTATAGGATTATCTACAAGGATAGATTTTATTCGTTGTTGCTCCCCATAGAGTCGTGTATTTACATTTTCAAATACAATTGAATAGCCGTAGCCAACGCTATCTTTACTATTAGAAAGTAGATCACTTATATTTTTATATTGGCTAGCGTAGCTATCTTTTATATTTTCTTTGCATCCACGGTAATACCAAGGAAAGAATCTTTGTGTTTGATTAATAGAGAGAATTTCTCTTGTTTCGTAGCGCAAAAATTCCTTCCATTTTTTTAATGCACTATTTTTAATGTCACTGTATGCCATTATCTATCTCTCTATATTCCTCAATTGTCATGCTACTTATAGTTGAAGTATTACTATTTGCTTTCTTCTCAATTAAGTGCAGAGAAGAAACATAGCCCTCAACAAGATTAATACCATTACGTGGAGTAACAACCATTAGTTGGAGATCTAACTCTTTAAAGAGGGATAAAGCGTATTCGCTGTTGAGGTTATCACTCTTACTGAATGCTTCGTCAAGGATAACAAATCTAAATGGCCCTTTAGTTTTTTCCTCATCTCTATCTAACCCATATTGATAAGAAAGTGCTGAAGCAAGAATTGTGAAAGTAAGCTTTGCTTTCTCTCCTCCAGAGAGAGATGCTGTGTCCGAGTAGATACGGACATTCTCATTTAGAGTATCTTCATAGACAATAAAGCGATACTTATTTCTTAAGTCTAAAACTTTTCTTCTAAGATTAGTGTCATTGTTGTACGTATCAAGAAAGGCCTTTATCTCATTGTATATTGACTTCTTTTCATCCTCGTTACTATTTCTAAGCTTAATCCTATCTGGAATAGCTGTTCTTAGCATTCTATTAAAAACAATGTAGTCTTTATCATTTAAATTTTTAGCTTCAAGTCTTAAGTGTGTCTTCTTTTCTTTATTAAAAGGTATGATTTGAAGATTGCGATTAAGTATTCTAATGGCATTGATTATCTCTTTATCCCAACTATTTAAAGCTTCAGCAAGGGTGCCAATTACATTTGAGAGGGATTGCTCAAGGTAATTATTGAAGTCATCTGTATATTGAGATAGATCATTATCCTTAAGCTCTATATATAGATTTTTAAAATCTGAATAGTAGGCTGGATCTGCAATTAAGGACGGAAATTCTCCACGCCATGAAATATCTTGTTTAATAGATAAAGGAGGATTGATAAAATCCTTCATAGATGATATGAGAGCTTCTCTAAGTGCATAATAAGCCTTTTCAATGTTATCTTTTTCTCTTCTTAGACTATCAAATAGTTTACTGTAGAGTTCTCTTAGTTCATCGAGACAAGTATATTTTAAAAGAGAAGAGTAAGAGGAGACAAAGGTCTCAATGGCTACTTTATTTTCACTTTTCTCTTTGTTTTCTGAGAGCTTAGAGTAAGTATCCTTAGCGTTTCTTAGTCTTATTTCTTTTTCGGTCTTTTCCTTAATTAGGTGATCTTTTTCATTAGAGAGTTTATTTATGTTGAGTCTTATCTCTTGTAGCTTATTTTCAATATCTAGATAAGAAGGATTTTGCTTAATAAATTCTTCCTTTTCTTTTATCTTTTCATTTAAGCTTAGACGAACTGAAGCAATATCTATTTCATCAAAGGACTCAAAGTTTTTTAGACTGTCTAGGTCACGAAGTATATAGCTATTTTGTTTAATGATTCTTTCATATCTTCTTTTAGTTTCTTCTTCACTATATTTTTCGTCTTCTAAATTAGATAGGTCTAAGTGTAATTCTTCAATTCTATTCTTATTCGACCAACCTAGGTAATGCTTATTTTTCTTTGTAAGAGGATCCTTTGTATCATTCTTTAAAATGTAGTTTTCGTTTTTAACTAGATTGTTTTTTAAGAGTGAATACTCTTCAGCTTTGAAAGAGGCGATGTCATGAGAGAAAGAATAGCTTATAGTTTCTCCTAGATAATCCTTAAGCCATTGTTGCAGCTCTTTCTTTTCATCTTTTAACTCAATTTTCTCAAGAAGTAATGATTTTTTTCTTTCAAGAACTAGGTTCTTTTCTCTTTTAATGATAGCAATTTTTCCGTTTAAGTCTGTGCTATTAAGAAAGCCGAGAACTTTATCAAAATCATTTGGTGCTACAAGGAGCGATGAAGCGTATGGTTCTAATAGGCTTTCAAGTGTATTTTCCCATTCTTTTTCGCTCTCTTTTACTCTAATTAGTTCTCCTAAGAAAGGTAGATTTGATATAGAAACGCCAGTTTCGTTTGCTATTATTTCTCTTAGCTTAATTAGCTCTTTAGGAATATTGTTGTCCCTTTGCTCTAAGCTAGCTAGTTCTTCCTTAATTTGGGTAATATCACTATCAATTAAGGCGATTGCCTTGATTACTTCTTCTCTGTTTTTTTCATTTAGTAGATTTTCTTCTTCATATTTATCAATAAGAGAAGGTATGTCATTTTTAATATTAAAGAAATCATCACTTGTGTTCTCAAAGGACAAAGAAACTGAATTAGATTTTAATCTGAATAAAATATTTTGATATTCTTTTAGTCTATTACGCTTAGACTCTTCTTCTAGAGTTAATCTCTCAATTATTCTCTCGTATTCTCTTATTGTTTCAGCAATCTTATTGCTTGATGATAGCGATAGCTCAAGCTCTCTTAATCTTCTTTGTTCTTTTTCATTATCATTAATCAAAGATGAGACTGCTAATATTTCATTCTCTGTTTCTTTTATCTCCTCTTCACTAAGGCGTAGTGAGTGA
>JBNMJW010000215.1:0-2770 GCA_050874025.1 Candidatus Ornithospirochaeta sp.
ACTTTTCTTCCAATCTTCGACATAGGCTTTTCTTTGCTCTGTTGTGTAGATGTTTAAATTTGTCATTTGTTATTTCTCCTATGATTTAATGATAGATCATAGGGTAATAGATATTCTCTATCGATTTATTTGACGCTTACGCTAAATTATCATTTAGTAGTGCTTTAATGTAGTTTTTACTTTCAATGTATAATGAATTTTATCTTCACTAAAGAAAAATGAAATTATACACTAAAGCTATGAATAAAGATAAATTACCAAAATGGGACCTTGAGTCCATCTATAGTAGTGTTGATTCAAAAGAATTCAATAGCGATATAAACAAAGTATATGCTTTAAGCAAAGAGCTAAAAGAGAAGAGTAAGGATAAGTCCATTCCATTGTTGGACTTAATAAAGCTACGTGACGAATTAAGAGCTGTCCTCGTAAATGTTGGTTCTTATAGCTACACTTCTTTTTCTGTAGATACTACTAATCCAAGTATCCTCAGTGCTTATTCAAAGTGTGAAAAGATGGAAAGTGAAGCTCAAGATGCAGACACTGTCTTTTTATATAACATTGCAGAGAGAGAAGATGAATTCTCATCTCCTGAACTTAAAGACTATGCTCTTTTCTTGGAAGAGGCAAAGATTTGTAGAAAGCACA
This sequence comes from Candidatus Ornithospirochaeta sp., assembly GCA_050874025.1. Taxonomy (GTDB): domain Bacteria; phylum Spirochaetota; class Spirochaetia; order Sphaerochaetales; family Sphaerochaetaceae; genus Ornithospirochaeta. Next base: position 646 of record JBNMJW010000215.1, read on the forward strand.
TGATGAGCTTAGAAGAAGAGAGCCTTGCAAATGAAATGCTTCAAGTTTCTGCTTCAAGTTGGGATAAGCTTCATATGACAGTAACTGCTGCCATCAAGGATGGAGATAAGACTCTTACTCAGCTAAGAGGCTTAGCTATGAGTCCTGATAGAGAAGTAAGAAAGAATGCATATGAAAGAGAAATAAAGATTCTTAAAGAAAACGAAATTGCATTAGCTGCAGCTCTAAATGGCGTTAAGGGAACAACTCTAATGCTTGAAAAGAGAAAGGGTTGGAAAGACCCTATAGATCGCTCGCTCTTTGCTTCTCGTATTACTCATAAGACGCTTGATGCACTTATTTCTGCACTCGAAGATTCTAGAGAAATGTTTAGAGATTACCTTAAGACTAAGGCAAAGCTCTTAGGTCTAGAGAAACTTGAATGGTACGATATGTTTGCCCCTGTTGGAAAGAAGAGCATGTCATATACATGGGAAGAAGCAAAGGAACTTGTTACTAAGTGCTACACATCATTCTCGCCTGAAGTTGGAGCATTTATTAAGAATGCTTTTGATCATAATTGGATAGATGCTGAAGCACATGAAGGAAAGATTGGTGGTGCTTATGATATTTCCTTCCCATTAAAGGGGGAATCGAGAGTCATGATGAACTGGGAAGGAACATATGACAGCGTATCTACTCTTGCCCATGAACTTGGACACGCTTACCATGATTCTGTTGTCAAATCTTACCCTATGAGTCAGTCTGATTATCCAATGACTCTTGCAGAGACTGCTTCTATCTTTGGTGAAACAAATGTTTTCCAGGAAGTATTGAAGACAGCAACAAAAGATGAGCAACTTCCAATAATTGAAGCTTTTGTTTCCTCTTGTTGTCAGGTATGTATAGATATCCTCTCTCGTTATTACTTTGAAAAGAGTGCCTTTGAAAAGAGAAAGGATGGAGATGTATCTCCTGAAGATTTCTGTTCATTAATGCTCAAAGCTCAAGAAGATACCTATGGTGATGGGCTAGGGCTAAAGCATCCATATATGTGGGCTGTAAAGGGTCATTATTATAGTTATGGTTTCTCTTTCTATAACTATCCGTATGCCTTCGGTCAGCTATTTGCCTTAGGCCTCTTTGCTTCTAAAGATAGTGTTGATGATTTCCCTCTTCACTATAAAAACGTACTTTCAATGACTGGTAGATACAAGGCTGAAGAGGTTGCAAAAGCTGCTGGTTGTGATATTGAAAGCAAAGAATTCTGGATGAAGGGAATTAAGCTTATTGGTACATATGTTGAGGCTCTCAAGGAATGGCTTTGAGAGTTGAGAAGATTGTCTCAGGAGCAAAGGGCCTAGCTAAAGAGAATGGTAAGACTGTTCTTTTATCCTTTGCTCTTCCTGGAGAGGAAGTAGAGTATTCTGTTGTAAAAAGTAAACCATCGCTCATAGAGGGAAAAGTGGAGAAGGTAATAACTTCTTCTCTTCTTAGAATAGAGCCAATTTGTCCGCTGTATGGTGTTTGTGGAGGATGCGACTTTCTCTATGTTTCTCCTTCCTCTTCTGCTTTTTTTAAAGAAGAGATAGTAAAAGACAATCTAGTTCGGCTATCTAATTTAGAGAGTCTTCCTAACTTTTCTAACACGGAATATGGAGACGAGTTAGGCTATAGACATAGAGTAAGAGTTCATGTTGATTTGAAGACTGGAAGAAGCGGCTTTTTAGAGCGAGAATCAAATAGGCTTGTAAGAGTTAAGCATTGTCCGCTAGTGGATGATAAGATAAATGCTCTTTTAGAGGAAGAAAAAGGTGAACTCTTCAAATATGCTAGAGAATTGATGTTCTCTAACAAAGTTAATAGAGATACTGGTTTTGTTGAGGTTCCTCTTTTTGCTGGAGACAATGCCATTACTCACAATAATAAAACAGTGACAATAACTCTTAATGGCATTGTATACACTGTTAGTTCTACTGTTTTCTTCCAATCTAATCCTAAGCTTTTCTCTAGACTACTGGAGTATGTAAAAGCTAATACTGTTGGTTCAACTGTTATGGATTTGTATAGTGGCGTTGGAACGTTTTCTGCTCTTTTTAATGATAGTGATAAAAAAGTATACGCTGTTGAATTAAATAAAGAGTGC
>JBNMJW010000216.1:0-2730 GCA_050874025.1 Candidatus Ornithospirochaeta sp.
TCCTAAGCAGCCTCCAAGGACTAGTAAAGATGACGAATTAAAGCCTTGCCACTTCCTGTTGTAATGTCACTTTTATTGTTTCATTACCGGAAGAAATAGTGCAACATCCTTTCTATTTACCTTTTTATCACTCCTCCTAAGGCTAAGATTATTAGTGAAAAAAGCAATCGTCAAAAACATTTACCTGTCTTTTTGTTGATTTTTATTATTATTTGTAGAGTTTGTCAAATTCTGCTTTAGTTGGAACTGAATCCATAGCGCCATTCTTCTGAACAGAAAGGGCGGATGCAAAGCTTGCTCGCCTTAGACTTTCCTTAGCGTTATATCCCAAGATAAGAGAAGCAACAAAATAACCCAAAAATGTATCGCCAGCTCCAACTGTGTCGATAGCTTTAACAGGGAATATGTTCTCATGATAATCTTCCCCCTTATAGCGATAGTATGATCCTTTTTCACCAACAGTTAAGACAAGCCTTACATCTTTATATTTTTCTTCTAAAGTATTTAGTATCTTTTCTGGGTCTTTCTCTTCAGAAGCACAAAGCACGCTTCCTTCTATTTCATTGAAGACAAGTAGGTACGCATTCTCTAAAGGAAGAGCAAGTATTTTATCTGTAAGAGGCGATGGATTAACAACTATCTTCATCTCCTTTTCTACAGCTTTTTTAAATATCAAATCAAGATTGTTAATCTCTCCATTAATAACAAGCCAATCAGAAGAGGAGAACAAAGAAAATACTCTTTCTATCTCATCTTCTTTTATATCTTGATTGCCTCCTCCATATAAAACAATGGAGTTTTCTCCATTCTTATCTATTTGAATAATTGCTTGACCACTGCCTTTATCAGAGGAAGAAACAAGCGAAGTATCTACACCAAAGTATGCAAGCTTTTTAACAATCCAGCTTGCTTCATCTCCAGTCTTTGCTGCAAGCACTACTTTATTCTTCTCTCCAAGGGCCTTACTTAAGCTCGCGGCTTGGTTAGCCCCCTTTCCCCCGGCACTTTTTCTTAAACCCGTAGAAGAAATTGTTTCACCTGGTTTAACTATGTGATCCAAAGAAAAATTCAAGTCTATATTAATAGACCCATAAACCAAAATCCTCATCTCAGTACCTTCTTTAAATCTAGAAAAGGCTCTCGCCAGCCCATCATCTTTGCAACTTGCAAAGTAGCTTCCCTATGTTCATTATGAAGTTCAAGAATAAAATCATGATAGTTATTAACATCGGAGCCGAAGAGATCATAGCCTTTTTTATATATGCAATCTGCTTTCATAGTTTTTAGAACATAATTAACAGATTCTAAGTAATCTCCACCTGTAATATAGCCCTCATCTAAAAGCTCAGAAATATCTTTAGGAGATGTTATCTCAAACTCAAACGCAAGCTCGCCTTCATTATACTCTTCAAATAAAAGCTTTTTTGTAATAGGCATTGATTTCCCACGTTTCCCTTCTTTTATTGTGCTTCTGAAGTTCTTATGCCTTTTTTCTATAGGAGGGATGTTTTTATTCTCTGGAGCAAGAATATCTCTTAATTCATTTTCAGGATCCAAAGTATTAGACCAATCAAAATCTTTTGTCTTTGTTTTTCCTGATAATAGAGACATTTCGCCAACAAGATTTTCAAACTTTACTATTTTGCCATTAACTTCAAGCCCATTCTTTTTTATATCAGCTATCTCATCTGCAATTATTCTTTGCATTTCATCATAGTCTAGTTCATGTCTTATAAAAGTGGATTCAATGATTGATGGAATAAAATTTGGAGAGCAAAAAGCAACGTCTTTTAACTTATCTTCATAATCATAATCTGCAAGGGAAAATAGAGAGCCATAATAACCAAGCATTTTATCTAGCATTGGAAATAGTTCACAGTCAACATCCTGAGGCAGAAAAAAGTAAGGATCAAGAACATGAGGGATAAGCCCAAAAGAACGTTCTATGACATACCTCAATACTCCAAGAGGCATAATATCTGGAACAAGAAGCCATCTCTCAATTACGCCATTTTCAATATTAGCATAGTACTCTAAATCCTTTTTCTCAGCTTCAGTAAGACCACTAAGTATTGCTCTTACTCTTAGTGGCATTACTGAAAAAATAGCTGAAGCTGATAGAACATATTTATCGAATTCTTTTAGCGTAATGTGAAGGGCCTTATCCTTTGCCATTATCTCCCCTTTAGTTTTTCATGGAACTAGGCTGCCTTGTATTTTCCAAGACATCACGCCAGAGTGCACCTTCTGTATTTACATGGTTACGCTTTGCAACTGCTGCCTTAATTGGAAGATAGACAAATCGGTTGTTAACAGAAGAAGCAATACACTGAGTCTTTCCTGCCATAGCAGCATGTACAGCATGGGCACCTAAACGTGCGCAATAAATTGAATCATAGCTATTAGCTGGCGTACTTCTAATAATGTATGAAGGGTCTATATATTTTATAGAGACAGGAATCCCTTCATTCTTAAAGTATTCCTTAATCTTATCTTTTAAGAACACTCCAATATCTTGATACTTTATATTTCCTCCAGCATCTTTCTCTCCTGTTGGAGGAATGAGGTTTGTACCTGCACCTTCTGCAACAAGAATTACTGCGTGACCTCGATCTAACATTCTCTTTTTTAGATTGTTTAATAATCCATTAGGACCTTCTAGATCAAATGGATTCTCAGGAATGAGACAGAAGTTAACATCGCTCTGAGCAAGAGAAGTATGAGCAGCAA
>JBNMJW010000217.1:0-2675 GCA_050874025.1 Candidatus Ornithospirochaeta sp.
AAGTCTTAACGAAAGATAATGCTGATGGTATATTAAAGGAGTATACAGAGTTCTGTCTTATACTAGATGAAGAGAGGCAAAAGAGCGAAACAAAGGAAGAGGCCATAGTAAATACGATAGAGAAAGCAAAAGAGAGAGGGCTTCTGAGAGAGTTTCTAAAGAATAGAGAGATAGAGGTAATGGAGATGATGGCAGAAGATATTCTTTGGGAGATCGAATTCAATCGCTATATAGAGAACCAAAAGAGAGAAGGCATTGATGAGGGAAAGGTTATTGGCGAAAAGAGTGGTCTCGAAAAAGGAATAGCACTTGGTAAAAAAGATGGCCTCGAAGAAGGAAAACTTGATACTCTCCTTTCTCTTGTTAAAGAAGGACTTCTGCCATTAGATAAGGCTGTCCAAAAGTCTGGATTATCAAAAGAAGGATTTGAAGAAAAACTAAAAAAACTGTAGTTAAGATTTCTTAAGTTAGAATGGATGTTTCAAAGTCAGTATTACTTTATAGGCTTTGAGACATCTTTTTTTGTTATTAACTTTTCTTTTATAAAAAAAATCGTTATCTTTTTCCTTGCACGAAGGAGGCGAGATAATGAAGAAAATAATCATCATCGCTTTAGTTGCTATCCTTGCGATAGTTATCGTTTTTAATTGCTTCTCATCGGTTGGAACAACTGAAAGGGGTATTGTTGTAACCTTTGGAAAGCCAGGAACTGAGGTATTGAACCCAGGTTTGCATTTTACAATTCCATTTGCTCAAACAATTAAAAAGTATTCTCTAGCACCAATTAACTATGAAATAGATTTCTCTATTGGTTCTGATGGCGCTGTTACGAATGATATGCAGACAGTTGGCTTAACAGCAGATGTTTTCTGGAAGTATGATGAAGATAAGCTATATGATGCTGTTACTAAATATACAGAGTCTTCTTTGCGCAGTGCCATTGAAAAGACAATGCTTGCTTCTGTAAAGGAATCTGTTGGTAAGTACACTATATATGAGATTGTAGAAAACCAGGAAAAGATTAGCCAAGAAATTTCAACATCCTTAACTAAAAAGATGAGTAGCTATCCAATTGAGATTACTCAAATAGCAATCTCTAACTGGGATTGGAGTCCAGCTTTTGATGAACAAATTGCTGAAACAATGAAGACAACACAGCAAGTAAAGATTGCTGAGCAGGAATTACAAATTACGCAACAAGAGGCTCAAAAGCAGATTAAGGAAGCACAGGCTGAGCAAGAAGCTATTATCATAAAAGCGAATGCAGAAAAAGAGAAATTGCTATTAGAAGCTGAAACAAAGTTGGAAGTTGCTAAGCTTGAAGCTGAGGCTCAGAAAGTAAAGGCTGATGCAGAAGCTTACTACAATGAAAAGATCAGTGAGAACTTAGAAGTTGAACTTCAGTTAAGAAAGCTCGAAGTAGAATCTGAAAGAATAAATAAATGGAATGGCCAGTATGTTTCTACATATCAATATGGGCCAATTCCAGTAACAAGTGGTTCTCTTTTAGGACCTGAAACTAACTAAGAATATGCCTTCCTGCGGGAGGGCATTTTTAATGCAATTCATTGACAAAAAAAGAGATAAAAATATACTAAAGCATGTGATTTTAAATAGGGAAATGATATGCCTCCTAAACCAAAATTTACAAGAGAAGAAGTCGTTAATAAAGCTATAGATTTTATTCGCCAGTATGGAATAGATGAGCTAACAACAAGGGCTTTGGGCGAATATATGGGCTCGTCTGCTCGTCCAATTTTTACTCTTTTTAAAAATATGGATGAATTACTTAGTGAAGTAAAAAAACAAGTATACGAATTATTTAATTCATATAAAGAAAAGACAGACAGTAATGAACCACTCTTTAAAAGGGCTGGCATGCAAATGGTTCTCTTTGGTAAGTATGAAAAGAGGCTATACCAACTACTATATATGCACGAGAATAAAAAGGCGAACTCGTTTGAGGATGTTTACCGTCTACTTGGCTCATTAGGAGAAGAGTGTACTGAATATTTAAAATCTAATTATTCTCTATCAGAAAAAGAGGCGCGTTTCGTCTTCGATAACGTTTGGATCTATACATATGGAGTAGGAACACTCCTTGCTACTGGCATGTGCGATTTTTCAGAAGGAGAGCTTAGCGCTATGCTTACAAACTCCTTCCGAGCAATAGTTAATGAAGTAAAGAGAGAAAAAACACGATAAAAGCATTGCTAATGGTATTCTCTTGTGTACAATATAAAACCCAACCAAAATGTGTGGAGAGAATAATGAAGATAAATAAGAAACTAGCTTTGTTTGTATTAGTGGCAATATCTTTAGTAGCTTTAACAAGCTGTGTCGTCGTTGTTGATAGAGGCTACTATTACGAGAACGGTCAATATTATAGAAGTGGTGGTTTTTACTTTGATAGCTACCAAATAGACGAGATAGATATATCTTGGTTGTATGGTAGTGTTGTTATTAATACCAATACTAATAGTAATATCGGTTATGTAAGAGAGAATACAGCATCTACTTTAGAGAGTGAGAGACTTCACTACCTCTTAGATGGACGTAAGCTTTATATAAAGTACTGTGCTAGTGGCTATCCATTAGGCGCATACAATGAGCGTAAAACACTATATTTAACTCTTCCTTCCACATTGATAAGCAATGTGAAGGTAACAACAACC
>JBNMJW010000218.1:0-2657 GCA_050874025.1 Candidatus Ornithospirochaeta sp.
AGATAACACAGCTATTCTCTTTAATGTTCCTGGCGAACTAAAGATTAGTAATTCTATTATCAGAGGTCAAAGACAAGGTGTAATTGTTAGAGGTGGTACAGCTACTATTTCTAACTCAACAATTATTTCTTCTGGCGATAAAACTAGCAATTATGATTATAGTGATGGTTCAGGTTCATGGGGCAACGGAAACAGAGTTCCTCTAGCTGCACTTGTAGTTGGAAATAGAGATACAGCTGGGTATCCAAATGAAGTAACAGTTAATCTTGATAATGTTAAACTTTCTACTCCAAATGAAAATACAAATAGAAAATTAATGTATGTTTATCAGAGTGAAAAAGATCATAATGTAACAGTAAGTGGAACAATAAGTGAATTATTATCTGACGAATCAATAAATGACCTATATGATCCCGAGGCAGAAGAGAATAAGAGAATATTCTTTAATGATGCTACTTCTATTAAATCATTAGGACTCTTTAATCTTGCTGCTAATAGAGCTAATACAAAAGGTAAGACTGTAACAATTGAACTTGGAAATGAAGAGTTTAAAGATATTGCTTACTCAGAAAACAGAACAGGTTATAAAGGTAAAGGTCTTTTAATTGGTAACAGATCGTTAAATTGGCATGCATCAAGCCCTGTTACAAATGAAAAAGATAAGCTTACTTTGGTTATTGAAGGTGGTTCTATAACAAGTTCTTCTACTGGATATAGTAGTATCGATGGTTTTACAGATACATCTGTTTACATGTTATTACCTAATGGAAATACATCTGTTATATTTGAGAATGTTGTATTCAATAATGTTATTTCGTTTGGTTGGCAAAAGTATTCTTCTCCATGGAGCAATTTAAATTCATTAACACTAAAGGATTGTACATTTGATGGAATTATTGTTGGGACAGTTCCTTCTGAGAATGTAACAATTGATAGCTGTACTTTTAACAACTATACAAATGCTACATCTGCTAATAATTCTAATCCAATTTGGTGGAGAGTTGACGGGGAAGGAAGCGGTACTAATTTTGCAACAATTGAAAATTTCATATTTACTAAGAACATAGTTACAAGCACAAGACCTGTTAAGATTGAGAGAGTCGGTAGAAGAGATAATTCTAAAGAATATACTCCTGTATTTAAGTTCTTGGATAATACGTTTGATATCTCTTCTCAGACAGGTGATACAGAAACTAAGAACATGGCCATAAACATTGGACAGGGTGAAAATCCTGATGGTCGTTATATTTATCTCTATGATGATGGCAATAAAATTAGTTCAAATACAGCTTCACTTTACACTGCATCACGTAGTGGTGGTTCTAATTGGTACAAAGATGTATCAGGTACAAAGATTATGGATAGAAATGGTAATGAAAAAACTATTACTGCCCTTGTATGGAAGACAAAATCAAATGAAACATTTGAAATGAAGAGTGTTAATTAATTAACTTGGAATTCTCCACATTTGTGGAATTCAAATAATTATTACTCCCCTGTACCCCTTAGCTTTTGCTAGGGGGTACACTATTAGTTATGTTTTATTACGAATTGTGTTATTCTCACTCAGGCTTAGTTATGATGATAGATACAAGAAAAGCTTAATTCATACGATAATAGCTTTCTTATCATGCATATATTCATTCTATTAACTCTTTTCCTCATTATTGATTAAGTGTATTGACTTATGCTTTTTGAAAAGATTATAAGATTTGAAAAGATAGTGATGTGCGTGTATTACTAAAAATACTAAGATGTCGTCAATCTATAGTCTCAACTAGCTTTTGTTTAATGTAAGAAAGAGGTATTCTTTCTTGTTCTAGGCGGCTTTTTGCTTTGTTTTGTCTTAGCTTTCTTAGAAGTTCTAATTCGTCTTTAGTTAGATAGTTATCATAGATAGAGGAAGCCTCTTTTCCATCTACTGCATAGTTTGAGAATTTATTGTAGGTTTCTTCATCCATGAGAAATGACTCTATTCTAGGAAATATTGATCTAGATAGTGCTAGCATCTCAAAGCCATGCTCGTCTAAGTCTCCGAAATAAAAAACCTTCTTTTCTTTTAGCCAATTTGCTTTTTCTAGCGTCTTAACTTGAAAGCCTGACCCAAAGATTATTAGACTGTTTTTATCTAATGGGAATGTTAAGTAAACAATCTCATTTTCAATGATAAAGACTCTATTAATGGATTGAATATCTAATTCCCCTTTTAGATTGGTAAAGTTAGAGAGACATAGTGCCATTTCATCTCTTTTCCATAAATTCGATAACATCCTAAATCTAATTAGAAGAGGCTTTTTCTTAAGTCCCATTATCTCTTCAAAGTCTTTATCTTTGTAGTCTTTCTCATCAAGAGCGTTAATATTCACGAATAAGGAAAGAAGTGGTTTCTTATTCTCCTCAATAAACTTGGTATGTACTTCGATTGGTATTTCTCTTATATAAAGATTTGAAGATCTGTTTTCATTGAGCCAAGTTAAGGCCAAAAGAAGAGAAGGGTAGAAATTCTCTTCTTTCTTTTCTGTAACATAGTCCAGATTAGAGCTAATCCAATTATTGAGTGATATAAGAGGATAATTATGATTTAAGTAGTAATCTTTTAAGACTGGAAGCGCATCTAAAAAGCTTTTATATTCACTCTCTTTACCAATGAGCTTAAC
>JBNMJW010000219.1:0-2652 GCA_050874025.1 Candidatus Ornithospirochaeta sp.
CTCCGGAGTTTTGACATTGCCTAGGAATAATTCAAAATAATATTTTTATATAAACTAAAGAAATAAGGCCCAAATTGGGTCATTTTTTATAAATTTTTTTCAGTATATAGTTGCGTTACGCCTAATTACGGTGTATAATATGGGATGAGGTTAATATGTTTATAAATGAGATTCCATATAGTAAAGAAGGCAGAGCGAAGCTAGTTATGCAAGCTCGTTATAAGAATGAAGAAGGAAAAAGAGTAACGAAGACTATCGAAGTTTTTGGGTATACAGATGAATTAGAGAAAGAATATGGGCCGAACTATAAAGAACATTTCAAAAAAATTGTCTCTGAAAGAAATGAGGAAGAAAAAAAGAAGCAAGAAGTTAGATACATAGATGTCTCACTCGATAAATATGCAAACATTGCAAAAGATTATGACGAGAGAGGAGAAGCGAGATACACAAAACCTCTAGGGCATGCATATATAGCCAAAATGATAAGTGTTTTTAAGCTTGATGGTTTTGTTGACAGTAGGCGTAAATATCTCAAGAGTGAATATAATCTTACAAATTTGATGCGTCTTTATATATACAGAAGAATACTTGAACCAAGTTCAAAGCTAAAGGATTGGGAGAACCAAAAACAATATGGAGACAAAATGGATTTTACTCTTAGTCAGATGTATTCGGGATTACAGCAACTAGCAGAGTGGAAAGAGCCAATACTCACTCATCTTAATAAGGTTATGTGTGAAGAATTTGGAAGGAAGTCCGGTTATGGGTTCATGGATGGAACCAATGTTTATTATGAGATAGAAGATGAAGATGGTTTTCGAATGAATGGTGTTTCAAAGGAGAACAGGAAACTACCACTTACACAACTTGGAGTTCTGATTGATAGTGAAGGTATTCCGATGAGTTATGATATTTATGCCGGTAATACTAACGACTGCAAGATGATGAGACCAGCTTTAAAAAGAACTAGAGAACAGTTTGGACTCAAACATATGATTTATGTTGCAGATAAAGGATTTTATGATGGCAAAACAATAGCAGATTGCATTATTAACCATGACGGTTATGTAATAAGCAACTCTGTTAGAGGAACAAATATTTCTGAACAACTGAGGGCAAAAGTTTTAGAGGGAAAAGGCTATCATTATTTTGATGAAAAAGGAAAAGAACAAGATGCCTTTGATGAATCTACTACATGCTATAAATACAAGGTAATAAACGATCCTGGACTCTTAAACGTTAAAGATGAGAATGGTAAGAAGAAAAAAGTTAAGGGATGTGGCAGGTATATAATCGTGTATTGGTCATCTAAGTATTGTATAAGAGCAAAGATAGATAGACAGAAGACTATAGAAACGGCGATAGAAAAGAGTCACTCAAATTCAAAAAGCAAAATTGATAACAGTTATGGTTCTAATAAGTACCTTACTACAGAGGTTTATGACAAGGACAATAACATTGTAGAAGGATACAAAGCAAAGATTAAGTATGACCAAGAAAAGATAGATGATGATGAGAAACTCGATGGCTATTACATAATTGAGTCTAATCTTGCAGGAAAAGGATGGTTTGATGATACACTCCCATTTAAAGAAGGTGAAGAATGCAGATGGAGAGAAGATTGGGGGATGCTGCAACTTAATAAGGACCTTACAGAACTTGGCATCATTGACATCTACAGTGGATTGTGGAAGATAGAGCAATCCTTCAGAATAATGAAGTCTGACCTTAATCTAAGACCTGTCTTTGTTTCAACAAAAGAGAGTATTGAAGGTCATTTCCTAATTTGTTTTCTTTCTCTCTTTATTATACGTATGATTGAGAAATTCACACAGAGAAAATACACAGTAAATGCCATACTAAGAGCTCTTAGATTATTTGGGATGAATGATATTGGGTATGATGTTTATGCAATTACATATTACAGCCAAATATTAACAGAATTAAATCTTCGCCTTGGTCTTGGTTTTGACCAGAAGATTTATGAAAGAAAGGACTTGAAGAGATGTTTTGGTGAGACAAGAAAAAGAGAGTTACCAGAAGGAACAAGAAAGCTATGTACAACAATTACAGGGTAAGGAATAAGAATGAACAGAAGTGAAAAGAATGGATTAAGAAAAGAGACTAAATGTTTTGATGCTTCTCTAAAACTTGCACTTTACTCATATGGAGAAAAGCTAGATACATGTAAATGCAATGAACAAGATAAGCTTGATAGATTACCCAACCAGATAAGAGATTCTGCTATAGGAGAGCAGATAGAAAACTCCATTCACGTACTAGAAGAGATTTCCTCTAAGGTAGATGAAATAGAAAATACTCTTGATGAGATTCTTTATCTTGCAGATACCTCATCATCTTTTTCTGTTTCCTCTGTCATTAAACACAAGGTTAGTCCTGGGAGAAAAGGTATTTCTTTCCATGCTATTCTCCCTTTCTCAGTCTTGGAACAACTTAAAAGTGAATCTATAAAAAAAGCTCTTAGCATGAATGAGATACTTTGTAGAGCCTTAATTAAAGAACTGGAAATGCAAAAATAATTACAGAAATCTCAAAGAACAGAGAGAACGTAACAAACTATTTTCTAAAAAAATCCTAGTAACTCCTTATGGGAGTTGCTTTTATTTAAAAAACAGACCAAAAGAAGGGGTA
>JBNMJW010000220.1:0-2601 GCA_050874025.1 Candidatus Ornithospirochaeta sp.
AGATAATCCTAAGAGGTAATTACAAAGCCATCGACATTGGATGAAGTAAGAGAGGAGCTTCTCTCGTTCTTTATTATTAAGACATCCGAGAGAAAGTTTAAGAGAGACTACATTAGGGCCGCATTGTTGCATGGCGCTCTCTAGTAGCTTTTCCCTTAGTTTTAATTCTTTCGTTTTTAGCTAATCTTACAGCTTCATCCATACTTATAATATAGAACAAAAATAGTATAATTAAAAAAACATGTCATTTAATCGACATCATATAAACGCAATTCATCCCACCGCCTATAGAGGAAGGGTATTCTTGCTCTCGATGTGATAAATGAGCCTTTTATTTTATTATAGAATAAATAAATATATATCAAGCACTGTGTTTAAAATATTAAAAGTAAGGACTATTAACTAACTAAGAATTTCCTTTTTTGTTTTTACTCTAATGGATTTTATAACTGTTATTGGATAATATCAAAAAAAGGAAAGAATAATGGAAACAGTAAGAGATTATTTTGGATCACTTGTATTCAATGATGAAGTTATGTTAGAACGCCTTCCTAAGGATGTATACAAAGCATTAAAGAAGACAATTGCGGAAGGTAAAGATTTAGATTTAAATGTTGCCAATAGTGTTGCTAACGCAATGAAGAATTGGGCAGTTGAAAAGGGTGCAACACACTTTACTCATTGGTTCCAACCTCTTACTGGAATGACTGCTGAGAAACATGATGCTTTTATTTCTCCTGTTGATGGAGGAAGAGTAATACTTGAGTTTTCAGGAAAAGAATTAATAAAAGGAGAGCCTGATGCGTCCTCTTTTCCTTCAGGAGGGCTAAGAGCAACCTTTGAAGCAAGAGGATACACAACTTGGGATCCAACAAGTTATGCCTTCATTAAAGGTGATACTCTTTGTATTCCTACTGCTTTTTGTTCTTATTCTGGTGAAGTACTCGATAAAAAGACTCCTCTTTTAAGAAGCATGGAAGCTATTAATGAGTACGCTTTGAAGGTACTTTCTCTCTTTGGTAAAGATGATGTAAAGAGAGTAAATGCAACTGTGGGACCCGAGCAAGAATACTTCTTGATAGATGAAAATGATTATAAGAAAAGAAAAGATATCATCCTAACGGGACGAACACTATTTGGTGCACGAAGTCCAAAAGGTCAGGAAAAGGATGATCACTATTTTGGTGCTCTTCGAACTCGTGTTGCTGACTATATGCAAGACTTGGATAAGGAATTGTGGAAACTTGGCATAAACGCAAAGACTAGTCACAACGAGGTTGCTCCATGTCAACATGAACTTGCTCCTGTTTACACTGTTGCTAACGTTGCTGTTGACCACAACCAGATAACGATGGAACTTATGAAGAAGATAGCAGAGAAACATCATTTTGCTTGTCTTTTGCATGAAAAACCATTTGCTGGTTTTAATGGGTCTGGTAAGCACATAAACTGGTCCCTTGCTACAACAGATGGCGTTAACCTTTTTGAGCCTGGTGATAACCCTAAAGATAATCTAATATTCTTACTATTTTTCGTTGCTGTTATTAAAGCTGTTGATGAGTACCAAGATTTACTGCGTATAAGCGTTTCTAGTGCGGGAAACGATCATCGTCTTGGTTCTAGTGAAGCTCCTCCTGCAATTGTATCTATGTTTATTGGAAGTGATTTAGAGGATGTTTTAAATTCTATTGCTGAGGGTACATCTTTCGAAGAGAAGAAGGATAAGAAGATGAAACTAGGCGTTCATGTGCTTCCAGAAATAGCGAAGGATTCAACTGATCGTAATAGAACAAGTCCTATGGCATTTACAGGAAATAAGTTTGAATTTAGAATGCCAGGTTCTTCTTTCTCTGTTTCAGGCCCAACTGTCGTTATTAATACAGCAGTAGCATCTTCACTTAAGAGTTTTTATGAAGAACTTAAGACAAGCGATGATATTTCTTCTAGTGTACTTTCTTTAGTTGGAAGAGTTTATCTTGAACATAAAAGAATTGTATTTAATGGCAATGCTTATTCTGATGAATGGAGAGAAGAAGCTAAGAAAAGAGGGCTAATGAATTTAGTTGGAGCTCCTGAAGCTTTTGATAGATATACGTCTGAAAAGAATATTAAGCTCTTTGAAGAATTTGGTATTTATTCAAGAAAGGAAGTCGAGAGTAGGAAAGAGATCCATCATGAAGAGTATTCCAAGACTGTTAATATTGAAGCTCTTGCTATGCATGATATAGCTTTAAAACGTATCTATCCTCAAGCTGTTAAGTATGCATCATTCTTAGCTGAGTCAATAAGGAATGTTAAAGATGTTCTTCCTTCTTCTGTTACTGAGCCAACTCAAGAGCTTTTAAGTAGGGTTTTAGATCTCTCTAATAGTTTATACAAGGAATGCTCTATATTAGATGTAACAATAAAAGAAGCTCTTTCTCTTAGTGGATCTGTACAATCTCATTACTATTACAGTCAAGTTATTCCTAGAATGAAAGAAGTCAGAAAATATGCAGATGGCTTAGAGTTAATTGTCTCTAAAGAGTATTGGCCTCTTCCTACTTATAGTGATATTTTGTTCTACAACTAATATGATTATTTATTTAATATAAAATGAAA
>JBNMJW010000221.1:0-2594 GCA_050874025.1 Candidatus Ornithospirochaeta sp.
ATGCTTCACGATGGTTAGCAACTCAGCGTATTTCATCTGGAGGGTATCCCCCTCCTCGCCACTTGCCGTCTTGCCACCTTGGCAAGCTATCAAAAGGAGCGCAACCAAGGCTCCACAAATGATGTTTCTTATCTTCATTGTATCAGTTCTTCTATTTCATTTTCTTACGTTCAAGATTTTCCTTGAAGTCATAGTTGGAGCATTCTGCTATCAGTATATTATCTTGTATCTGCATCTATAATATATATTATCATTATATAATTTCAACATTCCATCCAAGACGTAAGGAGTCGGAAATCTTTTCTAATAACTTTTTCTTTTCTTTTGTGCTGCTGTGGGTGAGGACATAAAGACCTGGAGCAGCTTCTCGTTGGGCATATTTCTTGTCTTTTGTTGTAGATACAAGGTTGATTCCACAATTCTTAATTCCAAGATTGCGAACCTTGATAAGACCAGCTTGTTTGATGGCTTCTGTAAAAGTTGTGGCTGCATCTTTTTCTTGTATGATACTACCTTCTTGTTTTTCTATTCTCAGCCCTGTTATTGGTGATTTCCTCTCCACTTTTTGTTTTCTGTGAGTACCTTCTTTGTGGTCAACTTCTGGGTCTATCTCCAATTTCTTGGCATCAATGATTTCAGAGATGTTGGTCTTACGGCTGAGAGCTACACTGATAGGAGAACCTGGCTTGTATTCTACTACAAGAACCAACTCTCTTTGGATTTTGGAGAGTAAAGGCTCTATGTCTTTCGACATGGCTGGCAGAATTTCTTCCTTGATAAGCTGCTCTTCCAAATCATCAGCTGCTTTCAACGTTTCAGTATTGAGAGGCAAGCCAAGGTCTTGAAGACCTTTGATGCTTGCGTATAATTTTTCTAGTTTTGTCATAACCAAATTCCTTTCTGTTCTTTTGCTGGTTGTTATTTCTTATTATATTCCTCTTCTGTGATAGGTGTCTCTGGATCAACTATCTTCACCTCGTTGTAGGTCAAACCATATAGCTTATATACCAAGCGGTCTATCTCTTGTTCCTGAGCAGAGGTGTTGGCGGTAGCATCAGACAATTTAGAGTTAGATATAACTTTAGCTAAGATTGCTATCTGATTCTCGTAATTCTTGTTGTTGGGAATATGCATTTGTTTGAGATACTCAGCCTTAATTGCTAGATTTAAGAATTTTGTTGCAAACAGATAATTTATGAGTTTGGAGTTTAGAATTCCTAATAAGCAAAACATATTAGTGTTAGATGTCTTTGGAATAATAAAGTTAACTCCTTGACTTCCGTAAACACCAAAATCGTCTATTGTTGCACAGATTCTAACTTTTAAAGATTCGTTTCTTGTATTTTGTACTATGATTTTCTCCTTCAGGTCCAACTCGGATTTGATCCGAGGCCATTGGAGGCCACACCACTTAATAGTGCCTTTTAGGGCTTCTCGTCTTTTAGACAATTTGTCTTTAAAATTGCTCAGCCATTTTTCTGTTTGTGGGTAATCTTCAATATTTACATTATTGTCTATATAGAGAATCATTCTTTCTCTACTTCTTACGGAATATTTCTCAATATCTCTACCATGACATAGAGGGTGCAGTAATTCCTGGTCAATGCCTTTTGCTAATGCATCTTCTTCTGTGTCAAAAATGAATGCAGGATTACATCCTGTCACGATTCCTTGAAAAACAGAATAGCTGTCTGCTAATGTAGGCATATTCTCGTTGAACAGTTTGTCCATTAGTGAATTTGTGCGCTCATTACTGATGCTAATCAGATTATTGTATTTAGCAAAGTAATTAGAAGGCACTTGACTTATAATAGGGTTGTCAAAATCTAGTGCATTTTTTAGTGTGATACTATTATTACCATTTTTGTTTATGCGCAAAATGGTAGTGTCAACGGTAGGGGCGTTAAATACATCGCCGCCAGTATAGCATACTTCTGTTAGCCACTGATTATCCAAAATTTGACATCTAAGTTTGTTGTATGACAAATTTGAATGTACTACAGATGGAATAATATATGTCACAATTCCTTTAGAAGAAGACAAACCTTTAAGAGCTTTTTCAACAAATAAAGAAAATAAATCAGCTCTCTTTTCAAAGAAATAGAATGTTTTTTTATATATAACTTTGTCTTCTAAAGGGATAGACTCAACCTTGACATATGGCGGGTTGCCAATGACTATATCAAAGCCATTGCAATTATCGAATACATCACTAAAGATAACCTTCCAATCAAAGAACTCAATATCAATTCTTGCTCTTTCGAAAAGATCTCTGTTCACAGAAGTCAACACATTTCTTTTCTTATTAATCTCTGTGATAAGTTTTTGCTTCTGTGCAGAAATAGCCTTAGCTTCTTTGCTTAACTTCTTTGCTTTGGCAGAAACTGTTTCAGGATTATACATGTCTATAGTTTCTGTAATCTCCTTTTGCTTTGCCGCCTTTCTGTCTATGCTCAGTTGCGCCTCAAGAATATCGAGAATAAGTTGCTTAATCTCAATCTCTTTCTTGAGTTTCTCCTCACCATTGAGAGAGTAATATTCTTTTTGCTTGTTAGCAAGTTCTTTCTTAAGCTTTGTCGTTTTGACTCTTCCAC
>JBNMJW010000222.1:0-2530 GCA_050874025.1 Candidatus Ornithospirochaeta sp.
CTCTGACATTTTCTCACTTTTTTTCGCTTAAGAAATATAGGAGAAAAATATATGAAGAAAAATTTTGAACGAAATGTTAAACACAACGTTAAAGACAGTCTATTCTCTTACCTTGTTGGAACAGGTGACTCTTTAAAGAAAATCTATCTCTCTCTTCATCCAGAAGACACCACAGTTAAAGATAGTGATTTGACTCTTAAAGAAATGTCTAGTGTCTTTACTACAGGAATCTACAATGACCTATACTTTACAGTAAGAGGAAAGACAATAGTATTTTTGGAAGTACAATCAACTTGGTCAGATAATATTCTATTAAGGTTTCTTCGCTATTATGCAGAGGAGTTACCAAAGATGATTGATAACTACTTAGTACTGCAGTATAGAAGTAAGACGATAGAGAGTTTAATAGCACCAGAGTTTTTCTTGCTGTATACAGGAAAGGACAAGAGGAGAGAGAAAGAATTAGAGCTAAGTAAGATATTCTTTTCAGAGCGAGACAGTCTTAACTTAAAAGTAAAAGTCTTAACGAAAGATAATGCTGATGGTATATTAAAGGAGTATACAGAGTTCTGTCTTATACTTGATGAAGAGAGGCAAAACAGCGAAACAAAGGAAGAGGCCATACTGAAGACGATAGATAGAGCAAAAGAGAGGGGGCTTCTTAAAGCGTTTCTAAAGGATCGAGAGATAGAGGTAATGGAGATGATGGCAGAGGATATTCTTTGGGAGATAGAAATCAAGCACCAAATGGAAAACACGAGACAAGATGGTATTGAGGAAGGAATAGCTCTTGGAGAAAAGAATGGCATTGAAAAAGGGATGGAAAAAGGAAGACAAGCGGGTCTTGAAGAAGGAATGAAGCTTGGTGAAAAGAAAGGCCTCGAAAAAGGAATAGCACTTGGTAAAAAAGATGGACTTGAAGAAGGAAAGCTTGTTGCTATTCTTTCCCTTGTTAAAGAAGGGCTTCTTCCATTAGATAAAGCTATTGAAAAGTCTGGGCTAACAGAAGAAGAATTCAAAGAGAAACTAAGTACTGTATAGTATTGGATAAATATGTTTAAATGAAGTCCTCTTATTGATTTTATTTCGATAAGAGGATTTTTTATAGTTTAACGTATTCTGTTTAACAGAAAACAATTAAACATATTATGTTTCTATCTTTTTCTTTTTTCTAATTAGTTATATTCTTTAACCATGAATAATCTACTTGAAAGATATTTGAATTTCCTAAATAAAGGAAAAACAGAAAGAGAATGCGTAAAAGAAGCAATTCTTTTAGCAGAAGAAAAGGGCTATAAAGATATAGCAACTGTCTCTAAACTAAAGAGTGGAGACAAGGTTTATGTTTCCAACTATGGAAAAGCAATTGCATTCTATCAGATTGGGGAAAGTGATATTTCTTTAGGAATGAATATCCTAGGAGCACATATCGATTCTCCTCGTCTCGATATTAAGATGAATCCTCTCTATGAAGATAATGGAATTGTTTATTTAGATACTCACTACTATGGCGGGATTAAGAAGTATCAATGGGTTACTCTTCCTCTTGCTATCCATGGTGTAGTCTGCAAAACAAATGGCGAAGTATTAAATGTTGTTATCGGAGAAGATGACGATGACTTTACATTCTGTATTTCAGACATCCTTCCTCATATGGCTCAAGAGCAAATGAAGAAGACAGCAAGTGAATTCATCACGGGCGAAGAACTTGACTTAATTGTTGGTTTAAATGAATCAATAAAAGGTAAAGAAAACAGAGACAAAAAGGATGCTGCTAAAGAAAAGATTCTCAGCATCTTGAAAGAAAAATATGGAATCGAAGAAAGAGATTTCCTCTCTGCAGAATTAGAAGTTGTTCCTGCAGGAAAGGCAAAGTATCTTGGTTTAGATAAGTCAATGGTTCTTTCTTATGGTCAGGATGACAGAATTTGTGCTTTTACTTCTCTTGATGCCCTTCTCTCTGCACCAAAGACAACAGAAAGAACACTATGTTGTCTTTTAGTTGACAAGGAAGAAATCGGATCTGTTGGCGCAACAGGCATGGACTCTCTCTTCTTTGAGAATGCAACTGCCGAAGTACTTGATAGACTTGGTAACTACTCTTCTCTTACTTTAAAGAGAGCACTAAAGAATTCAATGATGCTTTCTTCTGATGTTAACAGTGCGTTTGATCCGTTGAATGCATCTCTTTATGACAAGAAGAACTCTTCATTCCTTGCTGGCGGCGTAGTTTTTAATAAGTATACAGGAGCACGTGGAAAGAGTGGAGCAAGTGATGCTAACCCTGAATTTATCGGAAAGATCAGAGCAGCACTAGAAGCAAAAAATGTATCTTATCAGATGGCAGAAATGGCTAAAGTTGATGTTGGTGGTGGCGGAACAATTGCTAAGTTCTCAGCTTACTATGGCATGCAAGTCATTGACTGCGGAGTTGCAATTCTATCAATGCATGCACCTTGGGAAATCTCATCTGCAAAAGACATTATTTCCGCTAATGATGCCTATAAAGCATTCTTAGAAATAAAATAAG
>JBNMJW010000223.1:0-2506 GCA_050874025.1 Candidatus Ornithospirochaeta sp.
CGGCAGAGAGTAATGCGATAGAAATAATTCTAAAAGGAAGGGGATTAGAAAGTACAGATAACCCTAACTTTGCTGATGCTGTAATTATTAACACATGTTCAGTTAGAAAGACAGCTGAAAATAGAATATGGGGTCGTCTTGGTTTTTACCATGCAATAAAGAAAAAGAGGGATCTTATTCTTATTGTGACAGGTTGTATGGCCTCAAGAATGAGAGATGAGCTAAAGAAAGAAGCTCCTTTTGTCGATTATGTAGCAACCAATGATGAAAAAGATAAGATAGCAGATTTTATTCTTAATGGATCAGTGGAAGAAAAGAGTAGTTATAATTTCCTTACGTCCTACTATAAAGAAGGCGAGTTCTCTTCATATGTTCCAATTATGAATGGCTGCAACAACTTCTGTTCTTACTGTATTGTTCCTTATGTAAGGGGTAGAGAAATCAGTCGTGATACTCTCTCTATTATTAACGAAGTAAAGTTTTTAGATAGCAAAGGAGTTAAGGAAATTACGCTCCTTGGTCAAAATGTTAACTCTTACCATTCAACCTACATGGGAAAGGATGTAGATTTTCCGTCCCTTTTGGAGTTGATCACCCCATATATGAATAACATCATATTTGTTAGGTTTGAATCTCCTCATCCAAAAGATTTTTCTTCTCATCTAATAGATGTTATTGCTACTAATGAAAAAGTTGCAAAACATATACACCTTCCAATGCAATCGGGTTCAAGTCGAATCTTGGAGCTTATGAATAGACATACAACAAGAGAAAAGTTTATAGCTCTTGTTGAAGATATGTATTCTCGTATTCCTTCTTTGACTTTATCTACAGATGTAATTGTTGGTTTCCCTTCTGAAACAGAAGAAGAATATGAAGAAACTCTTTCTATGATGGATATTATGAACTGTAGCGAAGCCTTTATGTATTATTACAACCCACGAGAAGGCACTCGTGCAGAGAAAATGGATAATCAAATTGATGAGAGAATTAAGACAGCTAGACTCGAAAGACTAATTAACGAACAGTTAGAAAGACAGAAAGTAATAAGAGAGAAAGCTCTTCCAATTAAGAGAAGGGAAGCTATTATTACATCTCTTTCTCGAGATGATAAAGAGCGCTATCTTGCTCGTGATGAACATAATTATTACTACTCATTCAGTCCTATAAAAAATCATAATATAGGGGATAGAGTATTTATAGATGCTAATGAATTAAGCGGAAATACATTCAGAGGTGTTGAGATTGAATAAGGATTTTGCTCTTTTTCTCTCTATGTTAGAAAGCTGTAAGCGTATTGTTGTTCTAACTGGCGCTGGTATTTCAACTCTTTCTGGCATTCCTGATTTTCGTTCATCTAATGGTGTTTATTCTAAGAAATTTGGCAATCTTAATGTTGAAGATCTATTAGATATTTCCTTCTTTGAAGCTCATCCTGAAGAGTTTTATTCTTGGGCTAAAGATGGATGGTACAATATGGAGAATTATAAACCAAATATAATCCACCATGTTTTGCATCTAATGGAAAATAAAGGTTTGTTAACAGAAGGTATCTTTACCCAGAACATTGACGCTCTAGATAGAAAAGAGGGTAGTAAGAAAGTATATGAACTTCATGGCTCATTAAGTAAAAGCATTTGCTTAAAGTGTGGCAGAGAGTATAGCTACGAAGAGACAAAAGAGAAGATTCTTTCTGATGGCGTACCATATTGTACATACTGTAAAGGCTTATTAAAACCAGATATTATTTTCTATGGTGAAAATCTTAATGAATACGTAATACGTAAAGCACAAGAAGCATTTACTTCTGCTGATTTAGCTATTGTTTTAGGTTCTTCTCTTGTTGTTAATCCTGCTAGAAGTCTTCCTTATTTTACTCTCTACAATAATAAAAAGGTCGTAATTGTTAATAGAGATGAAACCTATCTAGATAATAAAGCCAGCTTCGTCTTTAGAGACTTAGAAGAATGGGGAAAGGCGATGCTAGCCTATCTAGAGAAAAAATAAATACTTTATTTACTTTATTCTTTAGAAAAAATTGATTATATTCTAATTAACACCTTTGGGGGTGTTTTGGTTTCGACTGGCTTTGCTATGCTATGGACTGCGAATCAAGAGCTGACTTGTTAAACCGGCAAAAAAAAATAAATGCTAAAAAAGAAGATGACTATTCAGTCGAATCTGAAGCATTTGCTCTCGCTGCGTAAGCGTTAGCAAAAAAGAAGGGAGATTAAGTCTCTGGTTGAACTTCTTATTTTACAAAGGAGACTTATTTATTAAGAGAACCTTGGCTTAATAAAGAAAAATAAAGGTTGCTTCATCTATAACGTTTGGTTTGTTACTTAATAGATGACTAAGATTAGAAACATTCCTACATTCGTAGACGTCTTTAGGTGGACTGTTAGGACGGGAGTTCGAGTCTCCCCACCTCCATTATCTGGCTCATATTATATGGGCCTTTTTCTTTGTCTGAAAATAAAGAAAAAAAGAATTATATGTACGATTA
>JBNMJW010000224.1:0-2498 GCA_050874025.1 Candidatus Ornithospirochaeta sp.
CATGACAAGTTTCATATCATGTTCAATTAAGACAACTGTTATACCCAAATCTCTTATTCGCCTAATAGTAACCATTAAGGCATCTGTTTCTTGTGGATTCATACCAGCAGCAGGCTCATCCAAGAAAAGAAGTTTTGGCTCTGTTGCAAGCGCACGTGCTATTTCAAGTTCTCGCTGGTAGCCATAAGGGAGATTTTTTGCATCTTCATTTCTTAAGTCACTAAGGCCAAAAAACTCAAGCCACTTCATAGCTTCGCTATACTCTTCTTTATTCTCTTTTTCCTGATTGAAAAAAGAAGCAATAGCCTGAATTGTTCTATTCTTTATATTACCAGTATGGAAATGCCTACCAACCATTACGTTATCTATAACGCTTAGATCTTTAAAAAGCCTAATGTTCTGAAAGGTTCTAGCAATGCCAAGACGGCAAATCTTATTAGCATGCAAGCCTGTAATATCTTTTCCATCAAATGTTACAGTGCCACTAGTTGGAGTATCGAGTCCTGTAATGTTATTAAATAGAGTTGTCTTACCAGCACCATTAGGACCGATAAGTCCTGTAATCATATTCTTTTCAACAGTAAAATCAACCTTATTTACAGCAATAATTCCACCAAACTCTCTAGTGAGAGCTTTTGTTTCAAGCATGCTCATACTTTAGCCTCCTTGAAATAGGCTTTTTCTGCCTTAGAGTTATTTCTCTTCTTTCGACCAAGTATTCCCTGAGGTCTATAAATCATCATAACAACAAGAATGAGACCAAAGATAATCTGCTTTGCCTGAGCTGGAATTACATTAGAGAGACCAATCAACTGAGGGAAATAAGAGATGAACTGGATGATAAATGCACCAAGAATAACAGCTTTAAAGTTTCCCATTCCACCTAATACAACTGTACAGAGAACCATGATTGAAACCATAAATACATAGGTTCCAGGAGAAACAGAAAGAACAAACTCTGCCTGCAATGATCCTGCAATACCTGTAACAGCAGCACCAAGAGCAAATGAAACTACTTTATACTTAGTAACATTTATACCAAGAGATGAAGTTGCAATTTCATCTTCTCTTATTGCTTCAAGTGCCCTTCCCATTCTACTTGAAGCAAGTCGTTCCAAGAGGAAATAACAAATAAGAAGCAAAACAATCTCTAATGCGAGGAATGCATACTTATTGTAAGGACTAATTTTAATACCAAAGAGAGTAATAATAGGTATTCTCTGGATTCCCATAGGTCCGTTAGTTAAACTATCCCAGTTATTTATGATATTTCTTACAATCTCGGCAAAACCGAGTGTTGCAATAGCAAGATAGTCTCCTTTGAGTCTTAAAGTTGGTAATCCGATTAAAACTCCCATAAGAGCACAAAGGATTGCCGCAACAGGAAGAGTAAGCCAGAAAGACCAACCACATTTTGTAACAAGAATTGCTGTAGTGTAACTACCGATAGCAAAAAAGCCTGCTCCACAAAGGGAGAGCATACCTGTATAACCTGTGATCAAGTTCTGACCAAGTGACATAAATGCATAGATACATGTATAAATTAAAATGAGAAGAAAGAAATTTAACATCAGACCTTCTCCTTTTCAGCTTTTCCTAATAAACCTTCTGGTTTAAAGAGGAGGATGAGGATGAGAATAAGAAAGGCAATAGTATCCTTAAAGCCCTGAGGAATACCAAGGATTGCAACACCAAATGTTTCCAAGAGTCCAAGTAAGAAGCCTCCAAGCATTGCTCCAGTAATGTTTCCAATACCTCCAACAACGGCAGCAACAAAGGCTTTAAGACCAATCATTGTTCCCATTGTCGCATATACTTTATAGTCAAGAGCAATTAATATGCCACCACAGGCAGCAAGAGCACTACCAATACCAAATGTGAGAGAAATAATCTTATCGCTATTAATACCCATAAGCTTAGCTGTCTCACCATCAAGACTTGTTGCTCTCATAGCCTTTCCCATCTTTGTTTTATCAACAAAGAGCTTTAAGATAACCATCATTAAAATAGCAATAATTAGAACCATGATCTGGTGAGGAGTTATAACAACACCACCTATTGAAATTGGTGAATTATCAAAAGGATAGTCGAATTTTCTTGAATGTGTACCAAATAACCAAGCACAACCATTTGAAAGAATAAATGAGATTCCGATTGCTGAAAGAAGTGGAGCTAGTCTACTTCCCTTTCTAAGTGGCTTATACGCAATACGCTCGATTGCCATACCCAAAAGAGCACAGAAAAGCATCGAAACAAGCATCGCAATAAAGAAGGAAATAACCCACCATGGACCCATTGCACTTGAGCCCCTAAGAGCATCAAAGACAAAAAGCCCAACATATGCTCCAACCATTAAAATATCACCATGTGCAAAATTAATAAATTTAAGAATACCATAGACCATAGTGTAGCCAAGCGCTATTAAGGCATATACTCCACCTAAGGTCAGGCCATTCATGAGATGCTGAAAAAACAGACTAACAGACCCCATCCAAGAC
>JBNMJW010000225.1:0-2453 GCA_050874025.1 Candidatus Ornithospirochaeta sp.
GTAAGCGTCAAATAAATCTCCAAGAAAAAAGTATTTCCATAAAGTAGACTATATTCACAAGAGGATAATAGTCATGAACATCAACATTGAAGAATACAACATTTATATTAAGCCAGGAGTAACAGACTTAAGGAAAAGAGCTGAAAGTTTATCATTTTTAGTAAGGAATGAGATGAGGCTAGATCCTTTAGAGAAAAGCATCTTCTTTTTCTGTAGTAAGAATAAAAGAAGAATTGCAGCAATAGTTTGGAATGGAAATGGATGGCTAGAAATAACAAAGAAGTTAGAGTGTTATGGCGGAAGATACTGTTGGCCCAAGAATGAAAATCAAGCAGAAAAAGTAAGTATAGAGAATATTCAAGAGATGTGGAAAGGCGGAAATCCTTGGAGGCGTTTTCCTAGTTTCTAAAAATTTAGAAATGATAGCTTAATATTAAATAATTATTATAAATACATATACAATTATTTTAAAATATGCTATTATTTAACTATGGACAAGAAGTTTGATTCAGCATTAACAAGAGAAGCATTAGAGAGGTTCTCAAGAGATGAACTTATCTCTTTGAATGTTGCACTCTTTAATAAGGTTAGTTCCCTAGAAGAACAGCTTGCAGTCTCAAAAGAACTCAGACTTCTTGCAAATAGCGAAAAGTATTCTCCTCAAACAGAACAGATGGAATTTTTATTTCCAGAGCTTGAAGCAATTTTTAAGTTTTGTGAAACTCTTCAAGCGATAAAGAATCAAAAAACACAAACTGAAGAAGATGTAAAAACAGAAGAAGAGAAAATCAATAAGAGGAAGAAACGCACTCATAGTCTCACTGCTCCAGCAGATGCACCTGTTGTCGAGATTGATCATACAGATAATGCTCCAGATAGTGTAGAAAGAGATGGTATTCTCTATAAGAGAGGAATAGACAAGGAAATCTTCAAAGTAAGCTACACTAAGAGGAAGAAGATTGTAGAGAAACACATCTATCCAACATGGAGAGCAACAGTAGAAGTTG
The DNA here is from genome assembly GCA_050874025.1 of Candidatus Ornithospirochaeta sp. GTDB lineage: Bacteria > Spirochaetota > Spirochaetia > Sphaerochaetales > Sphaerochaetaceae > Ornithospirochaeta. Next base: position 1,008 of record JBNMJW010000225.1, read on the forward strand.
AAGGTGATGAAAAATCTAAGATTGTAGGCTTTTCTAATGTTGGTCTTGATGCACTTTCTTGTTCTTCTTCTTTGGTAGCAGAGATTTTGACAAAGAAGTTTGATGATCATCTTCCTCTTTATAGACAGAGTGAAATCTTTGAGAGGAATGGAGACGGAATCTCTAGACAGCTGATGTGCCATTGGATAATGAAGTATTATGAGGGTCTTTGTGATTTCGATAAATACTTCGGAGATCAAATCTTCAAGATGAAGATGATTAGCCAAGATGAGACACCACTTGAGGTTATTTCTGTTAAGAGTCATAGTGGAAAGATAAGTTCTTCCTCCTTTGCGATAATAAGAGTTGGATCTACTTACGATAAAGAGAAACATAAACTCAATAAAGTCATACATGTTTACTACTCTAATGGAAGAAGTAGAGAGCTTCTCTTTGATGGATTTGAGAGGAACCACTATTCCGGGCCACTGATGACAGATGGACTCAAGGGTTATTTTAATGGCCCCATCGAGGAGAGGAAGAAATGTACATGTTGGGTTCATGCAGTTCGAAAACTTAAAAAGTATGTTCGGCTCGTCAAAGACGATAAACCTATTAATAAAATTCTTTATCTTCATGGTCAACTCTATAAAATTGAAAAAACCCTTCGTAATAAGCTTGATAAGGGAGACATTTCTACAGACGAATTCCTTGATAAGCGTAAAGAAGAGGCAAAACCAATTATTGATGAGATTTATAAGGTAGTAGATATTGCAAATAATCCTTTAAAGAAAGACCAACGACAGGAAGGCCTTAATTACCTAATTGAATATAAGAAATATCTATACCATTACCTTGATTTTCTTGAAGCTGCGCCAGATTCGAACGAGTGTGAAAGAAGAGCTAAAGCTTGGGCTACAGGAAGGAAGAATTGGCTTTTCTGTCAAACAATTGATGGTGCAGATGCTTCATGTTTCTTCTTCTCTTTAGTTGAGACTGCAAAGGAGAATGGCCTCAATCCTGAAGATTACTTAGAGTACATTCTTACTTATGGTCCATGCACTTCTAAGGATAAGTACGATACTCTTCTTCCTTGGAATGTAGACATGAGTAGAATTGAAAAACTACATGAAGCAAAAGCTAATGCTAAACCAGACCCGAATCGCACAAAGCCATACATCTTTACTGGGCGCAGCCGTTAACTTTTCTCAATGCTCTAAATACACACTCTACCGAGTCTTCATTAACTAGAAGCTTTGCACCCATATATTCTATAGAGATATTCTGAGTAACAACATGAGACTTCTTTTTAATTAATACTAATGATTTATCTTTTTCTTGTTTTTCTCTTTGGACCCAAGTAGAGAGAGTTGTCTCCTTTAAGCCATTAAGAGCTGAATACTCTTTCTGTGTAAGACCACTTTTCTTCCAATCTTCGACATAGGCTTTTCTTTGCTCTGTTGTGTA
>JBNMJW010000226.1:0-2427 GCA_050874025.1 Candidatus Ornithospirochaeta sp.
AGATTATGCTCAGTTATAAGCATACCGCCCAACATTTCATTGCATTTAATTAAATGATGCAAATATCCTCTAGAGTATTCGCGGCAACAAGCACATGTACATCCATCCTGCAAAGGTCTTTCATCAAATGTATGAATTGCTTTTTTAAGTGTAACTAACCCATCATCTGTGAAAGCAGCACCATTACGCGCAATACGAGTAGCAAGAACGCAGTCAAATAGATCAATACCATTTTCAACACAATCGAGAATATAATCAGGACTTCCAATTCCCATAACGTATCTTGGTTTTTCTTCTGTTACATATTCAGCTGTGTAGCTTAGCATATCTCTAAACTCTTCTTTGCTCTCTCCTACACTTAAACCACCAATTGCTATTCCAGGGAAATCCATTTCACTGAGTGTCATTGCACTTTCACGTCTTAGATCTTCAAAAAAGTTACCCTGGACGATTCCAAAAAGATTACCTTTAAAGCTCTCTCCTAGTCTTTTTCTTTCTGCTAGTGATCTTTCAGCCCAAAGCTTAGTAATTCTCCAGGCTTCTTTTGCATCTTTATACTCAATTTTTGGAGGAGTACAAACATCTAAGCACATTGCAATATCTGAACCAATAACACGTTGTATATTAACAACCTTCTCTGGTGTAAAAATATGTTTAGATCCATCAATATGGCTTTGAAAAGTAACACCCACTTCTTTTATCTTTCTTAGGCCAGAAAGAGAGAAGACCTGGAAACCACCACTATCTGTTAAGATGTTTTTATCCCAAGATGAAAAATTATGTAAGCCACCATAGCTTTCTAAAACCTCTAAACCTGGTCTTAGATATAAATGATATGTATTAGCCAAAATTAGCTTATATCCCATCTCTCTAATTGTATCGTGATAGATACCTTTAACAGTTCCATTAGTTCCAACAGGCATAAAGGCAGGAGTTGAAACATCTCCATGAGGAAGATGTACAACACCAATTCTAGCTTTACATTCTGTACTTCTAATAAGTTCAGTATAAATTCCCATCTAAATTTTTTTCCCTATATAATTAATAATAAAAGCAACGAAAATTGTTGTTATAACAGGAAGCACAACAGCCATAAATGGCATAATTGCTCCCTGGTGTGAACATATTGAAAATACCATGTCTGAAACATAATATACAATAGCAATCGATAATGATTGTATAATTGAAAAAAGCAAAACGTTCTTTTTTAAGTTATAATCCAATGCTCCAGTTATGCACAAAAGTACAAATACAGATAGAGCTTTAAAAAGGCTTCTATAATAGTCTGTTGCCTTTTCTTGCCAAACTTCTCTATCTGTCTGTTTAAGTTTTTTTAAATATTCAAAGGCTCTTTGAATATCCATAGTTTCTACATTTATATTATTAGATTTAAAAAAGTCAGGTTCTAAGTTTAAATCATCTAATTCATAGATTGAATAATACGTATTACTTATTACATCATCTTCATATTTATAAACACTTGCGTCCTCAATAATCCAATGATTGTTCTCGTAATAGCCACTTCGACCGCTAATTCTTATGATTAAATTACCATTTTCTTCTTTTATAATAATGGGAGAAACGATTCTCTTATCGTAGTCTGTATAGCGATTAGTGTAGACGACATAGCCGTTATCGCTATTAAGGACAATATTCCTGCTATCTTGAGTTGAAGAGAGTCCGAATAAGTTTTCACTCAGTGTCTCTCTTTTTGCATCTAGATCCTTAATAAAAGATTCTGAAAGCAAGAAAGAGATAATAGTTAACACAATAGCTAAAAAGAAGATTGGTTTAAATAATCTCCATTTAGATAGCCCTGCATTTAACAAGGCAATTCGCTCATTATTAGCACTCAAGGATGATTGGAAATATGTAGTGCTAAATAGAAGCGAAATTGAAAATACCATTATAAAATACTGTGGTATACACAAAAAAGCATAGTATAGTACATCTAGAAAGCTAACACCACCGGTAAGGATGCTGTCCATCTTACCGAAAAGTTCTACTCCAGCAAGAATTAATGAAAAGACAACTGTTGCAATTAACGCTGTTTTCATAATAGAAGAGATAATGTATTTATCAAGAACTTTCACTCTATGCTCTCCTATTTCTATAAAGCAGAATAATTGCAAGTAAAGCAATAAAAATATCTGGTAAAAGAATCAAAATATATGGATCAAATGATATGTCGAAGATAAGAAGCTGAACAGCAAATATCATATACCAATAGGCAACAGCAATTAGAATTGCAATAGCAAAACCTGTTAGTTTACCATGCTTAACTCTCACTGTAGATAATGGAAGAGTTAATAGTGTAAGAACAAAGCAGCCCAAAGAAAGTGTAATTTTTTTACTTAACTCGCTCTTATAATACTGGCCATAAAAATTAACAGGTAGCTTTCCTATTGACGCTAATCTATCCTTAAC
>JBNMJW010000227.1:0-2411 GCA_050874025.1 Candidatus Ornithospirochaeta sp.
GACTTTGATCCATATCGTTTGATGAATGGTGAATATGATGATCCTGACAAGAAAATACAGGAGGTCTGCTAAGTTCTCCTGTTACAAGAAAACAAGTCAATGGTTTCTGTTAAAAAACTATTGACCTTTTATAGGAGAAAACGATGGAAGTTCGTGTACGCTACGCCCCGTCTCCAACTGGGTTGCAGCATATTGGTGGTATAAGAACCGCACTTTTTAACTATTTTTTCGCTAAATCTATGGGAGGTAAGTTTATACTTCGTGTAGAGGACACAGACAGAGAGAGGTATACAGAAGAAGCTCTTCAAGATCTTTATGATACTCTTTCTTGGCTTGGCATTAAGTGGGATGAAGGTCCTGTTGTAGGTGGACCTTATGGTCCGTATGTCCAATCTGAAAGATTTGACATCTATAAAGAGTATGCCGAGAAGCTCGTTAGAGATGGAAAAGCATATTATTGCTATTGTTCTCCAGAAAGACTAGAAAAGCTTAGAGAAGAACAAGTTAAGTCAAAGAGCCAATACCAAGGCTACGATAGACATTGTGCATCTTTAACAGAAGAAGAGAGAAAAGAGTTAGAAGCCCAAGGTATTAAGCCTGTCATTAGACTCAAGGTTCCAACAGAAGGTAAGACAACTTTCCATGATATTCTCATGGGTGATATCACAAGAAAAAATAAGGATGTATCTCCAGACCCTATTCTTCTTAAGAGTGATGGGTTCCCAACATATCATTTGGCAAATGTCATTGATGACCACATGATGGGAATTACACATATCATGAGAGCACAAGAGTGGATTCCATCTGGACCATTACATATTCTTCTCTATGAAGCATTTGGTTGGGAGCCACCAGTTTATTGTCACCTACCTATGGTTATGGGTAAAGATGGGCAGAAGCTCAGTAAGCGTCATGGCTCTACTGCTGTGAGGGACTTTAGATTAAAAGGCTACCTTCCTGAGGCAATAATTAACTATGTAACACTTGTTGGATGGTCGCTAGATGATCACACTGAATTCTTCAGTAAAGAAGACCTAGAAAAGTGCTTTAAGCTAGAGAATATTCACACATCTCCAGCTGTCTTCGACTACAAGAAGCTTGATTGGTTCAATGGTCAATATATCAGGAAAGAGAGTGATGAAAAGCTTGCAGAGCTTTGTATGCCTTACTTACAGAAAGCAGAGTTTATCTCTCCTGAGCCAACAAAAGAGGAGAAGAAGCTTGTTCTTTCTCTTATGCCAAGTGTTAAGGAAAGAATGAAAGTTCTCTCTGATGTTGTTCCTCTCACAGAGTTCCTCTTTGTTGATAAACCTGTAGAGACAAAAGAGACATATATAGCAAAAGGTAGCAATGAAGAAAACACACTCTCTGCTTTAGAGAAGGGTAGCAAAATTCTTCTTTCTGGCTTAGAAAGTGGCAAGAGCGAAGAAGAGATTGAAAATGAACTTGTAAAGCTTTCCGAAGAGCTATCAATTAAGGTTAATGGTGTATTCCAACCAATAAGAGTCGCACTTACTAACTCAACAGTATCACTTCCTTTGTTTGACTCAATTCGTTTACTTGGAAGGGATGAGACAAAGAAGAGATTAGAGCGCGCAATCAATTTTTTAAGGAGCTAAAAAATGGCAACAACAGTTACAATGGATAAAATAGTCTCATTATGTAGACGAAGAGGTTTTATATTTCAGTCATCAGAAATTTATGGTGGCTTAAATGGTGCTTATGACTACGGTCCAATGGGCGTAGAACTTAAGAACAATATTCGTGACTTCTGGTGGAAAGAGATGACAAGAATGCACGACAATATTGTTGGTTTGGATGCTTCAATTTTAATGCATCCACGTGTATGGGAAGCTAGTGGCCACGTATCTAACTTCACAGACCCAATGGTTGACTGTAAAGTTTGTAAGTCTCGTTTCCGTGCAGACCAGATTGATTTAAATGCTCCATGTCCAGTTTGTGGTAATAAGGGAACATTTACTGAGCCTAGAAACTTTAATCTTATGTTCGAAACACATATCGGAGCTAACAGAGATGCTGCATCTGTAATCTACTTGAGACCAGAAACAGCTCAGGGTATATATGTAGACTATAAGAATGTTTTGCAGTCAAGCAGAGTTAAGGTTCCATTTGGTATTGCTCAGGTTGGTAAGTCTTTCAGAAATGAAATTACTACAAAGAACTTTATCTTCCGTTCTTGTGAATTTGAGCAGATGGAAATGCAGTTCTTCTGTAAGCCTGGTACAGATGAAGAGTGGTTCCCATACTGGAGAGCAGAGAGAATGAAGTTCTATGAGAAGATGGGCATCCATCCAGAACACCTCAGATGGCACCAGCATGGTCCAGATGAACTTGCTTTCTATGCTAAAGATGCTTACGACATTCAATTCTTATTCCCAATGGGATGGCAA
>JBNMJW010000228.1:0-2407 GCA_050874025.1 Candidatus Ornithospirochaeta sp.
ACTGGCCCATCAACTCCAGAAGTCTATCCTCATTTCTACTCATGATGTAGAAATCGCCCTGCAACTGGCAGACAAGATTTGGCTCATGGAGAAACTTTCTGGCAATCTGGAGGAAACAGAAAATCACAACGAAGAAGATCATCATGACAAGATAGAAGCAGGCAATTCCGTCTTATCCGTAGGAACTCCCCAGGAATTGGCAGACAAGGGTGCACTCTCCCACTTCTTAGACACCCCGGAAATCACTTTCGACAAGAGAACCATGAGAATTCATTTTTCATGTAAATAATCGCATTCCATAACAATCACTTTACTAAAGTTTCCCACCCCAAAATAATGGGGTAAAAATAACAGTTTCTCAATAAAAAGTTGTATTTTTGTAATCGCTAAAGAACAAAACATCAACAATTTAAAGAGCAACTGTTATGAATGCAAAATTAAGCAATTTTTCTGAGTTATCAAACATATTAAGTGTTAAAAGTTCATTGCGAACCAATTTTATGGCACTTTTTACCCGTTTTGGGCTAGGTCATCTCCTTTGCAAGTTGTCATTGGAGAAGGAAGCAGGCATCCCCGCTGTTCAACTCATATTGTCTCTATGTCTGTTTCGTATAGCAAATGAGAGCATACACTCCATATATAAAAAGTCCTATTACGACCTGTTGCACACAGGCAAGAACTGCTATTATCGAATGATGACTAGAGCATCGATGGATTGGCGTAAACTCCTTCTTGGAATGGCAGATCGCTTTTTGTCCATCATACGCAAAGAGCATGCGGAAGTTTCCACAGGAATGGAGAGCTACATCCTGGACGATACCACCTTGGAAAAGACAGGTTTCTCTATGGAACAAATCAGTAGGGTGTTCGACCATGTCCAAGGAAAATGTGTATTGGGGTACAAGCTGCTGGTTTGTGCATTTTTTGATGGCAAGAGTACTATTCCTATAGACCTTTCTCTGCACTGTGAAAAAGGAAAGAAGAAGGACTTTGGACTAACCTCCAAGCAACGCAAAAAGCGCTTCACCAAAAAGCGTGATGCCGAGGCCCCAAATGCCATCCGCTTTAATGAGTCTACGGAATCAAAGCTAAAGGTTGCAGTAGGCATGATAAAGAGAGCTTGGAGCCATAAGTGCCTGCGAGCCAAGTATGTTCTTTGTGACAGTTGGTTTACTTGTGAGTATCTCATCAGCGAAGTTAGAAAGCTTGGCAAAGGAGCCTTGCATCTTGTAGGATTGGCGAAAATGGGAAATGCCAAGTATCTGGTACATGGCAAATCGCACAATGCCTTGGAATTGATAGCCCTTTACGAAAGGGAGCGTTCTCATAACTGTCGTCAATATAAATGCCATTACATATCATTGCAAGGCAAGCTGGGGGAACAACCAGTGCGCATATTTCTGATTCGATATGGCAGAAACCAAAGGTGGAACGTCTTGATAAGCACAGACTTGTCTATGACTTTTGTGAAAGCCTTCGAAATTTACCAAATCCGTTGGAACATAGAGGTCTTGAACAAAGAATGCAAACAGTATCTCGGACTAGGTAAATGCCTTGGAAGAGACTTTGACGAACAGATTGCCGACTGTACCCTCTGTTTCCTCACATATATAACCATGGCTTTGGAGAAACGATTCTCGGAATATGAGACCATGGGAGAGCTTTTCACAGACATGGAGGAAGACCTTATGGCACTGACGCTGTGGAAGAGAGTACTTGCCTGCATCAAGAGACTTTTGGAAGTGCTTTGTGGACATCTTGGAGTGACTGCCGACGAAATGACAGAGTCTCTTATCAATGATGAAGAAGCGGCTTCGGCGTACCTTATCATGGCTAAAGCCTTAGAAGATAGTGGCCAAAGGAAAGAGGGGGCATGAAACACTTTTTAGGTAAACGTTAAAATGCCCTGTTTATAGGGAATAATGGGACGTTATACTCTCAAATATGTCCTATAAACAAGGGTGGGAAACTTTAGTCACTTTATTCCATTTCTATCATCATATTTAAAGCTCTCATATCATACTTTTAGGCGAAAATAGTGCAAAAACTGACAAACAAGTGTATTTTTAACGATTAATGAACCTTTTTTAATGATTTCTATGCCTAATTTATATAAGATTTTTTATATCTTTGCAACCAGATATTAACAATCAGACGAAACACTAACTTAATAAAATACAACTGATGAATAAATTATTGGCATTACTGTTGATGATGAATCTCTCCTGTCTATTATCATCAAGAGCGCAGGCTCCAATGGATGGAGGCGTGTGGAAGGACAATACCGGCAAGCACATCAATGCGCATGGCGGAAACATCTTCAACTACAAAGGAACCTATTACTGGTATGGAGAAAGCCGTTCTGAAGACGGAAAACCTTACAGTTCGTTAGGCGTAAGCTGCTTTA
>JBNMJW010000229.1:0-2367 GCA_050874025.1 Candidatus Ornithospirochaeta sp.
CCAACCAAGGACGAGATAGATAGACACACATATTTTGGTCTTTTGACTGATGTCGACAAGATAGAAAAGGCCTTGGTAGGAACACGCACAGAGGCTGAAAAAGCAGCAATGGCTTCCTTTCTTAAAGAGACAGACGCTAAAAAAAACTCAAAAAACTGAGAGACCATCTCATTGATACCGAGGTCTGCCTGACAGAAGTATCTGTATACTCCGATTTGGGCAAACGATTGTCACCCAAGGAGAGAATGCTCTCATTTTATATACAGGAAAGCATTGTAGAGATGGCAGAAAGCGTCTCATACCGCAAGACAGAGATCCTGCTTAACAAGTACCTTCATAGAGATGGTTATGATTCATTCCACTCCAGAACCATTGCTGACTTTATTGAAGGCTGCGGTGATGATCTTGCAGATGCCATAGAGAAGCATGCCAAGAATGTCATTATAGAGAACAGCTTCAATCCTGAGACTGGCTTGCCGATTGCCCCAGATAGCCTTCCAGACTCAGTCAGAAAGCCTAACGTTATGCCTGATAATGAAATGAGGGAGAAGATTGAAGAGGCGACCAGAGAATACAACGCCAGACATGAAGACTTTCAGATTGGTTCAATCCCTGATAGATTCCTGCCAGAGGAGGATAGCAGCAAGGCTGTATTGGTAAGCGTTGATGATGTTCTAGTGAAGCATCAGAAGGATGAGAGAAGAGCTGGCTTTGTGAAGGAAAAGAAGAATGTGGCAAATACAGTGATCCACATTCATGCTGATGGGAAGTCATACATTCTTACTGCTGTAGGCATCAGAAAAGCATTTGTTCACCTCACTGCGTTTCTGCTTGAAAATGGCCTGTTAGAGAACAGACAATTGGTGTTTCTCTCTGATGGAGCCAAGGAGATCAAGGATTATGCAGAGAAGTTCTTCTCCTGGAGACCATACATTCTGATTCTCGATTGGTTTCATCTTGCAAAGCGTGTAAAAGAGTTCTGCTCTATGTGCATCAAGCTTCCAAAGGACAAGAAAGGCCCGATAATCAAGAAGATCCTCAGCTATCTCTGGGTTGGCAACGTAGATGGTGCAGTAGCATATGTCAGAAGCTTTGCAAAAGCGATAATCAAGAATAAGGATATTATTGATGAGATGTGTGCTTACCTCGAAAGAAAGAAGGAGAACATCTGCTGCCATGCAATACGCAGGGCTTTCAATCTCAGGCTCAGCTCGAATGCTGCGGAAAAGAGCAATGACCTTGTTGTTGCGGACAGGCAGAAGCACAACGGCATGAGCTGGTCAAATAATGGAAGCGGTGCTTTAGCAGCTCTGAGCGCTGCCTATAGGAATAATACCCTAAGATTATGGATACAAGAACATGATGTTACTATGGATTTAAAGCGATATGGTAAAAAGGCAAAAACAAGTTTAGTAGCTTAAGTCATCCGCACAGGTCGAAATATTTTTGTTTATTATTTACTTTAACTATTTACAAATCGCATTAAGCTATGTATATATATTCGAAGGAGAGGTGCGCTGTAATAGCAATTGTTTAGTATGCCCTTTCCAACCTCCTTCCGTTTATACAAAGATAAAGAGCATTTGATGATGGGTGCTCTTTTTTTTATGCCTTGATAAGGCGCTAAAAAAGCCTCCACGTATTGCGGAGGCCAATAAGCTTTATGCTTTTATTATTTTGCTGCGAGCAGGTTCTTCTCGAGAGTATCAAGACACTCTTTGAGTTCTGCAGGAAGATGTGAACCGAACTTAGGATAATGATTCTCTCTGATATCCTTAACTTCTTTGAGCCATCCATCAACATCAACTGTCAATAGCTTTCTCATATCTTCTTCGCTAACACCCTCTGGGCGGTCAATTGCGTCAACAGTAGGCATGATACCAATTGGAGTATCAACTGTCTTAGCAGTACCATCACAGCACTCGAAGATCCACTTAAGAACACGGCTGTTATCGCCATATCCTGGCCATAGCCACTTGCCATCTTCAGTCTTCCTGAACCAGTTGACATAGAAGATCTTTGGAAGAACATCCTGTGAAGGAGCAGCCTTACCTACATCAATCCAGTGCTGGAAGTAGTCACCCATGTTGTATCCGCAGAATGGAAGCATTGCGAATGGGTCTCTTCTGATTGTACCAGCCTTAACGTCGAGAGTAGCAGCTGTAACTTCAGAACCAACGATAGAACCAAGGAATACACCATGATTCCAGTTTCTTGACATATGTACAAGAGGAATTGTAGAAGGTCTTCTACCACCAAAGAGGATAGCTGAAATTGGAACGCCTGCAGGATCTTCCCACTCAGGAGCGATACATGGGCACTGATAAGCTGGAGCTGTGAATCTTGAGTTTGGATGAGCAGCTGGAG
>JBNMJW010000230.1:0-2350 GCA_050874025.1 Candidatus Ornithospirochaeta sp.
CAGACTTTGATCCATATCGTTTGATGAATGGTGAATATGATGATCCTGACAAGAAAATACAGGAGGTCTGCTAAGTTCTCCTGTTACAAGAAAACAAGTCAATGGTTTCTGTTAAAAAACTATTGACCTTTTATAGGAGGATAAAAATGAAAAAAATAGCTTCGACAATGCTTTTGTTAGCTCTTTCGCTAACACTTGTTTTCGCTCAGGGCTCACAGGAGAAGGCTACATCATCTCAAGAGCTTGGTTCTGAACCAGTCACAATCACATTCTGGCATTGTGCTTCAGATGATGCTGGAGTCTTAATGGATAAGTACATTAAGGATTTTAATGAAAACAACCAGTATAAGATTACTGTTAATGCTATTTATCAGGGACAGTATTCTGATGCAACAACTCTTATGAAGACTATTATCAGTGCCGAAAACTACAAAGAGCTTCCAGATATGATGCAGTTAGATGCAACAGGTAAGGTCGATTATTATAATTCAGGAAAGGCTTTTACTATCGATGACGCAGTAAAAGAATTTAATGATGACGTTAAGGGCGATTATGTAGAAGCTGCATTAGGCAACTGGCAGTTCAAAGGAACTCAGCTTGGTCTTCCTTTCGCTTCTTCCACAACAATCACATTCTACAATGCAGACTTGCTTAAAGAGGCTGGTTGGGATCACTGCCCAGATACATTCCAGGATGTAATTGCACTTAAGAAAGATATGGAAAAAGCAGGACTCAGTGCTGCAACATATGGCACAGTTCCAAGCACACCAACACTCGCTAACTGGCTTGGTCAGCTTGGTAGCTATGTTGTTAACAACTCAAATGGTTCTGAGAGCACAGCAACAAAGCTCGATTGTATCGACAATGGCGCTCTTAAGACATTCCTTACAGAATGGAAGGCCATGTATGACAACGGAGCTGTCATGAACCAGAGTCTCTCTGTTAATCAGTTCATTAATGGTGAAGTTGCTATTGTTACAAACTCTTCGAGCAACGTTAATGCAATCTTAGAGAAAGTTAATGGTAAGTTTAATGTTGGCGCAAGCACATTCCTTCGTGTAAATGAGAGTGCTTCTTACGGTGCAACTGTTGCTGGTTCTTGTCTTGTTATGTTCGATTCTTCTGATTCATTAAAGAAGAAGGCAACATGGGAGTTCATGAAGTATCTAACAGGTAAAGATGTTCAGACAGACTTTGCTATTAACACTGGATACATCCCATCAAATAAGGCTAGCGCTCAAACAGAAGAGTATCAGAATCTTCTTAAAACAAACCCAATGTATAAGGTTGGACCTGAGCAACTTGAAAAGACACCATCTAGCATGAGAAGTGTTACAGTTGGACCTTCTGCTGATTTCTACTATGGAATCATGAACGGAGTTTCTGACATGCTTAAGAATAATAGCACAGTTGATGATGCACTATCATCAATCTCTACTAACTTACAGGGACTCTTAGATCAGTACGCTAGAAACAATATGTAAAGGAAATGGCTGCAGCACTCACTACTAGGGTGTTGCAGCAAAAATTATTATGAATTTATCTACATCAACAAATATTGCTGCCTTTTCTTCAACAAGAGCACGCTATCCAATGACCTTTTGTATCGAAGAGTGCGCAAAGGCTGGATACAAATACTTAGATGTTAATTTTTGTGAGTGCATGAATCCTAATTCTAGGATGCGTGACGACGATTGGATGGATTATGTAAAAGAGATTGCAGCATTAGGAAAAAAGCTAGGTGTAACTTTTACACAATCTCATCTCCCTTATTATGATATTTTTGCCAAAAATGATGAGGAAAAAGTAAAAGTAATGGAGGAGCTTATCAGACGCTCCATTATTGCTTCTGCATATCTAGGCATAAGATGGACTGTTACTCATCCTGGTACCGTATATAGTGCCGGACCAGATATGTCTGTCTCATTAGAGCGAAATCTTGAATACTATTCAAAGCATGTTAAAACAGCAAAAGGGCATGGAATAGGTATTGCTCTTGAGAATGATTTTGAATATAAAAGCGCACCTTACCAACACATCTTCTGCTCAAATGTCTATGAACAGTGTGCTCTAATAGATGGTTTTAATGACCCCGAATACGTTGGCGCATGCTATGATTTTGGGCACGCTAATCTTGTTGGAGGCTTCCATAGACAAAACCTTAACATTCTTGGTTCTAGGCTTAAAGCTGTCCATGTACAAGATAATAAAGGACTTAGCGACGAGCATCTTCTTCCTTTTCATGGAAACATTGATTGGAAAGAGGCAATGAGGGGATTAGCCGATATCTCCTTTAAAGAAGACTTGACATTCGAAATTCAGGAGTGGGGAAGATTCTATCCTCCTGAGC
>JBNMJW010000231.1:0-2320 GCA_050874025.1 Candidatus Ornithospirochaeta sp.
ATTATATCTACTCTATAATCTCGGCCGATGAGTGATGAAATACATTCAACCTCACCTTTTTCTATCACCCTTCTTACAAGAGTTGACGAGATCTTTTCTCCACCCTCAGTAAGAATTGATTTTTTGATAACTACCTCTACTCTCTTTCCATGTTGAAGGAATAAGGAAGCGAGGTCCTTTGCACCTTGAGCTGAAGAAGGATGACCAAAACGAAAATCTTCACCAACTACAAGAGCAATTGGGTCAAAGGAGCGCAAAAGCAATTCTATAAACCCACACCCTGAAATTCTACTGAAATTAGTAGAAAAGTCAATTACTACAAAAGAATTAATGCCATTCTTTTCTGCCATTTCTTTTCGCAATCTCAGAGTATCGACATTTTTTGGCTTATCTGTTTTAGGATTATGATTAAAAGTAATTAAAACGAGGCTTGCCTCTGGATATTTTTCTTTCTCCTTTAGCATTCCTTCTACAAGACTCTGGTGTCCTAAATGAAAGCCATCGAAGACACCAATAGTAATAATCGCCTTTTTATCTTTGAGTTCACCACTCTTTAATAGATCTTCAAAATTATATTCTTTCATTTCAAACTCGCGTAAGAACCTTTACTTTATCTAAAACCTCTATATAACCATACAACTCGTCATCCATATATAGATAGCCAAATTGAGTTGTTTTATCATCTTCTTTTATAAGCTTTTCTCTTCTAATAAAGCCATTGTCTATCTCTTTTTTGTACTTAGAAGAGACGCAATACGTACTAAAAAGACCTGTTTTATCTAAAAGCTCTCGATTCGATAGACCAACGTCACTAAGACTAAATGGCCCAACTTGCGTTCGCCTTAAATTAACTAGATGGCCACATGTATTTAAACTGTAAGAAATATCACGAGCAAGAGAACGTATATATGTTCCTTTAGAAACAGAGCAATCAATAATTGCTTTTTTGTCATTATAAGAGACAAGACTTATATCATATATTTCAATATCTCGCTCGGGAAGATCTATTTCGTGGTTCTTTCTTGCTTCTATATAAGCTCTCTCGCCATTGACATGAATAGCTGAATATAAAGGTGGAACTTGCTTTTGTTTACCAATAAATGAAGGAAGAATTGACTTAATTTCCTCATAAGTAGGAATTGTAGCCGATTCTTTTATAACAACACCTTCTCTATCTAAAGTATCTGTTTCACTACCAAATAGAAGTTCAGCTCTATAGCTCTTATCAAACGACGAAAAGATAGGGTTGAGCTTGGTAGCTCCCCCTATCATACAAATCATCAAACCAGATGCAAACTTATCTAAAGTCCCAGCATGCCCAACCTTTTCACCTCTGTACTCTCTTTTAAACTTTCCAAGAGATGAAAAAGAAGTTATGTTTTCATCTTGATCAAAAAGAAATATTGAGAAATTAGAACTCATCTTACTTACTGTTTACTTCATCAATTAATCTATTAAGTTTGTCGCCCTCAATATAAGAATCGTCTTTAACAAATGTTAAAACAGGTGTTTTCTTTGTCTTTAGTACCTTTGCCAAGCGAGATTGAATATAACCAGAAGCCTGATTAAGAGCCAATACAGATTTGTCCAAAACAGAGTTATCTGCAATGTATGAAACATGTATTTTCGCCTGACTATTATCTGGTGAAAGATCAACTCTAGTTATTGAAACGAGCGTAGATAGATTATGATTTTTAATATCTCCTAAGACTATGAGAGAAGAAATAGTTTCCATAATTCTACTCTCAAGTCTTTCCTGTGAAAACTCACTCATTAAACTCTAGTGTCCTCTTAACTTCTTCTGTCTCAACGATTTCTAGAATATCGCCAACTTGGAGATCCTGCCAGTTTTCAAGTCCAATACCACACTCGAAACCTTCAAGTACCTCTTTAGCATCATCTTTAAATCTCTTGAGAGAAGAAATCTTTATCATATCCTTATTAAGCTGTATAGAATCTCTGATTACTCTTACTAGGCTATTTCTCTTAACCTTACCTTCGATAACCATACAACCAGCAATAAGACCGACCTTTGGAACCTTAAAGGTATTTCTAACTTCGGCCTTACCAATATCAACCTCTCTAGTAACAGGACTCAACATGCCTTCCATTGCAGCTTTAATGTCATCTACAACATCGTAAATAATATTGTACTTCTTGATCTCAACCTTCTCTTCGTTAGCTAATGCCTGTGCTCTAGGTGTTGGTCTTACGTTAAAGCCAATAACAATAGCAGAAGAAGCAGAAGCAAGGTTAATATCACTTTCGATGATAGCACCAGCAGATGCTCTAATAACATTAAGCTTAATCTCTGGTGTGC
>JBNMJW010000232.1:0-2297 GCA_050874025.1 Candidatus Ornithospirochaeta sp.
AAGTCCTTAATCGAGAAAGAAGAAACAACAGGAACACTACCCAAACCAGTTACAGGGACAGAGATGGTTACTCCTTTTTTATTCTTGTACGGTGTACCAGTTCTACGAAATAGATTAAGGAAATCATATTGTTTAGCATCTTTCATAGTTCTAAAGCCAGAGATTTTGTAAGTAGCTAGGGCCTCTCCCCATTGACGAGTAACAAAGGCACAATGGCTAAAATCATCAATACTTATTATCCAATTGTTTTCACATTCTTTAATGAGTAAAACACTAGTAACAGAATCTTTGTATTTACCACATTCTAAACGTTTAAATTGATTATATTTCATTACCACAAACTCCTTTTCCAAGGGTGGTTAGGAGAAGGAATATAAGGTTTCTTCTCTAGTTGTTTATAGGAAAGATCTTCTTTATCCCCAAGAGCAGTACTAGAAGAAAGACGTTCAGCAATTGGCTGAAAGAAATAACACTTATTATCTACTTCACCAAAGAAAGTGCCATCTAGAGCTTTAATTACAGTACAAGGAGTTTTATCTCTAAAGTTAATTCGCTTACCATCCTTGTCATAGAAAGCCCAATATTTGTTTTCAAACTTAACTGTACTTCCTGTTACAGTGCGTTGAGCACGAACACTAAGTATGAGGTTTAATTCTTCTTCACTTGGACCTTTTACAAATACGTTGTTTTTCTCATCTCTTTCAGTCTTTAGAGAAAACATATTGTTAAGATGCTTAATATAATCAGGAAGGAAGGCATTAGCTTCTTCCATTGTCTTAATCTTTGCTCTCTTTAAATCAATGGGAAGACGACACTGGACAGTAAAGTTAAGTCTCTCAATACGACTCTTAAAGAGGGGATCTGAATTAGAATGTAAATCAATACCAAGCTTACTAAGTGCAATACCAAAGTTTGTAAGAGCAGGATCTTCATCTTCAAGATGTTCTCTAGATTTCTTTTTACTTTTGCCAGCTTGAGATGTTGGAACATCGTTTCTTAAAGAGTACTCAAAACAAGTACGACGATCTGTTCTAAATGTAAGAGGAAGTCCATAGTTTTGAATTATCTGTTTAAGCACCATGTAGTAACCATATAATGTCTCTTCTGTATCAAAGTAAGCTCCAACAATTTCCCCTGTGGCATCATCTATAGCTAGATGTAAATACCACTTTCCTTTGCCTTCTACCCATATAAGAGAAGAAGCATCCATCTCAATAAGCTCTCCCATGTATTGCTTTCGTGGCTTTCTTGCTCCAGCTTGAGTCTCTTCCAATAAGTATTTGGCTCTCTCAACCTTTACTATTTGGTCATTATTCTTCTTCTCTAAAGATTTAAGCTTCTTAAGCTTTTGGTTGTACTTAATAACAGTACTCTTATTAGCTAATGGTGAAACTATTAATGCTTCATATTTAAGAATATTAGCTAGAGATGAAGTTGAAACATTAATACCATAATCTTCTCTAAGTATCTCTCTAAAGTGAGTAAAACTAGCATTAGGATACATTTCAAGATAGATGTTTATTATCTCTTCTCTTTTCTCTTTAGAGATGACAGTTACTGGCTGCTTACCCTTATTGCCATGAACAAAAACTTCATAACGATTTTCTTTGCATCCATTAATGTAACGGGCTAATGTCTTGTCACAAACACATAGCTTCTTGCAAGCTCTTCGCCTGCTAGTTAATGTAGAGCCATTTTCAATGACCTCATTTACAATGTCGGCCTTAATTTTTGCTTTTTCATTTAATTCTTCATAAGTCATAGGCGTTTTTTCTCCTTATGACTTGTTTACTACGCTTTATTAAGGCACACATTCTAAAGTCAGTGGTAAAATACAATAAACTTTTGAAATTAAGATAGAAAGCCATCTTTTTTGATTATTGGCCAACGACTCTATTTGGGAGTTTATTTTTTCTTTTATTGCGATTAACCATAGCTTCCAACTGTATCTTGTTGTTTCACTTGCTACTGTTTGAGCAATTGCTGTTGGACTTAATTCGTTTTCAACATCATCTACACTGTAACGTTTATAAGGAATTACAAATAATGGGAGAAGCCTAAGAATCTTTCCTTCTTTATTTTTCACTCTTGGTATTATTATTTCGATGTGGCTACAATCCCCAATGTTTGATTCAAATGGTTTTAATTCTTCTGGTAACTCTCCCATCCCTAAATAAACATGTCGAACTTGCTTGTCGTATATAGTTAATCCATTCTCCTTTAAAATTGAGTCGTCAGCCTCTGCTACAAACATTTATTCTTGAAT
Organism: Candidatus Ornithospirochaeta sp.; assembly: GCA_050874025.1. Lineage (GTDB taxonomy): Bacteria > Spirochaetota > Spirochaetia > Sphaerochaetales > Sphaerochaetaceae > Ornithospirochaeta. Next base: position 2,267 of record JBNMJW010000232.1, read on the forward strand.
TTTATAGTTAGTCGCATTACTATTGGCATAA
>JBNMJW010000233.1:0-2175 GCA_050874025.1 Candidatus Ornithospirochaeta sp.
AATGTAGAGTCTGGAGATGGGTTTGCTGACATTATAATAGAAACAGAAGATATAGATGACGGAATTGTAATTGAAGTTAAGTACTCCCCTTCATTTGATAGGTTAAAAGAAGACGCAGAGAAAGCCTTAAAACAAATTAAAGACCTTAGATATACAGAGCGTCTTAAGGGCGATGGAAGGGAGAACGTTATATCATATGGCATAGCCTTCTCTAAAAAGAGATGTAAGGTAGTATCTGAAAAGATGTAGCTTTCTACTTCTCATACTCCTCTATTAATACTGAATGCTCTTTATCCTTCTTATCATAGCTTATTGCTACAAGAAGGACTGAGCCGGAATAAGAAAGAAGTGAATCTGGGTATCTCTTCTCTTTTATTTGATTAATCGCTATAGATGGTAACGTGTTCCACTTTAATTCAACAACAAGGGAATGATACTCATCTCTATACTCTGCTCGTGGAAGATAGACAAAGTCTCATGAGTGCAAAATCGAAAAGTATGTTAAAGGTTAAAGAATTTTCAACTCAATTATCTCTTTATTTTTGAGCGTTGATCTAAAGCAATTTCAATCAAACGATTCGTTTCATCAGCCATAAATAATGGTATATTTAAAACATCATCGTCTAGTTTTAGATTGTTCAAAGAAAAACGAATTCGAAGCCTTACACTATCTGGAAATAGTTCTTTATACTTTTTTAAACTTTGACTTGCTATATTTGTTTCAGCCTTGACTTCAATTGGGAAAATATCGTTTTCACGTTGAATAAGAAAATCGACTTCATATGGTGGATTGTTTTGACTCCAATAACGAGGAAAAACCTCAAATTGGTTTATAAGTGTTTGTAATATAAAGTTTTCGCTAAATGCACCTTTAAATTCAGTAAATAGACGATTTCCTTCGCCAAAAGCCGATGGAGAAAGTTGAGACAACCGTCTTAGAAGTCCTACATCTACAAGGTAAATTTTAAAAGCAGAGAGATTATCATAAGCTGAAAGAGGAAGTCTTGGAGCAGAACTGCGATAAACCTTATGCACTAATCTAGCATCAACAAGCCATTCTAAGGCATCTTCATACTCTCGCGCTCTTGCACCTTCTTTAACAATCTTATAGATAAATTTCTTATTCTCTCTTGCTAATTGTGATGGAATTGATTTCCATATCAAAGAAATTTTCGGAAATTCACTTGTATCTGGATACTTTGAAAAATCGCGTTCATAGGCATTAATAATGTCGATTAAAGCATCTTGCATAGCAGAAACATCTCGCTCTTTCGTCCACATTAAAACAGGTTCGGGCATTCCACCCGTAACATAATACATTTTCAATTTTTCACACAAAGGATTGAAGAAAGCATCAGGAATTGGCTCAATCATGTCAACGCTTTTCATATATTGAGCAAGGCTCTTATCTCCATTAGCATATAAAAATTCTGAAAAGGTCATAGGATTAACACGCATATAATTAACCTTACCTACAGGAAAAGATGATGGCCTTGCTAAGGCAAGACCTAACAAAGAACCGGCACAAGCAATATGGTAGTAAGGTGCATTCTCATAAAAGTATTTCATTGAATTAATGACGTTTGGGCAGTCTTGTACTTCATCAAAGATAATTAGCGTTTTTTCTGGAACGATTTTCTGTCCACTCACCATTGTTAGGTTTTGAACAATACGACTAACATCCTTAGTGGTTTCAAAGAATTCTTTATACTCTTGATTCTCATCAAAGTTAAAATAAGCAGTATTATCATAATAACGTCTACCAAATTCCTTTAAGAGCCAGGTCTTGCCCACCTGTCTGACTCCCATTAGAATTAAAGGCTTACGATAAGGAGAATTCTTCCAATCTAATAGTTTTTCAAGCAAAAATCGTTCCATAAAATCATCTTCTCACGTTTTTATAATATTTTATGTGATTTTAATCACATTTTTATTGTATATTAATGGTAAACAAACAACAATTACTAAATTTTAAAACAAAAAAAGATATGTTATGTTAATAGTAGTAAACCAACCACCACTAGCAATACAAATGATTTATATATGGTGAGAACCAAGAAATATCATCTTAATATTTTGTAAATTATTGAAAATGATACTTTAAAAAAAAACAGTATAAAACCCGAGTTAAGGGTATGTTATTTTAAAAAAATACAAAAGAAGTACCATTAAAGT
>JBNMJW010000234.1:0-2165 GCA_050874025.1 Candidatus Ornithospirochaeta sp.
ATTCAGATGAAATGAAGAGTTATCTTGATAGGGTGAAAAAAACAGGCGAAAGCCTTGTCTATTATCATAGTGTACTTTCTTCATTTATTAGCTTTTCGGCCTTTGATTCTATAATTTCATATGCTAAGAATGAGTGTGGTAGTTATACACTCGTTCAAGCACCTCTTTTAGCTGGTCCATTAATCAAAACAAGGATTCTTGACAAGATCTTTTCATATCTTTTTTGTTCTGCAACTCTTAGTACCGATGGTAACTTTAACTTTTTTAGAGAAAGACTTGGACTAAAAGATGATGATACTTTAATTGAAGGAATATACTACAGTCCTTTTGATTATAAGAAGAATCTTATGTATCTTATTCCTCTCGATGGAAAAGAATATAATAAGAAAGACAATTCATCTTACGAAGATTATTCAACAGATCTTATCTATAGCGCAATTCTCTCTTCTTCTGGTGGTGCTCTAGTGCTTTTTACATCTAAAAGCATGATGAATAATGTTTATGATAAAATAAAAGAGAAATTAGGAGATTCATATAACTTATTACTTCAAAGTGATGACAGAAATAAAGATAAAATTCTAAAAGATTTTAAGAATGATAAAGATTCATGTCTCTTTGCAACATATTCATTCTGGGAAGGAGTAGATGTTCCTGGAGACGCTTTAAGATTACTAATTATCGTTAAGCTTCCATTCTTAGTTCCAACTGACCCTGTTAATAAGGCACGTTCAGATTATTTAGATAAAACAAGCGAAAAGCATAGCTTTGTTTCTTTGACAGTCCCTAATGCGATGATAAAGCTAAAGCAGGGAATAGGCAGATTAATTAGAAGTGAGACAGATAGGGGAGTTGTTCTAGTTCTAGACGGAAGACTTGTAAAGAAGAGTTATTCTCGTCTTTTCTTTAACTCTATTCCACCTGGATACATTCCAGAAGATACTTTAATTGAAAATATTGACTCTAAGATAGAGAGATTCCTCTTTTAGGAGATGTAATGGCTACTATTATTAATCCTGTAGAAGCTGGCTTCTATGCTTTTAGAACAGGTTTTCCTACATACAATAAATCTATATTTAAGAATAAAGTTGAGATTGTTACTGACGGAATGGGGACAATAATTGGTGTAACAAATTCTGATCATTTATACTTTGCTAATCTTCCAAATGAAGCTGAAGAGATTCAAATACTAGAAGTCGGGAAGGGTGCTTTTGCTTCTTGCAAAAAACTAAGAACAATAAGCTTTAGCAGTAATCTTGAAATAATAGGAGAAGAAGCCTTTAAAGGAGATGAGAATCTTACAAGCATAAAGCTTCCGTCAACGCTTTATGAGTTAGGTGAGGCAGCTTTTGAAAAGACAGGCATTGTCTCCTTTGTTTTTCCTGACGGAGTAACAACTATACCTCCTCGTCTTTTTATGGATGATAAAAAGTTAGAAAGCGTAGTTTTAAACAATGTTGATAGGATTGGGATTTTAGCCTTCGGTGGATGTACTTCGCTTAGTTCAATAAAGATAAGCGAAGGAATAAAAGAAATACCAGAAGGGTGTTTCATTTCTAGTGGATTAAAGGAAATCTTTCTTCCTCGTTCTATTAAGCGGATTGGAAGTTCAGCCTTTTCATCTTGCGTTTTTCTTACGTCAATTTACTTTGATGGCGATAAAGAGGACTTTAGGAAAATAGATTTTGGTAAGAATTGGAATAGAGGCTTAAATAGCAATTGTTCTCTCTACTTAAAGAATGAAAAAGGAGAATGGTATAATGCATTCAAAAGAAGTAGTAATGATGAAAATTATGCATATGACGAAAAGGAAGAAAAAATTAAGAAAGCTCTCGTCCTTTTTGGTTTTGATAGTCTTCCTTCTCTAAGTGTTTTAAAAAGTGTATATCACAAAAAAACACTTGCTTTTCATCCAGATAGAATTTCTAGTCTAAACTTAGATAAAGAATTTACTTCTTTTGCTGAAAAGAGATTTTGCGAATATAAAGAAGCATATGATTTATTACAGCCTTTATGCAAATAAAAATGGGGCTGTTGCACGAGCAAAAATAAAATGCTTATAGCCCTATAAAGAAATAAATCACCTCCGACGGAGTCTCAAGAAGACGAAGTTGAAGGTGATTTTTTGATTAAAAGTCTTTTCTCTTTCTAAAAGTGAAATTTTCAAA
>JBNMJW010000235.1:0-2121 GCA_050874025.1 Candidatus Ornithospirochaeta sp.
ATGGGAGACTTCTCAATGTAGTTGGAATATCTTGCAAGAGTTCTGGAAGAATAGATTCTATGTTTTTATCAGCTTCTTCAAAACACTTTATTTTCAAAGGGCTTAATTCTTCACTACAGAATATTCCTTTAAAGTAATAAGATAATTTTCCAACTTGACATGATTGATAAAGGTGATATTTGGTTTGTATTGGTATGTTAGAAGTCCACAGTTTATTTGTCTCTTGTTTGAATTCATCCAATTTTGTTTCAAGATGTTTTGTTATTATTTTATTATTAATACTAATTGGAATATCAAGATATGTCCAAATATAATCATCATTATAATATTTTGGTTCTAGATTGAAGTCATTGATTATATTTTTATCATCCTCATGTTTCTCATTTAACAAGAGTTGTGTTTTTGAAATATTAATTTCAAGTCCAATGTTAGCAGCTTTAATTTTAAAAGAATTCCATATCTTTTTAAGTTCGGCTCTCTTTTTTCCCATGATGACAAAGTCATCAGCATAAGCTACAGTCCTGATGTTACTGTTATTCGATTCTTCAAGCAGGTCATTAACACCTATGCAAAAGAGAAGGCTCGAAGTTGGATCTCCTTGAGCAATGCCTCTTGTTGGGTGGATATTTCTGTGTTCTCCATTGGCATCTGTGAAGATCATTTGTTGTTTGTCCAAGAGATGCTTGATGTAATTCACTAGTGTTGGTTCAACACCAAGATTTAACATCTGTTCTAATATGTGAGGTCTTTTTATCATTCCATAAGCATTCTTGAAATCAACTGCTATGACTTTATTGAAACCACTCTTAATATTGCTCTTAACCATTTTCACAGCTTCTATTTGTGAGTTTTCTTTTTTAATACAAAATTGGTTAGGATGTAATTTCTTTAAAGTTTGTAACATAAGTCGACTACAAACGACTTTATTAACAAGCTTTGTGAAAGCTTCTTCTACAGCAATAGGTCTGATCCCATTATCATGTTTTGGTATGCAGTGCAATCTAGAGACAAAGAAGTTATCATTAACTTCTTCAGGAGTGTTGATAAATAAACTCACTGTGTCTGCTATTTTTGCTCTTACTGTTGGTTCTTTTTTCCATATCTGTTTGATTATTTCTGCTGACATGCCTGATGGGCCGCATCCTTTTCCATTCCTCATTGTGGGAATTGCTTCAGCAACGTGTTTTTCAAAGATCTTAATTTTATTCTTTTTTAAAGATTCTTTGTTCAGCTTAAATGTGGATGCTTCTGTGCTATCGTCTGGTGGGAAGAGTGCAGCAACTTTTTCGTATTCAGGGTTTGTAGATTCGTGTGCTTCGCCAATCGCCATTGAATAAGCATCAGCGTACTTCCCCTTGATAAATAGAGATTGTGCAATTCTCTCTGGCGGTTGTGGGACATGTTCAGTCTCTATTGTTGAGTTTTGGGAGCTATCTATTGCCACTCCAGGGAGGTTTAAGATAGCGTACTGAGCGTTAACCGGCATTCGAATTGTGAAGGTGTCCACGAAGTGCCTCATGATTATAGATGATATTTTTCTTGGGGGTATTTCGTTCACTTCGTAACTCTTTTTGATTGCTGTGAGTGGATTGTATGACGGCTGTTTTTGTGGTTGTGTTTTGTAGAGCTGTATACTTCTTTTAGGTTCACTCTTTTTAGACTTAGGCTTTTCTTCCACATGTACCTTTGGTGGATTTGCTTTGGTTTGTTTGGGTTTTTCTTTTTGAATCACCTTTGGTACAGTAGGTTTTTTCTTAATTTCAATTTGCTTGATTGGAGCTTTGCTCTTTTTCACCTTCTTAGATCTCTTTTTTAATTTCTTCTTAAGCTTCTTTTTGGGCTTCTTTGTCTCCTTAGTTTGAAGGGTATCTGGTTTCTCTACATTGACTTTTTCTAGTTTGTATTTGAGTTGTAGTGTCAGACCTTCTGTAAGTTTTATTTCTACTTCACTCCATTTGTTAACTTGTTGAATCTTTTCTAGTTCTTTTGTTATCTTACAAGTAACAGATGCAGCGGTGACATTTTCTCTGACATCCAGAGATTTGATATTGATGTTTTTAATTTCATTTGTGTCTGCAAGTTCATTGGCAAACTTGCGAGGTGTCAATTGGAAGTGTGGAG
>JBNMJW010000236.1:0-2071 GCA_050874025.1 Candidatus Ornithospirochaeta sp.
ACAGAGCAGACTCGAAAAGCTATCTAACGATAGAAGGAAACTGGAAGCCTCACCCTCAAGCTACTGCTAGGATGAGGTAGTTCACCGTCTACGATCTCTATCATCATAATCGTCATCATAGTACGGTCTATCTCTATCATCGCTATAACGTCTATTATCTCTATCATCGTAGTAGGATCTATCATCATATCGGCGAAGATAATAGTCTCTATCATCATCTCTTCTACGTGATGGATAATAGTCCCTGTCTCTGTCCCTATCATCATAGCGATAACGATCACTACGTGGCCTGTAGTCGTCGCTTCGTCTATCGTAATCTCTATCACGATAATAATCGTCTCTATCTCTATCCCTATTATCTCTTCTTTCATTTTCACGAGAAGAATAATAGCTATCCCTTCTTTCTTCTCTTCGAGGTTCTTCGTTCACTCCACCCTTTATAAACTCATACCATTTATCATCTTTAGGAGGAGTATCGGCTTGTTTTTTGTTATTAGGAGGTGTGTTTGTATCGCCTTCATCTTTTACAATTTTTTCCTCTTGTTTTTCATCTTTTCTATCAAAACGAGAATATTCAGGAGGTGCAGTATACCTATCTTCTCTTTCTTCGTATTGATTGTCGTTTTCACTATTAGGAGAAATAGTATGTTCTTCAACATCATCATCAACAATATTCTTCTTATAACTACTCTTTCCAGCTAAAGCAGAAAAGACAAACAAAAAAGAGAGTGTATACCATAAAGTAGAAGAAAAGAGAAAGACCTTCAAAATATATGAAATGATAGATTCTTTTCTTTCAATAGCTCTAACAAATCCTGGATATAAAGTGAATGAAGCTAAAACTAGAAGAAAAAGAATAAGAGTAATAAACCAAGGGGTAGAATCAGTACGTCTTGTTACAAAAAATATAGATAATGATAAAACTACAAGAAGTGATGGATAAAATAAATAAAGAGAAAAAGAGTTTTTTTCTTTATATGCGAGAAAAACAAAAAGAGAAGAAAAAAGAAGTGATAATACTGTCCAGCCTAGCCAAGCCATTCTTCTTCGCTTATTAAAGAAAGCAAAGGAAAGAAGTGAAAGGAATGCGGGCGACACATCCAAATAAAATGGGACAGATGATACTTCGCCCTTAAGTCTAGCATTTACCCATACTAGCAACATAACAATCAAATAGAGAGCAGAAGACAGGAGCAAAAGCCATGCTTTTTCTCCATCCTTAAGACAAATTGCAGCAAACAAAAGAGGCAAAACTGAGACACAATATATAGCGATATTAAAAACATTAAGACCATTCTGAAGAACAATCTTCAAACAAAATGGAATTAGTGGCAATAAAAACGAAAGCAAAGCAAATGGCCAAATCCGCATCTCTGGCTCAAAGTCTTCATACTCTTCAACAAATCTTTCTCTTTTCATCGTTCTTCTCTTTTCTTTAGATTATCAGAAACATTATATATTTCCATAGCCACTTAATCTATTGACGAAAAAGGACTCTATAGTGTTGTTCCAACCATTCTTTTTGAATAGAATCGTGCTATGGCTTATCTAACTGTCGAAAACCTTAATAAATCAATAGATAACATTCATCTTCTAAAAGATATTAGTTTTTCTGCAGAAAAAGCTACTATTACACTGATAGCAGGGAAAAACGGCAGTGGTAAATCACTTCTTTTAAAATGTCTTAAGGGCCTAGAAAGAATTGATAGTGGTAGAATAATAGTTGATGGCAAAGAGCTAAAAAAAGAAAAAGAGAGAATGAAGTTCTTTGGTTTAGTTTTCCAAGAGACATCACTCCAAATTGTAGGACAGACTTGCGAAAAAGACATCGCCTTCGGCTTAGAAAATCAAAATAAGCCAGAAAAAGAAATAAAAGAAAAAACAGAAGAGATGCTCTCTCTCTTTTCTCTTCAAAAAGATAGAAATAAAAATCCGAGAATCCTTTCAGGAGGAGAGAAAAGAAGACTTGCAATAGCAGGTGTAATAGCTATGGAAAGCAAAATAATTCTTTTAGATGAACCTCTTGCTAATTTGGATTATCCTTCGGTATTGGTAGTATTACAAACTATAC
>JBNMJW010000237.1:0-2000 GCA_050874025.1 Candidatus Ornithospirochaeta sp.
ATAAGGATTTTAGGGAGTTTTAACAACTCCCTTTTTCTATTTAATTACTTATATTAAAAAGAATTACGCTTAACAATCTATATGCTTTTGTTGATTTCTGAAAGACAAAAAAATGAGGCTGTACACCTCATTAGATTTTATTATCTTTCGTGCAACAGCCCCTTATTTGTATAGTTAGTAAAACTAATTAAGATGTTTTCTCTTCTCTATCTCTTTAACTAGAAAAGGAATAGCGCTTTCAAAGTTAACACCGTAGAAATTGTGGTTTTTATCTTTAATAGTATATTCGATAGTCTTCAATACAAAGTCGGCAGCAAGAGTGTAAGCGTTTTCAATTGAAAAATTTTCTATCATAGCTCCTGTAAAGACAGAGGCAAAGACATCGCCTGTCCCATGAAAGTTTTGCTCTATTTTTTTATGGAAATACCAAGAGTATTTATCTCTTTCTTGGTTGTAATAACAAATGCCAATTTTGCCATCAATACCCTTGAATGAACTTTTCTGTTTATTAAATGAGATTCCTTTAAGAATTACTTTTTTCGCTCCAAGTTTAGAGAGAGCAACCATCATTTCTTTTATATCATCTTCGCTGTAGTTACTATCTAGGCAGTCTCTTCCAAGCAAAAAAGAAGCTTCTGTTAAGTTAGGAAGTATTATATCTGCTTTGCTACACAAGGATGCCATCTCGAAAGCAAACTCTTTATCAAAACCTTTATATAAAGAACCAAAATCTGCCATGCAAGGATCAACAATTTTTAGCGTGTTTTTTTCTGCAAAGGTATCGAAGAATTTCTTCATTAACTCGATTTGCCTTATTGAGCCAAGGTACCCTGTATATATTCCATCGAAGTGAAAATTTTGCTTTTTCCAATTAGCCATAATAGGCTCAATGTCATCGGTTAAATCATGGAATGTAAACTCATTAAATGCTGTGTGAGTACTTAAAACAGCTGTTGGAATGATAGCTGCTTCAACACCAAAACAAGAAATGAGGGGAAGTGCCACTGTAAGCGAGCATTTTCCTATGCATGAAATATCTTGAATAGTTACGATTCTTTTCATTTTTTTAGAATACTCTCTTCTTCCTTTTACGAGAAGTCTGCATTTGCTATTATTACTTTATGAGAATGACTCTTTTAACGATGTTTCCAGAATCTTTTACATCCATTTTGACTTTGCCTTTGATTGATAGAGCAATTAAAAGGGGAGTAGTAGAATTAAATATTGTCGACATTAAAGACTATGCAGGTGGTTCTTTTCGTCATATAGATGACTCTCCATGCGGTGGAGGAAGAGGTATGATTCTTCGTTTCGATACTGTAATGAAGGCCCTCGATAGCGTGAAAAGGGAAGAAAGCAAAGTTATCTTAACATCTCCCAAAGGAAAACTTTATGACCAAAAGAAAGCAAGAGAGTTAGCCTCTCTAAGTGATGTTATAATCATATGTGGTCACTATGAAGGGGTAGATAGAAGAGTTGAAAACCATGTTGACGAAATCATAAGTATCGGGGACTACGTCTTAAGTGGAGGCGAAATTGCGTCCTCTGTTATCCTTGATAGCATTTGTCGCTTACAAAAGGGCATAATTAGAGAAGGAGCAACGGAAGATGAAAGCCATGAAAATGGGCTACTTGAATATCCTCAATATACAAAGCCAATAGAGTATATGGGAGAGAGAGTCCCTTCTATCTTACTTAGTGGTAATCATGGGGAGATAGATAAATGGAGAAAGAGGGAAGCCTTGTTAGATACTAAAAGGCTTCGCCCTGATTTATTTGAAAAGTATGAACTATCAAAAGAAGAGGAAGAGTTAATTTCTTCACTGTAGCTACATATTTCTTTATTGTATTTACAGATAATCAAGAAGATTTCGTAACTATTCAGTCGCATAATCTTTGCAATACTTTAGCTAACCCTTTTTCCAATTGAAATGTCTATAATAAACATCTTTTAACTCAAATAATTTCTTTTAATATAAGAAAATAGCTATCATAAGTGC
>JBNMJW010000238.1:0-1904 GCA_050874025.1 Candidatus Ornithospirochaeta sp.
TGAAGCAGTAGGAGCACACATCTGCTCACACGAGGAAGCAATTCAGAAGGATATTGTATGCGATCCCAAGATTGGAGATGCGGATTATCTTGAACAAATGCATGAAGGCCAGATCATCTTTGGATGGGTTCATGCGACACAGAATAGAGATATTACTGACAAGATTCTGAACTCAAGGCTGACTGCATATGCTTGGGAAAGTATGTTTGAAATGGGCAGACATGTGTTCTGGTTCAACAATGAGCTTGCAGGAGAAGCGGCTGTAATCAACGGGTTTCAGTGCTATGGACAACTTCCTTATGGTTTGGAGGTTGCTGTTATAGGTAACGGAAATACTGCACGTGGTGCATGTCGCGTTTTGAATATGCTCGGCGCTCATGTAATGCAGTATAACAGAAGACAAGAGGAGCTCCTACGGCAGGAGATTGGCAATTACGATGTTTTTGTTAATTGCATCCTCTGGGATGTGAATCGAAAAGATCATGTGATTTACAAAGATGATTTGAAGAGAATGAAAAAGAATGCCATGATCATTGATGTGAGTTGTGACCGACATGGTGGTATCGAAACGAGTGAGCCTACAACAATTGAGAACCCGACTTATATTGTAGACGGGATTCTTCATTATGCAGTTGATCATACGCCCTCGTTCTTCTACAAAACATTCTCCTATAACAACTCAAGAATCATACTTCCTTATGTCCAGAAATTGATGAATGGAGAAAACGACAAAGTTCTTGAGGATTGCTTGATCGTTAAAGATGGTATCATCATCGATCAGGAAATCAATAGATATCAAAAGAGAGGGTAACTAAAGAAAACAACTGAATATCATGATAGAGGCGCGGTCGATAAGAGTAAGTATCAGAGCAACAGGTAATCGCTTGGTACTGAAAGGCTTAACCGCCGAGGAGCCGTATACTAAAAGCATAAATCAGACAAAGGAGTGAAAAGTATTCGGATAGAGGTTACCATATAATAGGAGATTCTTTATATGGGAAGAAACAAAAAGATATCTAAAGATAAGCGAGGTTATTGGAAAGAAGGAAATGGAGACCTTCTCTAAAAAAAAGAGCAACGCTTCTCTAGAAAGATGAACTCTGGACACTGGTAGATGAGAACAGCTCTGTTCTCTCTATCAATCGAGTGCTCCATTATTGGGCTTAAGAGAAGCTCAAACGGAGACGAAGAGAAACAAAAAGCAAAGCTAGATAAAGAAACTGAACACGATAAGAGATGCGACACAGTCCTTAATGAATAGCCCTGAATATGACACCTATGGCTATATCAAGATGTCTTTTCATGGGCTACAGAATTCGCTATAAGACGGATATATATTGCTTATGCTAAAAAGGAGTATCTCCAAGGTTTATTACTACTAGAGTAGTTAAGGGGAAGATGGGAAATATCCACATCTCTTACTTAATAGGGTTATTAGATATGTGAACGAGGTTTGGGCAACAGACATCACTTATATAAAGCTAGGTAAGGAAGTGTCTACTTCACGGCAGTAATAGACCTATTTAGTAGAAAAATATTGGCTTGGAGACTCTCTGAGAAAATGGAAGTAGGCTTCTATAAAGATATGGTGCAAGAAGCTATAGTGAAATATGGTATATTCTCTATTTTTAATACAGATTGTGGTAGCCAATATACATCAAAAGAATTTACCTCTCTCTTGGAGGGGTATGGGATCCAAGTCAGTATGGATGGGGAAAAGAAGATGTAAAGACAACATTTTTGTTGAGAGAACTTGGAGAACACTAAAATATTGATGTGGGTCTTCTTAAAGGATTATAGATTTCTTGAAGATTTAGAAAGAGGCTTAGGAGAATTTGTTAACTTCTTTAACAACAAAAGAGAGCCAAAGCTTAGACTATAAAACTATAGACGAGGTATACAAA
>JBNMJW010000239.1:0-1844 GCA_050874025.1 Candidatus Ornithospirochaeta sp.
AAAGAAAGGCTTACGTCGATGGTTGGAAAAATAGTGGTCTTTCACAAAGAGAGTATTCTTCTCTTAATGGGTTAAAAGCAACAACTCTTAATACTTGGGTAAAAAGATCAAAAGAAAGTAAAGAAAAATCACTAGTATTAATAAAGAAGAAGTCCCCAGTAATCTCACATAGTATTTCTATAGAGTACATGGGTGCTAAGATAAAAGCAGACGAGAAAACTCTTTCTACCATTCTAATGGCAATTAAGAATATTAACGGGAGAAACCAGTAAATATGTATGGCTCTTTTCTCTCTGGATCAGGAGTTGCATTAGCACGTGAAGCTATAGCTGTATCAATTACTGACATATCAACATTCCAAGGGAGAAGAGTATCATACTTATCTTTAGGAGTAGATGGCCCGTAAGTTAGAATATACTCAAGGTATCTTTCAGGATTTAGGCCATTTACTTTAGCCGTTTCAATTAAAGAAAAGAAGAAACATGAGGCATCAGCACCATCAATAGTTTGGGCAAATAGCCAATTTTTCCTCCCTGTTGCAAAAGCCTTGGCTACTAATTCGCAACAGTTATCATCTGGAGTACACTCAAGTGTTTTGAGATATGTATAAAGATAAGGTTCGTATTCAATAAGGTAGTTAAGAGCCTCTTGCCTTAGGGTTTTTGAATCACTAATAGTTGCTGCTTTTGCCTCTCTAAAAATCTGATCGAGAATAGGACGAACATCTTTTTCTCTCTTAGATAGGAATTCTTCTGTAGTAATTGTCCCCTTAATGAGCTTTTCTCTAAGGTTTGACTCTATCTTATATAGACTAGCATGTAAAATAAGTATCCTATTTATAGGTTCGTCATCTTTTACAAGTCTAACATATTTCTTTAACTTTCGAATGGCATGAACCCAACATACACTATGCTTTTCTTGATTAATCGAATTTGACAAATATCCTTTTAGTCCATCTGTCATCAGTGGACCAGAATAATTGTTACGTTCATAACCATCAAACAATTTTTCTCTACTCCTGCCATCAGAGTAGTATACATGAACAACTTTTTTGTATTTATGATTTACTTCATCATATGTTGTTCCAATTCTTATTATCGCAAAGGAGGATGAACTTATCTTTCCACTCTCTGTCTTTACAGCTATTACCTCAAGTGGCGTCTCGTCTTGGTTTATCAAATTCATCTTAAAAATTTGATCTCCAAAGTACCTATCAAAACCACTAAGTGTATCATAATACTTCAAAAACCATAGACACAGATGCTGCCTCTTAATATGTAGTCCTTCTCTTTCATACATCTCACTCTGTCTATAGAAAGGAAGATGATCATCAAACTTGGATGTAAGTATAGAAGCAACTAAAGATGGAGAACACGAAAGCTTATCGACAATCTCATTATCAAAATTAATGATTCTCTTTTTCTCTCTTCCTTCAACTTCTACTACTGCATCCCAAGTTGCATAGATGTGCTTCTCTACAACCTTCTTTGGTTTTGTAATGGCAAGCTTATAAATAACCTTGTCTTTTCCTCTTTTGTACTTGATGCCATCTTCTTCATATGTCTCTGGCACACCTTCAGTGTGATCTTTTATCTCTACTGGTGTGTTTGCAGGAACAGTAAGTTGAGCAATACGAGGCTTTCTTTCCTTTTTTTCTGCTTCAGTCTCACTTTTTTCCTCTTCTTTTTCTTCAGAAGATGAAAGAAGAGCTTTAAGACTTTCATTATACATGGCCACAATTTCAGCTTCGCAGAAAAGATTTGGTAGCATCTCTGATTGTGGAATATAAGGTTCTGCATTCGCTAAACGAACTAGCTCCTTCTGTGTAGCTATTATGTTCTCTA
>JBNMJW010000240.1:0-1841 GCA_050874025.1 Candidatus Ornithospirochaeta sp.
GTAGATGGCGCAGATGCCTCCTCTTTCTTCATGTCATTGATCGAGACCGCAAAGAGAGCCAATGTTGCCGCCAATGATTATATTGAATATGTGCTCACATTCGCTCCTTATGGCAGCAAAGATGATGAAGAGTGGGAGAAGATGCTTCCTTGGAATATTGATCTGGAGCGTCTGAGATCCCACCGTGCTCTTGTTGCTTCTGCAAAAGCAGACGAAAGAAGGACCGATCCTTACATCCTGTGCGGCAACTCAGGTAGCAGATGCCACTCTGATAGCCTTTAGCACATTTGCAAGATTTGCCTCTGTTGCCTGGATGGATGCACCATAATAGCTGACAGAGACTGAATCTGCAGTATACTAAGAGTGGTTTAGAGACAGTATGATGAAATGAATCCGAACATAGGTTACCATGTCATAGGAGACATGATATGGGTAGAAACAAGAAGACCTACACGGATGAGTTCAAACGCAAGTGTATAACTGAACTTCTGAATGGTAAAAGCTTCAGCGACGTATGCGCTGATAACAGCATAGCACCTAGTACGCTGTCAGATTGGAAGAAGGCTTTCATCAATGGTTTTGCAAGCAAGGAAACCAAGAAGATCCAGAAAGAGAAGGAAGAAGTAGAGGCAAGGCTTCAAAAGGCAACTGAGATCATTGGCCAGAAGGAACTAGAGATAGAGCTGCTAAAAAAAGATCTGCGCTTCTGAACAAGGACCTGAAATACACACTGGTGGACAGCAGCAATGTATTGTCTATCAGTGAGCAGTGCAGGATCCTGGGGCTCCCCAGAAGCGTGTACTACAAGAAGAGGAGCGAAGTCCATCCTACTGATAAAGAGAAACGGGATGAAGCAAAGCGAGCAGAACATCTTGACCATTGTGATGTTGTCCTTAAGGAGTGGACAGAGTATTCAACATATGGATACATCAAGATGTCCCACCATCTGCTCAGAAAGGGCTTTGAATGGGCCACAGAGCATTGTATTCGAAGAATATACAAGGAGTTAGGTCTTAAGGGACTGACCCCGGTATTCAAGACCACAAGACCATCCAAAGGCAAGCAAGACAAGTATCCCTATCTGTTGAGGAACAGGACCATAAGGTATGTGAATGAGGTCTGGGCAACTGATATAACTTACATAAAGCTGGGAGACAAGATGGTCTTCTTTACGGCGATAATCGATCTCTATAGCAGGAAGATCCTCTCATGGAAGCTTTCTCCTACTATGGATGTCGCATTCTGTATGGATGTTCTGATGGAGGCAATCGTTAACTACGGAACACCCGCAATCTTTAATACTGACCAAGGCAGCCAATACACTTCAAGAGAGTTTACTTCCATCCTTGAAGAACAAAACATACTTATTAGCATGGATGGTGTAGGAAGATGCAAGGACAACATCTTTGTCGAAAGGACATGGAGAACATTGAAATATGAATGGGTGTTCCTAAGGGATTATGAGAGTTATGAACAACTAGAGCTCAGCCTTGCTGAGTTTGTAGCTTTCTTTAACAAAGAGAGAATACATCAATCTTTGGATTATAAAACTCCAGAGGAAGTATATAAGGAAGGAACATTTCAGATAACTGATAATACTATGGTAGCTTAATTGTTCGGATAATATAGCATCTATTGTCTTGACTAGGCTCTTAGCTTAGTATTTTAAGCGTTGAATGGTTCAAAAAAAGATATATAATCAATATTCCGATTGGCATTCTGTGTTTTCAACAGAATTAGAAATTAATGAGGGGCTAATAAAATGCTAGAAAGTAATTATAACCTTAATTTCCAGGAAAGTTAGCACTAAACAAGAAAAAATTAGAGATTTATCAGTCTTA
>JBNMJW010000241.1:0-1838 GCA_050874025.1 Candidatus Ornithospirochaeta sp.
ATCAAAGCGAAAAAACAACCTACAAACATGATATAAACCATGTCTGGAGGTCTGATTGCTTGTGAAAACTTTGAATATCAACGTTTTATAGAGTTTTTTGCTGGTTTGTATAGTTCATAAAGTTATGAAATCTTTATTTAACTAAGTGTTATAAAAATCTTACTGCTGTAGATAAGTTAAATCTAACTGTAGAGAAAGGAGAACTCTTTGCTCTCCTTGGTGTTAATGGAGCAGGAAAGACCACCACAATTAAAATGTTATCTACATTAACCCAGCCATCAAGTGGAGAAGCATTCCTTAATGGCTACTCTATAATTAAGGAAAAGCAAAAAGTTAAGGAGATTATCGGAGTATCTCCGCAAGAGACAGCTATTGCTCCGAACTTAAGCGTTGAGGAGAATTTAGACTTCATTGCTTCTCTCTATGGCTTTAATAAAGAAAAACGTAAAGAAAAGATTGAAGAGTTAACAGAGACATTTTCTCTTGAAAGCGTTTTAAAGAGAAAAGCAGGAAAGCTCTCTGGCGGATGGCAAAGACGAGTAAGCATTGCTCTAAGTCTTATAAGTGAGCCTGAGATTCTTTTCTTAGATGAACCAACCCTTGGACTCGACATAATAGCACGAAACGAACTATGGACTTTTATCTCGTCATTAAAAGGAAAGATTACCATAATCCTTACGACACACTATCTAGAAGAAGCAGAGGCTCTTTCTGATAGAGTCGCTATCATGAAAGATGGTCATCTTATAACAGTCGGAACAGCCAAAGAGATAAAAGAAAATGAAAATGAAGAAAGCTTTGAAAAAGCATTTATCAAACTTGTTGGAGGAAGAAAATAATGAACGCTTTAATTTTTTCTAAAAGAACAACAAAAGAGATTCTGAGAGATCCTCTAACACTATTTTTCGGTTTGGGCTTTCCAATTATTCTTTTAATACTCTTAAGCGCAATACAGAAGAATGTTCCAGTATCACTATTTGAAATAAATAGTCTTGCGCCTGCAATGACAATATTTGGCCTTTCGTTTATGACACTCTTTGCCTCTCTTTTGATTTCAAAAGATAGAGAGAGTTCATTACTTCAACGCCTCTACACTACTCCACTTAGACCTGTAGACTTTATAATTGGCTACACTATTCCTTTACTGGTAATAGCAATACTCCAAGCAACACTATGCCTGCTTTTCTCTCTTATTTTAGGCTTGAAGCTAACAGTTGGCATTCTCTATGCCATTTTGGCAATAATTCCATCTAGCATTTTCTTTATTTCACTTGGTCTCCTTTTTGGTAGCATCCTAACATCAAAGCAAGTTGGTGGAATATGTGGAGCACTACTCACAAACCTAACGGCATGGTTAAGTGGAATATGGTTTGATTTAGATTTAGTTGGCGGATGGTTTAAGAAAATTGCTAATATTCTTCCCTTCTACCATGGAGTTGAAATAGAGAAGGCTCTATATAACCTTAATTTTAGTGGACTCTCTAGCCATTTTGTCTTTGTTATTGGCTATGCGTTAGTCTTTCTTTTCTTATCTATCTTCTTTTTTTTAAGACAAATGAATAAAAATTAAGGGTCAATATCTTTTTAGGTGGTATTTATAAGTAAAAGAATTAGTAATGAAGATTTAGTAGAAGAAAAATAAAGGGCGATTTCCTATAATTAACTTGAAACCAAAAAAAAGGAAACGCCCATATGAACAGTAGCACGCCATCGCTCTTTATTGATAGTACTTCACTCAATTATTTAACACAGCCAGAAACAGAATACGTTAAAGGAAGTAGAATAATCACATATGATTATACACTTCCCGATAGAATTACTAAGTGTCCATATTGTAG
>JBNMJW010000242.1:0-1786 GCA_050874025.1 Candidatus Ornithospirochaeta sp.
ATTTTGTTTCTCGTAATCTATACCCAAACGTAGACTTCTATACAGGAATAACATTCCGCATGCTTGGTATTCCAGCTTCCCTCTACACTGTTATGTTTGCACTTGGCAGACTTCCTGGTTGGATTGCACACTATCTAGAATGGAAGCATGACGAATACATGAAGATTGGACGCCCACGACAGGTCTATACTGGTTATCCACTAAGAGAGGTAACTCCAATAGATGAACGCTAAAGCTATTGTTTTTGATTTTAATGGCACTCTTTTCTTCGATTACAAAGAGAACTTAGATGCATGGAATATTATCTCAAAAAAATATCGAGATAGGGAGTTTTATAGCGACGAATATGACTCTTTAATGGGAATGACAGATCCTTGTGTTGTAAGAGTTATAAAAAGTGACGTTTCTGATGAAGAAGCATACAAAATTGGGAATGAGAAAGAAGAGCTTTATCTTCAGCTCTGTAAGGAGCGTAAGCTTATTCTAGTCAATGAAGCTGTTGAGTTTATAAAATATGTACAATCTTTGAATATAAGGACGATGATTGCTTCATCTGCGCCCAAAGGCAATATGGAGTGGTATTACAATAATCTAGGCTTAGATAAGCTTTTTAGAAAGGAAGAAATAATATGTGATCCTCCAGGATTAAAATCTAAGCCTGAACCAGATATCTTCCGTCTAGCACTCAAAACAATAAACGTTAAGGCTGAAGATGCTATTTGCTTTGAGGATTCTCCAGGAGGTCTAAATGCTGCGCTTAAGACTCCTTTTAAAAAGACTATTGCAGTTATTTCTCCAGGAATGAGAGAAGAAAAACAAAGTGTTTTTGTTTCGCCTCTTTCTTGGTCATATATTCTTCTTCACAAGGACGAAATAATTAAACTATGAAAATTGATAAAGTTGAGATGGGTGAAATCAATAAGGTGAACTCTATCTATAAAATAGCTAGAGAGTATATGAAAGAGACTAATAACCCAACTCAATGGGGAGATGATTACCCTCCTCTCTCACTTATCAAAGAAGATATTCTTTCTAATCGTCTTTATGGTGTTAGAGATGAGAATAATTCACTTATTGCTGTCTTTGTGCTTTCCAATAAAGAAAAGGCTTACGACGAGTGTGACTTTTGGCATAGTAATAGTCCATTTATTGTACTTCATCGAGTTGCTTCAAATGGAATTGTTAAAGGAATTGCCAAGAATATATTCAAATACGCTTTAACAAAGTCAAATTACCTAAGAATAGATACACATAAGAACAATAAAACAATGCAAAATGCACTAATTTCTTTCGGATTCAAAGAGTGTGGAATAGTATATTACGAAAGAAATAATAAAAAAGAAGAAAGAATTGCTTTTGATTACATTTGTTAACTCTTTATAATCAAAGAAATTATAATATTGTTATTTGTAACTATTCAGTCACACTAAACCAAAACCGACTCAAGTAAAGGATGAGCAGTATTATCTAGTACGGAATTTATCATCTTGTATCTGTCTATACCATTCTTCTTAGCAGTATCTAGAATGGTATTTATCTGTAAGCGTCATTTAAATCGATACAGATTTTCTATCTCCCTATGATCTATCATTAAGTCATAGGAGAAACAAACAAATGACAAACGTTAACATCTACACAAAAGAACAAAGAAAGGCTTACGTCGATGGTTGGAAAAATAGTGGTCTTTCACAAAGAGAGTATTCTTCTCTTAATGGGTTAAAAGCAACAACTCTTAATACTTGGGTAAAAAGATCAAAAGAAAGTAAAGAAAAATCACTAGTATTAA
>JBNMJW010000243.1:0-1754 GCA_050874025.1 Candidatus Ornithospirochaeta sp.
TATGTTAGTTGAATAAGTAAATGCATTTTTTAAAGAAGGATAATACTGCATTAACATTTGCAAAGGAAAAAGATTTGTTTTATCTGTATTTACTTTTGCAAATATTACTTGAATCAAATTACTATCCTAATGCTTCAAGATTTACACAATGATTATTATTTCTTTGTTCTAAAACATCCATGATATAATTCAATTGTTCCATTTCGTCAGATTCTCTCAAGGAGGAAATAATGGGTAAAAGTAAAACACATCTGACGATAAATGATCGAATAAGAATTCAAATTCAATTAGGAGAGGGAAAGAATTTTAAAGAGATAGGAGCTGGTATTGGTAAGGACTCAACTACAATTAGCAGAGAGATAAAATCTCACATGCAAATTATACATAAGCCAGTAACAAGATTCTCTAATGACTGTAAGAATAGAGGCAATAAGAATTGTCCTGTTTCCTATGCCTGCGACTTAGGTTCAACCTGTAGACGAGAGACATGTTCTAATTGTCCTAATGGTATATGCGGAAAGAATTGTTCTAGTTACTCAAAGTTGAGGTGTGAGAAACTAGATAAACCTCCTTATGTATGTAATGGATGTAAGAGTTATAAGATAAAACAGTGCCAATTAGAAAAGCAAATGTATGTAGCTGCTGAAGCTCAAAAGACATACAAAGACCTTCTGTCTACTTCTCGGCAAGGTATTCATATTGATGAAGTAGAGTTAAAAACAATAGAGAATATATTGGAAAATGGCATTGTTAAAAAACATCAATCTATCAATCATGTATTCTCTTACGCTCAAAACTCTTTTCCTGTAAATCAAAGAACTGTCTATAAATACATTAATGATGGTATTTTTCCAAATGTTAAGCGTATTGATCAACCTAAGGCTGTCAGATTCAAGCCAAAGCGTTTAAAGAAAAGTTACGATAAAAAGGTAGATAGAAGCTACTTGATAGGAAGAACTTATAGTGACTACATCATCTTTAGTGAAGAAATTGATTCTCATACTCTTGTTGAGCTTGATTCTGTTGAAGGAAAGAAAGGTGGTAATGGTAGAGTTTTATTAACGCTAACTTTTATAGACTTTAATCTCCAACTTTATTACGTATTAGAAGCAAAGACTCAGGAAAATGTTATAGCTTGCCTCTCGGCATTAAGAGAATCTCTTGGAGATAAAGATTATGCATCTTTGTTCTCAGTACTTCTAACAGATAGGGGTACAGAATTCCAAAATGCTGATGGTATTGAGAAAGTTGGAAGAGATACATTAATTTCAAAAGTCTTTTATTGTGATGCTATGCGCTCTACACAAAAACCTCACTGTGAAAGAAATCATGCAGAACTAAGAAGAATCATTCCAAAGGGAACTGAGATTCGTTTTAATCAAGAAAAGGCAACTTTAATAACCAATCATATTGCTTCAATGCCTCGCCCTAGAAATGGTAATCGTTCTGCTTATGAAGTCTTCTGCTTTTATTATGGAGAAGAGGTCGCAAAAAAATTAGGACTGCGTTTGATTCCCAGCCAGGATATTAATCTCAGTCCTAGTTTATTAAGTTAAGAGTTTCTTGACGAAATGGAACATATTTAAAGTAGACACCCTTAAAACATATGGACTGCATTTACTTTTAGAAAAAAAACTAAAAATGCTAGCCCACGCTTCCTTACGCCTTCTTTTCTCTTCAATTATGATTGTAAACGCTGTTTTTAGCTTTTAAAAGCAGTTCCTAAAAACTTCTCTTCTTAAAAATGTACAAAA
>JBNMJW010000244.1:0-1748 GCA_050874025.1 Candidatus Ornithospirochaeta sp.
GATACTGAACACAATGATAATTAAAGATAAGGAGAAAAATATGGTTATTCTCATTGCAGATGCATTTGACAAATCTCTTCCAGAAAAATTAAGTGTTTTTGGAGAAGTTACAACAGATATTGAAAGATTAGCTGAGGCTGATGTTGTTCTTATTAGATCTAAGACTAAGGCTACTAAGGAATATATCGACAAAGCAAAGAATATGAAGTTAATTATTCGTGGTGGTGTTGGTATGGATAATATTGATATTCCATATTGCAAGGAAAAGGGCATTGTTGCTACAAACACTCCAAAGTCATCAGCTATCGCTGTTGCAGAACTTGCTTTCTGTCTTATGCTCAGCACACCAAACAACCTTTGCTTCTATGATACAACAATGAAGAATGGTGAATGGATGAAAAAGACAAAGAGACATGAACTTTATGGAAAGACACTTTGTCTCCTTGGTATTGGTAATATTGCTAGAAAAGTCGCTGAAAGAGCCCATGCTTTTGGTATGAAGGTTGTTGCTTACGATAAGTATGTTGCACAGTCAGATCTTGCAGAGATGATGAGTCTTGAGGATGCAGTTAAGAATGCAGACTACATCTCTATGCATCTTCCATACACACCTGAAACAGATCAGATGGTAAATAAGGATCTCATCAGCAAGATGACAAAGAAGCCTGTTATTATTAACACAGGTAGAGGTAAGTGTGTAAACGAGAAGGATGTTGCTGAAGCTCTTAACAATGGTGACCTTTCTTGGTTCTGCACAGACGTTTATTCTACTGAGCCACCTGTTGTAAGTGAAAACCCATTATTCGGTTGTAAGAATGTAACATTTACTCCTCATGTTGGTGCTAACAGTGAAGAGAACCTTCTCAGAATCGGTGAAGAAGTTATTGCTACTATCGACAAGTACCACAAGGAAGGTCTTGTTTAATAAAGGGACAAGTACAATCGGGGGATGATGTATGGTTAAAAGAATTGATGATACTAACAAAGCCATCATTAAGCTTTTGCAGGATGGTAGAAGACCTTATTCTGTCATTGCTGATGAATTAGGAATTACCGAGAATACTGTAAGAAGTAGGGCAAACAAGCTTCTTGAGGAAGGTGTATTAAAGATTATTGGCATGGTCGATCCTGAATATGTTCCTGGTCTACAGGTAATATATATGGGTGTAAAGCTTTCTACAATGGAACTCACAAAGAAGGCCGATGAGTTTATGGCCCTTAGAGGTGTTGTTTCTGTTGCTGTTGTCACTGGTCGATATGATTTAATTGTCAAGCTTGTACTTAGTGAAGAAGAAGATCTTTCTCTTTGGAATTTCTTCTCTAATGAACTTACAAAGGTTTCTCAAGTTTTAGATGTTGAAACATATGTAGTATATCAATCACATAACTTACTTGTTCCTTATATACTCTAGTTGTATATCGGATTAACCTAAAAAGGCTGTTGCAAGCGAGAAGAACGCAAGCAGCAGCTTTTTTTTGTTTGATTCTTAAAAAAAATGAGTGTAATTCTACACCCTGATAGAAATTTATCTTAGTTCTAATCATTTAATAAAACTTTTCTTCTAATTTCCTATTTTTCTTTCATTTTTCTCTGACATTTTCTCAACTTTTTTCGCTTAAGAAATATAGGAGAAAATATATGGATAAACCTCATGTGAAACACACAGCTAAAGACAGCTTCTTTTCATCTCTCGCTCTAACGGATGACAACTTAAAGAAGATCTATCTCTCACTTCATCCTGAAGATA
>JBNMJW010000245.1:0-1727 GCA_050874025.1 Candidatus Ornithospirochaeta sp.
CTGGTGATCTCTATTCTCAGCTTGCATCTAGATACGAAAAGGCTGTCGACTTTGAAGGGGCAGGAAGTGTAACAATTTTAGGTGTTACAACAATGCCTGGTGACGATGTTACACACCCAATTCCAGATAATACAGGTTATATTACTGAAGGTCAGTATTATCTTAAGGGTGGCAGAATTGAGCCATTTGGATCACTTTCAAGATTAAAGCAAAATGTTAACTCATCAACACGTGATGACCATAGAGCTTTAATGGATGGTATGATTAAGCTTTACTCTTCATATAAAGATTCTCTTGAAAAGAAGAGCATGGGCTTCCAGATGTCAGATTGGGACGAGAAGCTTCTTAAGTATGGTGCTTTATTTGAAGAAAAGCTTATGGATCTTTCTGTAAACATTCCACTAGAAGAGGCTCTAGATACAGGTTGGCAGATTTTAGCTGAGTGTTTCGATAAAGAAGAAACTCTCTTAAAGTCTGATTTAATTGCTAAGTATTGGCCAAAGAAGGACTAAGGAAGAAGAAGCGTGGCTAAGTTAAAACTGACAAAGAATGAGCAAAAGAAACAGAAAGATAGCCTAAAGCAGTATTGCCGTTATCTTCCAACTCTTCAGCTAAAAAAACGGCAACTCCAAGTTGTCATTAGACAATGCGAGAGAGAGATAGAAGAGGTAAGAGAAGAACAGAATAAGGCTAAGGCTCAAATTGACTCTTGGATTGCAGTTTATGGCGAAAATAGTCAATTTAGTTCTGCTCATTCTATTGGTAATCTTATTTCTATCAAGGAAATAAATATTACTAGAGGCAACGTTGCTGGTGTTAATGTTCCTGTCTTTAATTCATTGGAATTTAATGACATCAGTTACGATTTGAGAAGCTATCCACTTTGGGTAGATAGTGCTCTCTTTGCCCTTAGAGATATTGCCAAGTATGATGCTATCGTGTCTGTCCTTGAGGAAAGAATTAGGGTCTTAGATAAGGAATTGAGAACCACAACTCAGAGAGTAAATCTCTTTGAGAAGGTTAAGATTCCTCAGACTAAGGAGAATATTAGAGTTATTGGCATCTATCTACAGGATCAGCAGACTAGCGCTGTTGTAAGAGGTAAGATTGCTAAGAAGAAAATGGTGAGGGTTAGCTAAATGATAGTTGAAATGAAAAAAGTCACCATTCTTTCTGAGCAAAAGAGGAAGAAAGAGGTTATCTCATCTCTTAGAAGATTTGGTCTTGTTCATGTTGAGGATGTTGTAAATAAAACATCTTCTACTCTTTCTTTGGAAAATGCTAATGACACATATAACAAAGTTGCAAGTTTTCTTGATGGGTTTATCGATAAAAAGAATCCAGTAAAGAGCGTATCTATTGATAAAAATAAGATAGACGAAGTTTGTTCTTCTATTAACTCTCTTATCCAGGAAGAGGCTAAGTTGAATGAAAGAAACAGAAGCCTTAATAGTGAAATCGATAGAATAAAGCAATTTGGAAACTTTGATCCTAAAGAGATTGAAAAGCTAAAAGATGAGGGTATTAATCTTTCATTCTACTTTGTAGGAAAGAAGGAAAAGTTAGCTCTTAGAGAGGATAAAGACGTAACATTTGTTTCTGTCAAAACAGATTCAACTAACGATTGTATCTGTCTTATTAATTCTTCAATACCTCATGGTATTGCGGCAACAGAAATTGTTATGCCTACCTCCTCGTTGCTTTCAATGGAAGACGAACTCTTTATC
>JBNMJW010000246.1:0-1705 GCA_050874025.1 Candidatus Ornithospirochaeta sp.
CCCATGCCTTCTATCTTAACAGGATAAGTACCATAATCCGTGTCATAAGCACCCAACGTGCCTGTTACCTGGCTACGAGTTAACGAAGCAATATAGTTTTTTCTTACCTCATCAATCACCTCCTTGAGTTTCTTACTACGATTCTCTACAGTAACTCGACTTCTCCACTGCTCCGGTGTCTCGTATTCCTTCTTTTTCTGCCAATCAGCCATACGACTGTTCACTTGGTCATGCGCCACATAACTAAAAGACTTGACAATGCGACGCAAATTGTTCTTGGCAAAAGGACTTGACACATAAGGATACTCTGCATATTCCTTGGTAAGAGAGAGAATGTCCTTGACGGCAAACTGAGGGCAGGATGCAGAAGCGTTGCCTTTAATCTCGACAAGAGAAGATCCCTTGAAACCATAGCTATAGTCGGTAGAAGAACTCAAGAAGTTTTCCTTGGATGGATACAAGCGCTCAGGTTCTGCATCAGGCAAGGTGAGACTCTTCAGTTTATCACAATACTGAAAGCAATTAGATCCTAATTTCTTGACAGAATTAGGAACAACCACCGTCTCCAAACTACTGCAATGATAGAAAGCGCCAGCGCCGATAGAGGTAACCGAATTTGGAACGGTTACGCTCTGCAAACCACTAGCCTCGAAAGCCAATTCACCAATAGAAGTGACAGAGCTAGGAATCACAACATTTTGCAATGCAGAACAGCCACTGAAAACGCTATAACCAATAGTCTTGAGGGAAGTGGAAAGTTTCACATCTGCCAAAGACTTACAGTTATAGAAAGCCATATCCCCAATCTCTGTAACAGAGCTAGGAATCTCTATCTTGGTGAGAGGAGCTTCCTTAAATGCAGACTCACCAATCTTCTCCAGGGTCTCAGGCAACGTAACTGTACTTACGCCCACTCCTACAGAATTAGCAGCGAAGGCTTGTGGAGCGATCTCAACCACCTTGTATATCTTGCGCTTAATCTTAACATGACCAGAAACGATAACATCGCCATACGCAGCACAGTTAGCAACCTTGGCTGTAGAATCAGTCAAGGTCTCATAGTTCACGCCATTCAAATTCAATTTCAGCCCCTGAGCTTGAACGCCGACAGACGCTGCTACCATCAATAGAGTAATTAGAAAAGACTTTTTCATTTGACTTCTGTATTAATCATTCTTTAATTTTTGCACAAAAATACAAAAACTTTTCCAATTGAAGAAACATATTCATAAAAAAATCACTTTTAAGTCTACATTTCATATTAAAGAGACAAAAATAAGTATAAACGAAAACGTTTTCAATGATTTCCAGATAATTAAGCACTAAATATTTGGTAGTTTAGGATATTCTCCGTATATTTGCCAAAAATAAGAAAATAAACTGATTAATAACAAACAAGACTACTTATTTCATGAAGAAATTATTCACATTCGTCTGCGCTTGCTTATTGGCATTCAATTCCCAAGCGGCAGACATCGACAAGTATGATGCCCTCTACAAAAGCTTGCCTTTCAAGATGGAGAAAGTAACTCGTCCACAATTCCCTGACAACAAAGTCAATCTCCAAGACTTTGGCGCTGTGGGAGATGGTTCTACACTCTGCACAGAGGCATTCAAGAATGCAATAGATGCACTCTGCCAGAAAGGTGGAGGTACGCTGATTGTTCCACAAGGCGTATGGTTTACAGGACCTATCACCCTCAAG
>JBNMJW010000247.1:0-1654 GCA_050874025.1 Candidatus Ornithospirochaeta sp.
GGGTCAATATCTTTTTAGGTGGTATTTATAAGTAAAAGAATTAGTAATGAAGATTTAGTAGAAGAAAAATAAAGGGCGATTTCCTATAATTAACTTGAAACCAAAAAAAAGGAAACGCCCATATGAATAGTAGCACGCCATCGCTCTTTATTGATAGTACTTCACTCAATTATTTAACACAGCCAGAAACAGAATACGTTAAAGGAAGTAGAATAATCACATATGATTATACACTTCCCGATAGAATTACTAAGTGTCCATATTGTAGCCATGAAGGAATTCATATACACAAGAACAAAGAAACAATACTAAAGCATGCATCACTCTTTATAGACCATATACAAATAAGAGTTCATTACCATCAATACCGTTGTCCCGTTTGTCATGGTATTACACTTGATTCTATTCCCTTTAGATGTGGTAGGTCTTCTTATACTTCTTACTTCAAAGCTCAAATTCTACGTTTATTAGAGGACTATGGGACAACAATGAAGAAGTGTGCCTCTCTTATGAGAGCAACACATAAACAAGTAAAGGAGATAAAGAAGGAAGCTCTTATTCTATTAGCTGGAGACTTAAAACCTCTACACTATTCAAAGCATATTGCCATAGACGAGTTTCTATTAGAGCATCCACATCGTTATTGCACTATAGTCATAGATGCAGACACAGGAGAACTATTATACCTTGAGAAAGGAAAGAGCAAGGCACAGGTAGAAGGTTTTATTCGTTTTGTAGGTGATGACTTCATGAAACATGTAGAAGCAGTAGTAATGGACATGAATAACACATACTTCACAGCAATAAGTAACCTCTATCCCCATATAGAATTAAACTATGACCCATTCCATCTTGTCTCTTGGTACCAAGAAAAGGTAATAAATGCTTTAAGGAAAACTGAATACAAACGCATCAAAAAGGAAGCAGAGGAAGCTAAAAAAGAGGGACGTAAAGAAGATGCTAATGCTCTTATGAGCGAAGCAAAGAAGATGTTTGACTCTAGATTCTTTCTTATGACTAGTCGTACTGTTTTAGAGGCTAGAGATAAGGCGAACAAAGAAATTAACAATGAAAACAGAGAACGCTATGAGAGTCTTGGCATTGAAGCTCCTTCTACTCTCTATGAAAGGAAGGAGAATAATGTAGAGGCGTTAGATGAAATACTGAAGAGTGATGAGAAAATTGCTACTGCATACGTCCTCGGAAACGATTTAAGAGACATTATACAAATTCGAGATGTTAAGACAATGGAGAGCAAACTTAAAGAATGGGTAAGAATCGCTCAAAAGTCAAAGATTAAACAATTAACACTTTTTTCAAAGACTATTCTTAGTCGTTGGAACGGCATAAGGAATATCGCGAAGTATGGTCTCTCTAATGGAATCTTAGAAGGAACAAATGGCTACATTAAAAATATGAGAAGAAGTGCTTTTGGTTACTCTGACTTTGACTTCTTTGGTTTACTTATTTGGGAACATACTCATTCTAAAGCCGTTAAGAAAAAAGAATCCTCTTCTTATATAAAGAAAATATACAAACCTCGAACAAAAAAGAACAACAAGAATGCTTCTAAACAAACTATTTTCTTAATAGAGAGAGACAAAAATGGTCAGCTCCTAGTTTCTTAAAACCACCTTAAATGATTTTGAGCCAA
>JBNMJW010000248.1:0-1651 GCA_050874025.1 Candidatus Ornithospirochaeta sp.
AATTAAAGAACTGGAAATGCAAAAATAATTACAGAAATCTCAAAGAACAGAGAGAACGTAACAAACTATTTTCTAAAAAAATCCTAGTAACTCCTTATGGGAGTTGCTTTTATTTAAAAAACAGACCAAAAGAAGGGTTAAGGGTTATCTGTCAACAAGCATTATAAAGAAATATCTCTAATCGAATCATTTTTTTTCATTTTTTCATCTAGAGTTTTTATATAATGCATATAAACAAATGGAAGAATTACGCCAGCGAGTATCCAACTTGTCGCATTTGATAGGCATATTCCGAAGAATCCGAATAGGTGTGTGAGAGTAAAAGCTGTCGTCAAACGAGCAAAAAGTTCGATAAAAGCGCTGAGCAAAGGAATCTTTCCACTTCCGAGTCCTTGGCATCCTGTTCTATAAACAAAGATTGAACCAAGTGGAATAAAGAAGAATCCCATAGTCCTTACATATAATACGCTTTGATCAACTATTGCTTTGTTCTCAGGAATGTTTTCAATAAAGATATAAGTACATGGTTTAGCTAGTAGAGTACATAAAGCTAAACCAAAGATAGAGTAGACAACGTTGATAAGAAATGCTGTGTTAAAGCCCTTCTTTATCCTGTCTATTTTTCCTGCTCCTAAGTTTTGGCTTGCATAGCTACTAATTGCCATGCCTAGAGCAGGGTAGAATTGGGTCGCAATGTTTTCAATCTTGTTTGCTACAGAGTATGCTGCAACAGTATCGCTACCAAAGCCATTAAGTGCAATTTGCATGATGATTACGCTGATAGCTGTGATAGAGAATTGCAATGCTCCTGGCATGCCAACTCCGAGTAAGTTTTTTGCTAGAGTCTTATCAAATTTCCATTCTTCTTTTGTTGATTTAAATCTTGGATATTTCCTCTTTATATATATAAGGCACAAAAGAGCAGATATTCCTTGAGAGAAAACTGTGGCAAGTGCAGCGCCTTTTACTCCAAGATTAAAATAGATAATAGAGACAATATCTAAGACAATATTTAAAACAGCAGAGATAATCATAAAGACTAATGGGCTTTTGCTATCTCCCATGCTTCTTAAGACACCTGCGTAAAAATTGTACATAACAGTTCCGATTAAGAATATATATATTACCGATATGTAATCATTGGCCATTTCTATAATATTTGCAGGCGTATTTATTAACTCCAACAAACTTCTTGATAACAATGTAAATACGAGAGAGACAATTATCGAAATTAGGACAGAAAGAATTGTTCCATTTGTATAGGCCTTTCTCATTCCTTTTTCATCTTCTGCACCAAAGCGCTGACCAATTATAGCTGTAAAGCCCATAGTTAATCCTTGAGCAAAGCCTGTAACCATAAAGCTGTAGCCGCTTATGCTCCCTACAGCAGCTAATGCATCAACTCCAAGTAAACGCGAAACTATTAAAGTATCAGCCATAAGGTAAAGCTGTTGGAATATATTACCTATAAACGTTGGTAAAACAAAACTCAATAGAAGCTTTAAAGGATTGCCCTTAGTCATGTTCATCTGCATGGCCGTATATATTATTAGCAAAAAGTAAGCAAATCAATAAGAAAAAGAATGAAGGCTAATTTTTTTAGTTTTGGTATTCATAGGTATAATAAGAAAATAGCCAAAGAGATTAAAAT
>JBNMJW010000249.1:0-1635 GCA_050874025.1 Candidatus Ornithospirochaeta sp.
ATATAGAGTCCTTTAAAGAGCTCTCTTTTCCCTTTAAAGATTGCGTCTAATGTACTGAGCGTTAAGCTCTTCCCAAAACGGCGAGGTCGAGAGAGAAAATAGTATGTTC
Source organism: Candidatus Ornithospirochaeta sp. (assembly GCA_050874025.1). Lineage (GTDB taxonomy): Bacteria > Spirochaetota > Spirochaetia > Sphaerochaetales > Sphaerochaetaceae > Ornithospirochaeta. The sequence goes on from JBNMJW010000249.1 coordinate 110, forward strand.
TACCGTCTGTAAGAAGATTATATAGATACTGGGTTTTATCTATATAAACATTTCCACTTTGTATAAGTTTTTCAAATGAGCTATTACCACTATCTATTTTCTTCATATTGATTCTCCCTACTTTTATAATAGCACAATAATAAAATACAAAAAAATGGAGGAGATACGCTTTTCAAGAAACAAAAGAATACGAAACTAAGTTGCCTAATAGAAAAGTCAACAAGCCAATCTACACCTCTCCCAAAGTCTTAGTTTACCTTCTCAGCCATCACGTGACATCTCTTCTTATAAAAAGCAATTGCATAGGCCCATATATCATTATACCCCTCATTACGAAGTTCTTCGTCATATCGAAGATTATGTATTTGCTCCATCGCTTTCTCACATTCTCTCTCTAGCTTTGTTACCTTTTCACAACTCTTGACTTCAATAACAAGCCCTTTATTTGGATCTTCAAGCTCAACTGTAATGTCTGGTCGTCCATCTCCTGATTCTTTATTCGAATGTACTCCCCAATTTCCGTTCCCTACAAGTATGCCAGATAAGAATGCATGATAGAACTTTTCCTTCTCCTTTTCTGGTCCAGCTGGGTCATAGACGCTAATTGTGCGAGACATAATACTATTTAATATCTCTTCAACTTTTGGAGCATTTCCATTTTCAAATGCACTCCATAATGGACTAAGTGTCTTTTTTTCTTTTCTTATGTTTTCTTTAAACAAGTCTTTTATTTGTGTTCTAAAAACTTGTCTTATCTCCTCATTAGGTATTCTTAGTTTATATACCCCATCCTCTGGTTCTCCACTCTCTGTAAGATAGCCAGTTGTAAAGAGCACACTCCATAGATTATCTATCGAGTTATCTATCTCTTCATATGTAAGTTCTAATCTTAGTTCTTTCTCTATTACTCCTCCATTAAGTAATATCTCAATCTCATCTCTTGTTGTTTTATCTGCTTTATCAATAAATCGTTTAACTAGCATATTGCCACTTGAATTAATCCAATATGCTTCTGGCTTCGTATTTGGATTAGATAATAGTCGTTGCACATGGCTCAAAACATCCCATGGGCAATATACCTCTGTATTACCAAATCTATATCCGTCATACCATTCTTTTACTTCCTGAATATGTGACTCTAAATGAAATGTCTCTAGTAGCTCTCTTACTTCATCTTGTGTAAAACCAAACTCTTCATCAAACTGAGGATCTATAATTGACAATACATTAAAGTTATTAAGTCCTGTAAAGATACTCTCTTTACTGACCCGTAAACAACCAGTAAGAACAGCAAACTCTAACGCTTCATTTGTTTTTAGAGCCTTTCCAAACAAGCCGCTAATAAGTGAAACCATCTCTTGGTAATAGCCATTTTGAAAGGCTTTATCTAAAGGTACATCATATTCATCAATTAAAATAATTGCCTTTTTATCATAATGCTTATATAGGAGTTGAGATAATGTTTGTAACGATGACAACAGAATTCCATTGTCCATCGTATAATGACCATCTCGAAGATCTATTAG
>JBNMJW010000250.1:0-1585 GCA_050874025.1 Candidatus Ornithospirochaeta sp.
ATCAAAGCGAAAAAACAACCTACAAACATGATATAAACCATGTCTGGAGGTCTGATTGCTTGTGAAAACTTTGAATATCAACGTTTTATAGAGTTTTTTGCTGGTTTGTATAGTTCATAAAGTTATGAAATCTTTATTTAAAAGTGTTTTTGCTTCACTATCTGACATGTTATATGACCATAGAGTAGAGTATATCTCTTTTGTTTTCTCTACCATGTCATAGTTATAGATTTCAGGGTAAGCAAGGTTACCTAACCACCATACGCCAAGAATCATATTAAGTGAAGGAGGGCCACTTAGCCAGTTATATGGAAGAGATGGAATTTGATAATACTTTCCATTCTTGATTGCATCGAGTCCATTCCAAGCTGGATCATCTTTAACAGTATCATAAATAGAGTTAGCAGAGAATAAAATCATATCTGGATTTGCAAGTATAACTTCTTCCATGTTAACAACATTTCCGCCACCCTTGTTGCTGACCTTGTCTACAACAATAGCGTTTTCAACACCAACAATGTCCAATACTTGAGCCTGTGTAGATCCTTTAGCGTTAGTATTTAGACCTGTAGGACCTGATGTGTAAAGAACAGAAATTCTATCTTCGTCTTTAACCTTAGCAGAGTTTTCTTTTGCCATGCTAACTGTCTCTTCAACTAGCTTAGCAAGTTCTTCGCCTCTTTCTTCATTATTAAAAATGTCACCAAGCATTCTGAAAGCTTTAGCCATGTGATTTAAATCAGCTTCAATGAAGATTACAGGAATACCAATCTTCTCCTGAAGTGCGTTCAAATCATCTTCAATGCCATTCTTCTTATCACCTAAATCGATAACAAGCTGAGCTCCCGAATTAAGTAATTCTTCAAGGTTTAGCGTTGCTTTTCCACCATACATTTGTCCTGTTTCTGGTAGAGTAGAAACCTTTTCAGGAAGATACTTTAGAGCATCTCCTGTTATTCTTCCGCTAATAGTGCACATCTTCTCAGGTGCAAATGTGATTAAGAACATTGATGTAACGGCGCCAGATGGGGCAACCTTCTCAATATTTACTGGAATTTCAACTTCTCTATTTACAGAGTCAACGAATATACGAGTTGTTTTTTCTGCTGTTTCTGCTGCTGGTTGAGCAAAAATAAAGAGAGTTGAGAAAAGTAAAACAAATAAAATAGATATTATTTTTTTCATAATTTTCTCCTCTTGATGTACGTATAATTTTTGAAAACAATACGAAAGAAGTCAATATCTTTTTGTTTAAATAATGGCGATAAGAATGGGCCAAGTGCTATCACTCGACCCACTATTTATCTCTTTGCTATTTTTGTTACATTAAGTATATGGCAAATGAGTTTATCAGAGAGAAGAGATGAGCTTGCTAATCTCCATGTCCAATTGCCACCACAAGTTCCTGGGGTATTAACACGACCTCTGTTATCTATGTGTAGCCAATCTTGAAGAGGAACAACCATCAAGAAAGATTTACTTTCCATTCCTAGATTTATTATTGCCTCACAGAGCTCATTGTCATCTATAACATTTAGCCTATTTCTAGCATTGTCTACATAGATTTTATCGGCTTCTTTTATCC
>JBNMJW010000251.1:0-1557 GCA_050874025.1 Candidatus Ornithospirochaeta sp.
ACTAAAAAGAATTATTTCACATAGAACTTTCCAAAAAGTACTCACAGAAAGTATTATCTTCCTGTTCTTGAATATATTTGTATATGTTATGCATAAAAGATTACCTAATTAGTTAATCTCTGACTTTTGCAAAAACCTCTTGACTATAAAGTTATATAAAGCAGAGATAAAATCTTTGGATGATATTGTTCCTTCTGTATATACTTTTGCGTTTTTTGTTAGGCATATGATATCGTAAGTGTAACTCATACTTCTTAATTAGCACAAAAGATAAAAAAGAAAAAAAAAGATATATGGAATAATGTCGCTCTTTTTACATTTCTTTAGTAAAGCAAAGTTAAAGAAGGAAAGATATCGCTCTAGAGGCGAACTCTTTTTTCTTAGATAACGATAAAATGGCCAAGTGAAAAAAAATGCTGTTGTCTTAATCCTTTTTTTTGTTATTACCTCTTCTTTATTTGCACTAACGTTTGAGAGTGGTCTTAGTGCAAAATCAGATATTTTAGAAGATGGAACATCATATCTTTGGGATTGCTCTGTAGACTTATATGATAAGTATAGAATTTTTGTTTTAGCGGGAAGCAACAAAGCATACTCTTTAGATTTTGAATATGACAATGGAGAGTTTTTTTCGCCTTTTTTGAAATTGCATTCAAATTATGTTTTTCAAGAGGGTGGTTTTGGTTCTCTCTGCTGTGGGCTTTCTTTGGCTTTAGACACTAAGAGTATAGGTGTAGCACTAGTAGTTGGAGCTACAGGGGGATTAAACTATTCAGAATATACAAATCTAAGAACAGTAACACTCTTTCCTTTATATAACTTAGACTTAACGTTTAATGCTTATAGAACTCATTTTTCGCTTTCTCTAGGAAATAGACTTCCTTTTGAAAATGATATTAAGAGTCCTCTTTCTTTGACATTTAAGGGAGAGTATGAGGTAACAGCAAAGAGTCGAGTAGGGATTATGGGTGCTATTTCAATGGCTGAGATTCTAATGGATCCATACTTTGTCGTTTACTCTCGCTTTTTGAGAATCAGCTATTCATATGAGGTTTGAAAGTGAAAAAAGCTTCTATTCTTGTTTTTACAGTTTTAATACTTATATGTTCATGTTCACTTAAGGAAGAAAGCTACTTTGAGTATGATTCAAATCCTTTCTTAAACAAAGAAATAATCAATAGAGAGGAAAGTAGAGGCTTAGTATCTTTTTCTCTCTATTCAGATGCTCACTACAATAGAGATGATTCAAATTGCTACTGGTATGATGAAGAGTACAAAGAGCTTTTAAGAGAAAAAAGGTATAGCTTTGCAATCAATATAGGTGATATAGCTGATGACGGAGTTATCACAAAAGAGATAAATAAAAAAGCAGAAGAGGTAAGAAGCCTAACAAAAGATAACTTTCTTTAGTTATTAGAGGAAACCACGACAGACATAGCCATTCTCCTCTCTGGGATAATAAGAATAACAATATATATCGTTCTGCTTCTTCTTATTACTATGGAGTAAAGGATGGTCGACCTCTTTTAAGTATCTATAATCTCGATACCTCAACAA
>JBNMJW010000252.1:0-1546 GCA_050874025.1 Candidatus Ornithospirochaeta sp.
CTGCGCTTGAAAATTTACCAACAACAGCAACATCTGCCATGTTGAAAAGCACTTGCAAAAGTTGTGAAAACATAAGTGGCACGCTGAAAAGAAACATATTCTTCCATAGTGAGCCATCAACCATTTCAATCTCACCGTGTCCATTCTTTGCACTGAAAACTTTTGCCATAGCAATAAACCTCCAATAGCTCGTACAATTAAACGAATTTTGCTCAAAAATTTTGAACTAAGCCAAGAACTAAGTCAATACAATCTCCAGATAGTGAACTACCTCATCCTAGCAGTAGCTTGAGGGTGAGGCTTCCAGTTTCCTTCTATCGTTAGATAGCTTTTCGAGTCTGCTCTGTCGCCTTTTGACAGCAGAGTCTAACGCTCTCTCCACTGGAGTACTCGTGTGTTCCACACAAGTGCAGGTTATTTGTCCCAGACCTGCAAGTAGGTATCTAAACAAAAATAGAGTAATACCTCTCGTTGGAATCAATTTTTCAACTACAAAGAAAAACATCGAAAAATGGAAAGAAGAAATAATTGAGCAACAAAACTTTGAGTTAATGACACAAAATCATAAATGATTTGCATCTTATTTTTCTTCACTTCAAAAGCTAAGAAAAATAAGGACCATAATGTTGTTCTATTTTAGAACTTCATCCTTCCACTCTACTATGTTCTTTTCCTCTGTTGAGAAGTTAATTCCTAGTAGATGTATCTTCTTATTAATATCTAGATATCTTTCGTAGTATTTCTTTTCTTTTATTTGCTCTATCGCTTTCTCTGCACTTTGATTGAATTTAAACTCAATGATGTAAATATCATTTGGACACTTTAAAACACAGTCTATTCTACCCTTATTTGTAGCACTCTCAGGAATGATATCTGCTCCTATTATGTTCATCATGCAAACAAATCCAGCATGCCATGCACTCTCTCTATCAAAGACAAGTTCATAATAAGGTATTGATGCAAAGATTGATGAAAGCACCCTCATTGCATCACCAACGTTACCACTATCAAAGTAGGAAGAAATAACTAAACGATCAAAACTATTTGAAGCAGAGCCAACATATGCTGGAAGCAAAATCTCATTCAGCCCATTCTCTACTTCTTCATTTGGATAACCAAGTGTTAAGAGATAACTTCCTCTGACAGACTCTACTTTCTTAATTGTCAAATAGCCTGATTGATATAAAAGAGCAAGAAAGTTTTCTCTGCTTACCTGCGTTTTCATCATCTGAACTATGTCTGTTGTATTTAATTTATCCTTTGAGATTTTTGCATCTCCGCTGTGAGATACATCAAACTTAACTTTTTTTGCAATCTCCGTTAAGAGATATGTCATTCCTCCAGTATTTATCCAATAATTTGAAAACTCTACTCCTCCATTACTAAAGAAGAGTCCAATAGATACCGGATTATATACACTTTCTCCATTTGCTGAGAACTTATATCCATCATACCATCGCTTTACTTGTGCTAGGTACTCTTCCCTATTTCTCTTGTTTTCTTTTACTGCTTTATCTATATACTCACTAAAGTTCTCTTCTAATTC
>JBNMJW010000253.1:0-1390 GCA_050874025.1 Candidatus Ornithospirochaeta sp.
ATAGTATTTTGTCGTATTCATCAATCAGAATAACGATCTTATGGTCCTCTGCAAGCTTCTCTATAACTCTTTTTAGATTGGTTTCGTAATATTCTGTTCTATCAATTTTGATTGAATATTGGGAAATGATATCATCAAGCAGATAAAGGAGTTTCTTCTTGAGCTCTGTTGCATCATCTGCATCAATATTTCCTAAATCTATATGTATTACAGGATACTCTTTCCAGTCATAGTCTGTGTCATAAATCTTTAGACCTTTGAAGAGCTCCTTCTTTCCCTGGAATATTGCTTCAAGCGTTGAGATTGTCAGAGTCTTGCCGAAGCGGCGAGGACGGGAACAGAAGAAAAAAGTGCTGCCACTTGTTATAAGATTGTAGATAATATCTGTCTTATCGACATAGATATTGTCTGATTCAATTAATTTAGCAAATGTACCGTTACCTACTTCAATCTTTTTCATACTTATATTCTAGCATAAAACAAGGCAAATATAAATTCATAAACGAGTTAGCCATTGTGATTCCCATCTTACTTTTCCATTTGTTAACACAAATGTAATAGAGTATTTCTTTGTGAGAAACAAAATGACTTTGTCTTAAGCTTTAGCGACCATGCATTCCTTCTGATAGAATGCTATGCCATAGCATAAGACTGGTTTCCCTTGTCTACTCAGGCCTTCAGCATAGTTCTTTTCTTTTATCTGCATTAAAGCATCTCTACAAGCAGCTTCCAATTTTCCATCTTCGGCGTATTTCAGTTCAATAACAACACAAAGACCTTGAGATGTTCGTATAGTAATATCACTATAACCAACGCCATTCTCTTCATTGGATTTTATGCTCCAATTTCCAGCACTGCGTAACAATCCAAGCAATAAGCCATGATAGAAGTTTTCTTTTCTATCTTTTCTTGCCGCTGTATCTCTTATGCTTATAGAGTCCCAAAGAAAGTCATTAAGAATGCTTTGAATAGTAGAAACATCTCCTGTTGTAATGGCTGTACCTAAAGCTTTCATCGCCAATGAAGAAGTTATTATTTTCTCTTTAAACCACTCTTGAATCTGAAGAATAAAGACTTCTCTTACTTCCTTGTTTGGTATAACAAGCTTATAAACACCATTATCAGCTTTTCCAGTTTGAGTTAAATAGCCTGTTGTAAATAATACACTCCAAAGATTATCGATTGAGTTATCTATCTCATCATATGTAAGATCTAACCTTATCTTTTTCTCTATAGCCTCACCTGCGATTAAGCTTTCTATCTCTTCCTTAGTTTCTGTATCAGCTTTACTAATAAAGCGTTTAACAAGGTCATTGCCACTTGTATTTATCCAAAATGGTTCTGGTTCAGCATTAGGTTCATAAATTAACTTCTTAACATATTTTATAAC
>JBNMJW010000254.1:0-1356 GCA_050874025.1 Candidatus Ornithospirochaeta sp.
ATGATAGTGCGATGATATCGGCTCTCTTACCTACTTCTAATACTCCTGTATTGAAGCGACCTTGACTTATAGCTCCATTTTCTGTTGCCATTAAAATAGCATCACTACTCTTTAGTGCTGTTGGATTTTCCTCAACTCCATTATGGATAATTGATGCTATGTGCATCTCTTCCATCATATTTAAGTTATTGTTGCTTGCAGCTCCATCTGTGCCAAGTGATACGTTCACTCCACTCTGCAATAAGCGTGGAATTGGAGCAACTCCTGAGCCAAGCTTAAGATTACTTGTTGGGTTATGGGCAACCGTAACATTGTTGTTCTTTAATAAGGAAATATCATCATCTGTAAGATGAACACAATGGGCTGCAACTACCCTATTATTAAATACTCCTAAATCATAGAACCATTTAGTTGGCGTCTTACCATACTTCAGGATACATTCTCTTGTCTCTTTTGCTGTCTCTGATAAATGAAGAGATATTCGTGCTCCCCTTTTTAAGGCATCCTCGCTGTAGTGTCTAACTATGTTTTCATTTATTGTATACTCAGCATGTATTGAGAAATCTATTTTAAGGCGCTCGTCAAATGAGTTGTTGTAAGTATCATAAAGCCTCTTTGAATCGAGTGCTTCCTTAAATGTGGAATATTCCTGGTCAGGATTGAAGCAAGTAAGACACTTGGCAATGTTTGCCTTAATGCCACTCTCCCCTATTATATCTACAACAGAGAAAGGAAGAAGATACATATCTGAAAAGCTAGTCGTACCACCTCTAATCATCTCAAGTAGTGCAAGCTCCATTCCTACTTTGATATCTTCTTCTTTCATCTTGTCTTCAATGGCCCACATTTTCTCTAACCATTTCTGAAGAGGAAGACCTGAACCAAGTCCTCTCATAAGAACCATTGCTGTATGTGTATGATCATTAACAAAGCCAGGAAGAAGAATATGATTAGACATATCCTTTTCTTCGTCGCATCCTTCCTGTCTTTCTTTTCCTATATATGTAATTGTATTGCCTTCTACTACTAAGTAGGCATTATCTAGACAAACTAAATTATCTTTTTCTTTTGTAATTATCTTCGCATTCTTAAGAAGTATGCTCATAAATCCTCGCTTTTATTTTCAGATTAGTAAAATCTATAAAGCTAAGGAAGAAAGGACTTCTCCACTTAGCTTTCAAATAAGATTTGTTTCTTTAAATGGGACTAAAATTCTAATTAGAGCTCTTTAAGCTTTTCTCTAAACTCTTCTTCTTTCAGTCCAGATTCCTCAATAGCTTTATCAAGAGGAAGGTATCCTTTCTTTACAAGATTCAATAGAGTTAATAATTCGCCTTCTTTTCGGCTCTCTTTAAC
>JBNMJW010000255.1:0-1301 GCA_050874025.1 Candidatus Ornithospirochaeta sp.
CAGAAGAAGCAGCACTTCGAAATCTTTGAGAAATTAGGCATCTCAATGGATACTAACAAAAAGTGCTTAGGTTGATTTATACCTAACTTTCGCAAAAGTTGTGTTAAAACATAGTTAATGTATTCATCCCAAAAAGAGGTATTAACTATACTTTTTCTGCCAACTTCTGAAGCTGTTTGTATAAAATAATCTCGTTTCATTTTTTCCTCTTATTATTATTTAGCCCAATTACGTCATAAATAAAAGGAAAATGAATTAAAAACGCGTGTTGAAAGAATCGAACTCTCATCTACTGTTTTGGAGACAGTCATTCTGCCACTAAACTAAACACACAAAAAATTAGCCACCGAAGAGAGTCGAACTCTTTTAGACTGCATTACAAGTGCAGCGCATAGCCGTTATGCTACAGTGGCATTTTGTTATAAAGATACTAGCAAGCTTTCTTTTTCTTGTTTTCCCTTAGAAGGCGAAATCACCATTTTTGTGGTAACAATGGAAGAGAAAGCGCATCCATTGCGCTATCGATAAGATCCCTATCATATACACCTTTTTCAATAAAACTCTTTATTAATAAATCATATTTAGATGCTGAGCAAAATGAATAACCAGCTTTATTAAGGAGCTCCTCAGCTTCCTTTAAAGGTAATTTAAATACCAAGATAAAAGCAAAGACAGTCTCTTTCTTTGGTTGATAATTTCTATCGCTTATAATCTTTGAGTAGTGTCTTGCGTCAATTCCTGCAGCGTGATATACCTTCGGACCGCTCATATTTCTTTCGCGAGCAAGCCTTATTACTGCATCTGAAAAGGATTCTTCATCCTTCACGCTTTTAACAACATCATCATAAAGAAGAATTACATCGCACAAAACCATTTCTATACCCCCATAATTAATGTGAGGCAGAGTTAGTTTTTGTTTTTATTGCCTCACTTGTTTTGTGACGCTGTTCTAAGAGAGAAGCGCCACACAGAGAATGTGTGTAGATGCCATGTTGTTGTATAATTGTTAACATAATTAAACATAACTTCTCTCCTTACTTGATTGATAGTCGAACTATATTGTCTCAAGAATAAACTGTCAATAAAAACCTAGAAAAATTCGCTTCATAGGCGAAGTGTTAAAAGCAAACTCAAAATGCAGGAAAAGGTAATTCTAAGATCTCACAATCACGTCTTTGTCAAAAGAAAAAACTGAAGTTTAATATAAAAAAACCTCTTTAAGATGAAAAACTATAATAGAAAATAGCTAACGATATACAACTTCAAATTCTTCTAAAACACAGTCTCCATTTTCATCGAAA
>JBNMJW010000256.1:0-1277 GCA_050874025.1 Candidatus Ornithospirochaeta sp.
GGTAGTATTACAAACTATACTAAAGCTAAAGGAAGAAGGTTATACACTTCTAATAGTCTCCCATGAAGCTGAAAAATTCCTAGCGCTCACAGACTACACGATAATTATTAATAATGGTGAAATAATCAATAAAGGATCTAGCCGAGAAATGGTTGAACCATTAAGAGATAATATGATATATCTTCCACCACTCTCCTTTGAGGACTTCTCATGGCTAAAATAGATATAGATCCACTTATTGTGTTATTAGGAGTTTTGCTTCTATCAACCATCACCTCTTTTTTATCGCCAGTAGAGTTAATAGTTCTCTTTTTTCTTACTCTAATTATCCCTTACTTTTTTAAAATCAACACACTAAAGCTACTATTAAAAATGAAGGTAATGGTTTTTACAGCACTCCTAATTCTTGTTTTTGGTCTAATTGAAAAAAAAGAACTATTATCAACAATTGCAGAAGTTTCAAAATTTCTTTCTTTAATCACAATCTCTGCGCTCTTTGTATTAAAAGCAGATTTGATAACTCTTTCATCTAGACTAGGTTCTATTTTGTCTCTCCCTTTTAAAGAAAAAGGATGGAAAATGGCATCTGCCATCATGCTTAGTCTTTCAATTTTTCCTCTTGTTTTTGAAGCTTCAAAGGAAATGCTAGATTCAAGAAGATCTAGAAATGGAAGCTTTTTCTCTCACCCTATTAAAAACCTAACAGAATATACAGTCTCATTGGTTTCTCTTCTTCTCTATAAGACTATTTCCTTCCAAGATGCACTATATTCAAGGTCTTTTACTTCAAGAGGAAAAAGGACTACATATTCTTTGAAAAGAATTGACATCCTCTTTCTTTTAGTGTTTTCTTTGATTTTTATAGGTGTTTTAGTATGGAAAAAGCTCTTTTAAGAAATGAAGCACTAAGAAGAATAAAAGAATATAAAAACAAAGAAGAAGCATCTAAAGAAATAGTGGAGAGAATACTAAATCTACAGTGTTATAAAGATGCAAACGTAATTCTTGCCTTTTATCCACTAAGAACTGAACCCAATATAACTCCACTACTTTCAGATAAACGTATCCTTCTTCCATTTATTGAAAATGGGAAGATGAAATTCGGTAGTGGCGAATTAGAAAAATCACCCCTAGGTTTTATGGGCGTAAAACAAAAAATCGAAGTCCCATATGAAAAAGCAATCATACTCGTTCCTCTACTAGCCTTTGACAGAAAGAATAATAGACTAGGTAGAGGTGGTGGCTTCTACGATAGATACTTAAGAGAAAATAAAGAA
>JBNMJW010000257.1:0-1216 GCA_050874025.1 Candidatus Ornithospirochaeta sp.
GTATAGAGATCGCTGCTAATGCAACTTCAACGCTTAATAGCCGTTTATCTGCAGCTTCTTTTTCTTTTATAGCATTCAAGAGATTCTTCTCCATTTCTTCATTATAGTTTTCCATCGATACTACCTCTCCAGACAATAGATCATTAACTGTTATCTGAAGAAGAGCACAAAGCTCTAGCATTATCGAAGCATCTGGTAGTGATTTGCCGCACTCCCATTTCGAAACTGCTCTATCTGTTATTCCAAGCTTTTCAGCAAGTTCTGCTTGTGTTAATCCTTTTGCTCTTCTTCGTCCAGAAATGAACTGTCCTATTTTTAATGAATCCATAGCGCTATCCTTTTTATGATTCCATTCTAGATTCGTCTCTCTCAGATTGCTACATACTGTTAGTTGAGTTTTGAAAAACAACTGCTAGTTGAGAGCTTTTTACAGACATTTTGAAAAAATTTGATGTATTTTTAACTTGATTTCAATGTTTCAGGTTTTCTTTTTGACGGATTTTATTTTTGCGTCAAAATTTTTCAATTTAAGTTTAACTGTTATTTGAGGCTGCTTTTTTAATTATATATATTTTTATCGCTTTCAAATTGATATATACCTAAAAAACGTATTTTCTCTTTAAGTCAAATGCCTTAAGTAAGAGTCGAGCGAAAATATTTCTTGTTGTACTAAACCATTTTAATACCCTACAATTTCAAATAGACACAAAAGGAGAAATTGTCGTATGAAAAAACTTTTAGTATTTCTTACTCTCGCATTACTAGCAACATCACTAGTATTCGCACAGGGTAGCGCTGAGAACGCTAATGTTGTAGCTAACAAGAATAAGCCTTTGGTATTCTTCAACAGACAGCCTTCTGACCCAACAACAGGTGCTCTCGATATGGCAAGCATGAACTGGAACGAGTCAACATATTATGTTGGTTTCGATGCTGCTGCTGGTGGAGCAGTTCAGGGCAAGCTTATCACAGATTTCCTTGCTAGCGCAGACCCAGCTGTTATTGATAGAAACGGCGACGGAGTTATCGGTTATGTTCTTTGCATCGGAGACGTAGGACACAACGATAGTAAGGCTAGAACACAGGGCATCAGAGAAGCTCTCGGCACATGGAATGGCTCAACAGATCCTGGAAAAGTAAAGGAAGGTCAGGTAACTGTTGGTGGAAAGACATTCAAGGTTGTTGAGCTCGAAGGCAAAGCAATGACAGGTACAGA
>JBNMJW010000258.1:0-1148 GCA_050874025.1 Candidatus Ornithospirochaeta sp.
ACCAACCATCCCTACTAGTATGAATATATGTAATATCTCCTACCCATTTTTCGTTAATAGAAGTAGTTGTAAAGTCTCTTTTTAAAACGTTTTCTAAATCTTCTGCTACCTTTTTACTTGAATGAGGCTTGTATTTTTTTACAGTTACTGCACAAAGGCCAAGTTTAGTCATTAGTCTTTGAACTCGCTTCAACGATACATTGAAGCCTTCTATACCAAGTATATAATGAATTCTAGGAGCACCATATATGCATTTATTCTCTTTATATATCCTTTTAATAGCTGATTTTAATTCCTCATTTTCTAGTTCTCTTGCAGATTTAGTTTTATCAAAAGATTTATAATATGTGCTTCTGGCTACGCCTAGAACGGTACACATAGTCTTAATATCATGTTTGCTTTTATTATTATTTATAAATTCTATCACTTCATCTAATTTCTTGTTGCAAATATGGCCATAGCTTTTTTTAATATTTCATTTTCCTCTTTAATTCTTGCCATTTCTTTTCTTAAAGCTTTTACTTCTTTTAATGTCATAACTTCATTTTCATCTATTTTAATTTCTTTTACATCTTTAATCCAGCCGTTAATTGTTGATTTTGCAATGCCATATTCGCTACTTAGCTCTGCTAAGCTCATTCCTGATTTAAATAACTCTACTATCATATCCTTATATTCTTGATCGTATCTTCTGCCCTTTCCCATAATGGACACATCCTTTCTTAACTAAATATTATTTTAACTTAGTTCGTCTTAATGTGTCCACTACTTTATACTAACACCAATCTTTATAAATTGTTCCTATAGAGTCATCCCAATCTACAGAATATTTTTTAGCCCACTTAGGTTGATATGTCATTTTAAATATAGCTGAACCAACAAATGAAATTATAAATGCTAATATACAAATAAATATAAACATTCCTTTTCCCTTCTTCTTTTCTTTTTTCATCGATATCATAGCAAATTACCTCCAAACATTGTTCCACCTAATAGAAAGTTCATAATAGCTCTCACAGACAATCTACCTAATACAAAGGCAACAATGATAACAGAAATAAGAATGATAACTCGTTTTCTTGTAATCTCCATAATTTTTACCTCCAAAATTTATTTGACATCCCAATGTAACAAGTGTAACATAAATA
>JBNMJW010000259.1:0-1127 GCA_050874025.1 Candidatus Ornithospirochaeta sp.
AGTTAAGACTTCGCTTCCTGTAATATTGAAAGCTTCATTGTATGCGTGAGTATTGCCCATAAGGCCAACATAGCCCACTGCAAAGTCTTTTGAATGGGTAAGCGTCCAAAGAGATGTTCCATCTCCGGGGACAATTACTCTCTTACCTTCAATCATTCTCTTTATAATTTGCCAGGAACCAAAGTCGCCATGAAGGCCAAAAGGTATGCTGTATTCAGAATATGTGTGGCTAGGTCTAACGATAGTAAAGTTAAAGCCATTCTCCCTATTTTTTTCCCTTAGATAGTCCTCACATTCAATTTTATTTCTCGAGTATTGCCAATACTTATTAGCTAGTGTTGTTCCTTCTGTTATAAATGGAGATGAACATGGCTTAAGGTAGCAAGAAGCAGAGGATGTAAAGATATATTGTCGTGTTTTATCTTTAAAGAGATTATAATCTCTAACAACATCATCTTTTTTAAAGGCAACAAAGTCTGAGACAGTATCAAAAGAGAGGTTCTCTATAAGACTCTTTACTTTATCTGTATCGTTAATATCAACAACAAGGTTGTTTACACCCTCTAAACGCCTATCTTCTCTTAGGCCTCTATTTATAACCCAAACTTCCCAATTCTTTTCAACCAATAGTTTAACTATATAGGAGCTAATTACTCCTGTTCCACCAATTATTAATGCTTTCATAGTTATAGAATAGCACTGTTAATTGAGAAAAAAAACAGCCACAAAATCTGTAGCTGTTATCTTTAGGAGGATTTGGAAAATGAAAAAACTTTTCGTTTTTTATTATACTACACTACTCTTTTCTAGTTTTGGTATAAAAGCGGTGGAGAATAGATGAAGTTTCTTTCTTTTTCTACTTAAGAAAAGAAAAGGGCTATAGCAAATGGGGGATTAGCTATAGCCACAAAAAGGAGGGATTGAAGAAAAAACAATTTATGTTCGCTTTTCTTAACTAAAAGATAACGCTTTTTTTAGTAGAAATCTTGTAACTATTCAGTCGCCCTAAGCAAGAGCAGAAGATAATAATGTATGAGCAGAGTCATCAAAGACAGCTTTAATCATAGTACATTTATCTATACCATTCTTCTTTGCTGTATCAAGAATGGTATTAATCTTAGCAAAAA
>JBNMJW010000260.1:0-1079 GCA_050874025.1 Candidatus Ornithospirochaeta sp.
AGACAAGGCTGCATTCTCAGCTCTTGTTGGTCAAGTAAAGAAGGCTCTCGCCTAAGGAGGAAAAATGGAGCGTATTAGCAGAAGTGAACTCGTAGCTTTAAGATTAAAGAAAGCAGCAGGTGCGCTTAAGACACTTACTGAGGAAATCGAAGAGCTAAAACAAAGACTGTCATTAGTCGAAATCCATAATAAGGAATTACAAGATCTTATCGACAGAATTGGAGAAAGCTCTGCCGCTCTTGCATCTTCTATTAGTCAGTCTCTTGAAGGTCTTGATGAACATATCGACTTCATTGCAAATGAAGATGAGAATAGCGAAATTGCTTCCGCAGAAGACTTTGCATCATCAGGTTCAACAGAAGACGTGGACTTCGATTTCTGATTTGTCCAAAACTAAAGATGGAGGTTTTAAAGCCTCCATTTTTTATTCCCCTACTCAGCCTTTGACAAGACAAAAAAACTTACCATACAATAAAACAAAGGAAGAGAAGCATGATGAAGAAATTACCAGTAGGCATTGATAGTTTTCAGAAACTCAGAGAAGAAGATTTCTACTATGTGGATAAGACAAATCTTATAAAAGACTTGCTCACAGACTGGTCTGAAGTAAACCTATTCACTCGTCCTCGCCGTTTTGGTAAGACGCTCAATATGAGCATGCTCAAATCTTTCTTCGAGCTTGGAGCAAATCCCTCCCTCTTCAGTTGTCTAAATATAAGTAAAGAAAAAGAGCTTTGCGAAAAATATATGGGGGCATTCCCTGTTATTTTCCTTACACTCAAGGGCGTTGATGGCCTATCTTTTGAAGCAGCTTATTCAATGCTGAAGTATCTAATACATAGTGAGATAGCAAGGTGGAGTTTTCTACAAGATAGTCCAAATCTAACAGAAGAGAACAAAGCTACATTTAAACGTTTTTTAAAACAAGAAGAATCGGAAAGCGAACTTTCTGTAAGTTTAAAACTACTCTCAGAATTGCTCTATAAGCACTATGAAAAGAAAGTAATTATTCTTATCGATGAATATGATGTCCCATTAGATAAAGCCTTTAACCATGGCTACTATGACAAAATGGTAGC
>JBNMJW010000261.1:0-1009 GCA_050874025.1 Candidatus Ornithospirochaeta sp.
ATGGCGTGCTACTATTCATATGGGCGTTTCCTTTTTTTTGGTTTCAAGTTAATTATAGGAAATCGCCCTTTATTTTTCTTCTACTAAATCTTCATTACTAATTCTTTTACTTATAAATACCACCTAAAAAGATATTGACCCGAAAATTCTCCTTTTTTTCATTCAATTTTGACATATTTTCGATTTTTAACGTTCTATATATAGACACTAAAAAGGAGGTGTTAGGAATGAATAGGAAAATTGGAAAAGAAAAAGACTTCGTTTTAGACTTAATTAATAATCTCACTCTATACTCACCACACATAATAGAAGGTTTTAAGAATAAAGCATTAATAAGAGAAATCTTAAGTCTTGTAGAACTTCCATTCTCACTACCAGAGAATGATGATGAGTTAACAGTCATAGTAGAAGAGTATAGGAAGAAAGGTATTCTAAAGGGAAAAGAGAAGGAAGAAGAGAAAGCGAAGCTCTTACGATCACAACGAAGTGATGTTGTAGTGAGATTAAAATCATTTGGAGGTTTAAAGAGGAGTATACAGATAGAGATACAAAAGAAAGATAATAAAGATACAATACCTCGTGCACTTTCATATATGGGGCGAGAGTTAAGTAATGAAGAAAGAGGAGAGGTAAGCATAGGAGTAAAAGAAGTCTACTTATTATGGTTATGTGACTACGATCCCTTTGAGAATAGTAAGAGTGTAAAAGGTGGAAGGCCAATATATAGCTTTAATATGAGGAGTATAGAAGTAAAGGGCTATGAGCGCTTTAATAGAGAAGGGGAGATATTAGACAATAGCCCATATCTCACGATAATAAATACATCATATCCATGGCATACAATAGAAGAGCTAACGGAGAAAGAGAGGAGGCTAAAAGAGTTTGCCCTTGACATGAATCAGACACAGCCAAACAATGTAAGTAGCAAGATAATAAGAGAAATACTTTCGTATTATAAAGGAAGTGGAGAGATGTATTACGATAAAGCACAAGAATGGTTTGATGATGA